>JANNDE010000037.1:0-5282 GCA_031387395.1 Hymenobacter sp.
CGCTCCTCTTTCTTGCCGTAGGTGTCGAGGATAATCGGGATGGCGATGAACAGCGACGAGTAGGTGCCGAAAATTACGCCGATAATCATCGCGAACGAGAACGAGCGCAGGGTTTCCCCGCCGAAGATGTACATCACGAGCACTACCAGGAACACGGTGGTGAACGTAATCATCGTGCGCGAGAAGGTCGAGTTCAGGGCCGGGTTCACCACCTGGGCGAAGGTCAGCTTGGGGTTTTCGCGCAGGTACTCACGGATACGGTCGTAGATAACCACCGTGTCGTTCATCGAGAAACCGATAACCGTGAGCAGCGCGGCCACGAAAATCTGGTCCATCTCGTAGTTCAGGCCGAAGAGACGGGCAATCGGGAAGGCGGCAATCACGAGCAGCGCATCGTGGAACAGCGCGATAACGGCGGCCATCGAGTACTGCCAGCGCTCGAAGCGGAACAGCACGTAGATGAAGATGCCCAGCAGCGTGAGGCCCAGCGACAGCACCGAAGTGCGCTTGATGTCGTCGGCAATGGTCGCGCCCACTTTCGAGGTCGACTTGATAACCGGGGCATCGGCGCTGTACTGCTGCAGACCTTTGTTGAGGGCGGCCACCACTTTGGCATCGGCACCAGCGCTTTCATCCTCAGCCAGGTAGCCGGTGGTGATGCGCAGGCGGTCGGGCGAGCCGTACTGCTTCACTTCGAGGCCCTCATCTTGGAACGCGGGGCGGATTTTGTTGGCCACGTCGGAGGCGACCATCGTTTTGTTGAAGTCGACCACGTAGGCGCGGCCGCCTTTGAAGTCCACGCCCAGGTTGGGGCCGCCCTGCGCGTACATCAGCCCAAAGCCGATGAGGATAAACGCCGCCGAGAACGTGTAAGCCAGCTTGCGCTTACCCACGATATCGAAGTTCAGGTTCTTGAACAGGTTGCGCGAAATCGAGGTGCTGAAGGTCATCGGGTGGTTCTCGTTATCCTTCACCATCCACTCGATGATGAGGCGCGACACGTACACGGCCGACAGGAACGAGGTGAGCACGCCAATGCCGAGCGTGATGGCGAAGCTCTGCACCGGGCCCGTGCCGAAGAAGCCGAGAATCACGGCAATCAGCATGGTCGTCACGTTCGAGTCAAAAATGGCCGAGAAGGCCCGGGCGTAGCCCTTGTTAATGGCATCGCTGAGGCCGAGGCCGTGGTCGAGCTCTTCCCGCACCCGCTCGAAAATCAGCACGTTAGCATCTACTGAGGTACCCATCACCAGAATCAGACCGGCGATGCCGGGCAGGGTGAGGGCGGTGCCGAACTGCGCCAGCACGCCCAGAATCAGGAAGATGTTGAAGAGCAGGGCGATGTCGGCTACCACGCCGGCACGGCCGTAGTAGAAGGCCATGAACAGCATGATAATCACCACGCCGGCCAGCGACGAGTACAGGCCCTGGTTGATGGCCTCGCGGCCCAGCGACGGGCCTACCACGGCCTCTTCCACGATGCGGGTGGGGGCGGGGAGCTTACCGGCTTTCAGCTGGTTGGCCAAGTCCTGGGTGTCTTCGATGGCGAAGCTGCCCGTGATGCTGGTGCCGCCGCCCGTGATTTCGCTCTGCACCACCGGGGCCGAGCACACATAGTCGTCGAGCACCATGGCCACTTGCTTGCCGATGTTGGCGGCCGTCATTTTCGCCCACTTGCGCGAGCCGGCGGGAGTCATGTTCATCAGCACTTCCGGCTGGCCGGTCTGGCCGATGTCGGCGCGGGCATCGCTCACGACTTCGCCGCTCATGGGGGGCACGCCGTCGCGGGTTTTGCGCACCGGAATCAGCTCCAGGTATTCCTGCTTGTCGATGGTGGTGGGCTTCAGGCTCCAGAGCAGGGCCAGGGTCGAAGGCAAAGTAGCCTTGGCTTCGGGCGAGCGCAGGATGGCATTCATGCTAGCCGTGTCGCGCAGGTTCACGCCCAGGCGGCCGGGCATGGTGAAGAGCTTGGCCAGCTTGCCGCCCTGGTTGGCGGTGGCCGACGAGTCGGCGGCACCTTTGCCGAGCTTGGCTTTCTTGGCGAGCTGGGCGGCCAGCGAAGTCGTGTCGCCTTTGGCGGCGGCAGCGGTGGCCGTGGTGTCGGCCATGTTCAGGCTGGCAGCCGGGGCCGTTTTGGCGGCATCTTTGGCTTGCAGCTGCTTATCGAGGGCCACCAGGTAGGGGCCGATTTCGTTCTGGTTCCATACTTCCCAGAACTCCAGCTTGGCCTGGCCTTGCAGCAGCTTGCGCACGCGGTCGGGGTTATCCACGCCGGGCAGCTCAATCTGGAGGCGGCCGGTACCTTTCACGCGCTGGATGCTGGGCTGGTTCACGCCGAATTTGTCGACGCGGGTACGCAGGATGTTGAACGAGCGGTCGATGGCCTCTTCTACTTCCTTATCAATGGCCGATAGCACCTTCTCGTTGGTCGAGTTGATGGTGATGTTGCGGCTCTTGTTGGTCGAGTTAGCGAAGATGCGGGCCAGCGGCTGGCCGTTCGAGGTCTGCTGGTAAGCCTGGGCAAACAGCGTGGTGAAGGGCGTGGTCGGGGCGGCCTTCTGGGCCGTCTGGGCCTGCGCCAGCGCCTTGTTGAAGGCGGCGTCCTTGCTGTTGCCGCTCATGGCGCGCACGATTTCCACCGGCGATACTTCCAGCGTGACGTGCATGCCGCCTTTCAGGTCGAGGCCGAGGCCGAGCTCGCTCTGGCGCACCTCGCGGTAGGTGAAGGGGCCGTACACCGGCGCGCGCCACACTGAGTCGAGGTAGTGCTGGCGGGCCGTTTCATCGAGCTTGCCATTGTGGGTGGCGTAGGCCACGGCCTTGCTCTGCACCCCGCGCGAGACGTAGGTGAAGAACAGAAAGTAGGCGCACAGCGCCGTCACGACGAGCGTGAGGGCAATGATTAATCCTTTGTTACGCATTATTAGAAGGGTTGAGTTTTGAATGTTGAGGGTTGAATTCCCGGGATTAAAAGCGGAGAATAAGCAAAGCGAAAGAGAAAAGGGTTGAGTGTTGAACATGAGCCATTCGCTATCCAGCGAACAGTCATTCAACTCTCAACCCTCAAAATTCAACACTTCACTAGGGTGCCTGCGGCGACAAGGCCACGGCCAGCAGCCGTGCCCGAAACACCGCGCCCATCCGGATGCCCGCCCGCAGGCGCGGCACGGCCAGCGCCTGGCGTAGCGTGGGCAGCCACAGGTTCGGCACGGCGGCCGGCAGCCAAGCTGCCAGCGGCGGGGCCACGAAGTGCTTGGCCGAAGCCGTAGCTTCGAGCAGCACCTTCTGCTTCACTACCATGGCGCGCACGAAGCGCGCCTCGCCCTTACCGGTGGGCCGCAGCACGCGCACGGCGCGCTGGTTCAGGCCCAGCACCAGCAGCACCGTGGCGGCGAGCAGGGCAAAGCGGAGCGAGAACCAAAAACGGGTAACTAGTGCCAACATGGGTAGGTACGGGGTCTGCAAAGATACCATTTTGGCGGGAATGCGTCTAACCCGCTACTTCAGCGCCTCAAACGACCATTGCGCGTCGGCCCAGAAGGCATCCAGGGCAATGAGCCGGGGCTTGAAAAACGAAATCAGCCGGGGCCAGTCGTCGCGGCTGAACAGATTCACTGGGGCCAGGTCGGTATAAATCCGGCTCAGCTGCTCGCCGTTGGCGTCGGTGGCGGTCGCGTCCCAGGTCCATTCCTCGCCCAGGGCTTCGTGCAGCAGGGTGCGCAGCTCCTGAAACTGCTCCCAGAACAGCTCGCGAATGCCCGCGTCGGGGTGCGTGAGCTCGATGGCGATGCTGGCCCGCGCCTTATCCGCCTGCATCCGGAAATACACGTTCTTGAGCCCCGTCTTGTAATTTATCCAATTGGTGGTATCGCCCTCGGCCGAGGGCACGGGGGCCATATACTGCCCAAAGGTCGTCCAGAAAGTCTGGCGCAGTTGGGTCACTTCCGCTTTGCTATACATTAGGTGAATTATGAATTAGGACTTACGCAAAGGTTTGTTTTTTTAGCCCCAGCGGGGCGACATATCGGTAGGAAATCCCTGGTAGTGAGAACAAAGCCCCAGCGGGGCGACATTCGTCAGATGGATGCTAACGAGTGTCGCCCCGCTGGGGCTTTGTCCTTGTTTATCAATTATTTACTACCGATATGTCGCCCCGCTGGGGCTAAAATTGCGTAAGTCCTATTGTATATCAAATCGCATAAAAAAGGCTCATTCGCATTGCGCGGACGAGCCTTTTTTATGTGGAAAAGCGAGTGATTTACGCTACGCCGCTGCCGTTGCGCACGGGCTTACTGGGCTGCATCAATGCCAAGCTACCATCCGCATTTTCGGCCATCAGGAGCATGCCCTGGCTTTGGATGCCTTTGATTTCGCGGGGCGCGAGGTTGAGTAACACCTGCACCTGCTGGCCAATCAGGGCCTCGGGAATGAAGTGCTCGGCGATGCCGCTCACAATGGTGCGCTCCTCCAGGCCTAAGTCGACGGTGAGTTTAAGCAGCTTTTTGGTTTTGGCTACTTTTTCAGCGGCCGTAATGGTGCCGATGCGCAAATCCATCTGTCCGAAATCATCGAAGGAGATATCGGCTTTGGCCGGAGCTACCGGCGTATTCGCCAGCTGGTTTTCCTTTTTGGTGTCGAGCAGCTTCTGCACCTGGGTCTCGACCACGGCATCTTCAATTTTACCAAACAGCAGCGCGGCTTCGCGCAGCAGCTGGCCGGCGGCGAGGGCATCGGGGCGGCCGGCGGTGGCCCAGGAGCCGATTTCCAGGTTGAGCATGGTGGCCAGCTTCTGCGCCGACTCGGGCAGGAAGGGCTGGAGTAGCGGGGCCAGGGCGGCGGCAATTTGCAGCGACACGTGCAGCACGGTGCCGGTGCGCGCCGCGTCGGTTTTGATGAGGTGCCAGGGCTGGGTTTCGGCCAGGTATTTATTGCCGAGGCGGGCCAGGTTCATTACCTCAGCCAGCGCATCGCGGAAGCGGTAATTTTCAATCAGCTCGCCCACTTTCGCCGGGAATTCGGCCAGTTGCGCAAAAGCATCCTGGTCGATGGGCTGTAATTCGCCCAATTCTGGTACGCGGCCCTCGAAAAATTTGTGCGTGAGCACGGCGGCACGGTTCACGAAATTGCCGAGCGTGGCCACTAGCTCGTTGTTGTTGCGAGCCTGGAAGTCCTTCCAGGTGAAGTCGTTGTCCTTGGTTTCGGGGGCGTTGGCGCATAGCACGTAGCGCAGCACGTCGGCCTGGCCGGGGAAATCGGCTAAATATTCGTGCAGCCACACCGCC
>JANNDE010000044.1:0-9452 GCA_031387395.1 Hymenobacter sp.
ACAGCGCCAGATTTTTGCGGAAGCCATTGGAATAGTTGTCCAGGGTCCGCACTTGTTGAGCGCCGTATTTCAGCAAATACTCCACGATGTTGGAGCCGATGAAGCCCGCGCCGCCGGTCACGAGAAAGGTCAGGTTATCGAGCGGCCGGGAATGAAAAGGAGTTTCGTACATGGTAGGGGCGCGTTGCACGCGCCCGGCTAAATGGTGCCGTTGAAGAATGGTGCCGGGTTTACTGATGAATAACTGCTTACAATGCGCTACCGTCCGGGCGCGTGCAACGCGCCCCTACGCCCCGTATTGCTGCTGGTTGTAATCCTGGTACGCGCCGCTGGTGACGCGGTTCAGCCATTCCTCGTTGGCGAGGTACCAGTCCACGGTCTGGGCCAGGCCCTGCTCGAAGGTCACGGAGGGTTTCCAGCCCAGCTCGTTCATGATTTTGCTGGAGTCGATGGCGTAGCGCATGTCGTGGCCGGCGCGGTCGGTCACGAACTTGATGAGCTTGCGCGAGGTGCCCGGCGCCTGGCCGGCTTTCTCATCCACCACGTCGCAGAGCAGCTCGATAAGCTTCAGGTTCTGCCACTCGTTCACGCCGCCGATGTTGTAGGTATCGCCGTTTTTGCCCTTGTGGAACACCGCGTCGATGGCCGTGGCGTGGTCCTTTACGAAGAGCCAGTCGCGCACGTTTTCGCCTTTGCCATACACGGGCACCGGCTGGCCGGTGCGCAGGCGGTGAATGGCCAGCGGAATCAGCTTTTCGGGGAAGTGGTTGGGGCCGTAGTTGTTCGAGCAGTTGCTGAGCTTGATGGGCAGGCCGTAGGTGTGGTGCCAGGCCCGTACGAAGTGGTCGGAGCTGGCTTTGGAGGCCGAGTAGGGCGAGCGCGGGTCGTAGCTGGTTTCCTCCGTGAACATCTCGGGGCCGAAATCCAGCGAGCCGTATACTTCGTCGGTGCTCACGTGGTAGAATACGTGGCCGTCGTAGCCGCCGGGCTGCCACAGGTGGCGGGCCGCGTTCAGCAGGTTCACCGTGCCGATAACGTTGGTTTTCACGAACGCCATCGGGTCGGTGATGCTGCGGTCGACGTGGCTTTCGGCCGCGAGGTGAATCACGGCGTCGGGCTCCTCATGGGCAAACAGCTGGTCGATGAAAGGCTGGTCAGCAATGTCGCCCTTGATAAAGCGGTAGTTTGCCGCCTGCTCAATGTCGCGCAGGTTCTCCAGGTTGCCGGCGTAGGTCAGCGCATCGAGGTTGAGAATCTGGTGCTCGGGGTATTTCGTAACGAACAGCCGAATAACGTGGGAGCCGATGAAGCCGGCCCCGCCGGTGATGAGGATTTTCATACTGTCAATGGGTGAATGGGTGAATGGCTGAATGGGTGAATGAGCGAATGGCTTTCCGGGTATCATTCACCCATCCAGCCATTCAGCCGTTCACCCATTGCCCAGCGTTTGCTGCCACTTCCAGGAGCTGGCAAGCGAGTCGGCCAGTGAGGTTTCGGTTTTGAAGCCCAGTACCTGCTCGGCCTTCGTCGCGTCGGCGTAGATGGCGGGCACGTCGCCGGGGCGGCGCGGGCCGATGCGGTAGTTCAGCGGCTGGCCGCTGGCTTTTTCGAAGGCCTGCACCACTTCGAGCACCGAGTTGCCGTGGCCGGTGCCGACGTTGAAGGTTTCGACGGTTTCGGGGGCTTTGCGGTCGAGCAGGCGCTGCACGGCCACGATGTGGGCCTTGGCCAAATCCACGACGTGGATGTAGTCGCGCACATTGGTTCCGTCGGGCGTGTCGTAGTCACTGCCGTTGATGGTCAGCAGCGCGCGGATGCCGGCTGCCGTTTGGGTGATGAACGGCACGAGGTTGTTGGGCACGCCCAGCGGCAGCTCGCCGATTTTGGCCGAAGCATGCGCCCCAATCGGGTTGAAATAGCGCAACAGAATGGTATGCAGCGTGTTATCGGCGGCAGCGGCTACGTCATGCACCACGTCTTCGCACATCTGCTTGGTGCGGCCGTAGGGCGACGAGGCCGGCTTGGTGGGCGTGGCCTCCGTCACGGGCAGCGCATCGGGGATGCCATACACGGTGCACGACGACGAAAACACGAGGCTTTCCACCTCAAACTCCTTCATCACCTGCAGCAGCTTCAGCAGCGAACCCACGTTGTTCTGGAAGTAGGCCAGCGGCTTGGCTACCGACTCGCCCACCGCCTTGTAGGCCGCAAAGTGAATCACCCCCTTAATGTCCTGCTCCGCCGCGAACACCTGCCGCAGCGCCGCCACGTCGCCGCAGTCGATGCGGTAAATCGGTACGGTCGTGCCCAGAATCGACTCGATACCGGCCAGCGCCGATTCCCGTGAGTTGCTGAAATTATCAATCATAACCGGCTGGTAGCCGGCGTGAAACAGCTCGACCACCGTGTGGGAGCCAATGTACCCGGCCCCGCCGGTAACTAAAATTTTGCTGCGCATAATTTTCAATGGGTGAATGAGTGAAGGGGTGAATGGGTGAATGACAAAGGCGAAGCAAAAAAGCATGCACCCATTCACCCATCTGCCCATTCATCCATTGCATCAAAGGCTCCAGTACTGCATGTCCTTCATCTTGCCGCGGTACAGGCCTTTGATGTCGACCAGCACGGGGTTTTCGGCGGTGATGGACTCGAAATAAGCTTCGTCTTTTTCGGCGTACGACTTGTGGCTCACGGCCACAATCACGGCGTCGTAGTCGGTGCGCACGTCGTCGGTGTGGGTCAGGCGGAAGCCGTACTCGTGGTGCAACTCGTTCGAGTCGGCGTGGGGGTCCACGATGTCGACATTCACCGAGAAGTTTTTCAGCTCCTGAATCACGTCGGCCACCTTCGAGTTGCGGATGTCTTCCACGTTCTCCTTAAAGGTGGCGCCCATCACCAGCACGCGGCTGCGGGCCACGTCCTTGCCTTTCTTAATCATCATCTGCACCGTTTTGCGGGCGATGTAGGCCCCCATGTTGTCGTTGGTAGTGCGGCCGCTCAGAATGACTTTGGCGTCGTAGCCCAGCTCTTTAGCCTTGTAGGTCAGGTAATAAGGGTCGACGCCGATGCAGTGGCCACCCACCAGGCCGGGGCTGAACTTGAGGAAGTTCCACTTGGTGCCGGCGGCTTCGAGCACCTCGTAGGTGTTGATGTTCATGCGGTCGAAAATCATCGACAGCTCGTTCATCAGCGCGATGTTGACGTCGCGCTGGGTGTTTTCGATGATTTTGGCCGCCTCTGCCACCCGGATGCTGCTGGCGCGGTGCACGCCGGCATCCACCACCAGCTCATACACCTTAGCCACGGTGTCGAGGGCTTCGGCATCGTTGCCGCTCACCACTTTCACGATGCGGCGCAGGGTGTGCTCCTTGTCGCCGGGGTTGATGCGCTCGGGCGAGTAGCCCACCTTGAAATCGGTCGGGAACTTCAGGCCCGAGTGGCGCTCCATCACCGGAATGCAGTCTTCCTCGGTGCAGCCGGGGTACACGGTGCTTTCGAACACCACGTAGTCGCCCTTTTTCAGCACCTTGCCCACCGAGCCCGACGCGCCGAGCAGCGGCTTGAGGTCGGGCTGGGCGTGCTCGTCGATAGGCGTGGGCACGGCCACGATGTAGAACTGCGCCTGCCGCAGCACCTCCAGCGAGTCGGTGAAGGTGATGTCGCAACCCTCAAAATCCCTGGCTTCGAGCTCACCGCTGGGGTCGATGTTCTGCTTCATCTGGGCCACGCGCCCGGCGTTGATGTCGAAGCCAATCACCTTCAGCTGCTTGGCGAATTCGAGGGCGATGGGCAGGCCCACGTAGCCGAGGCCGATGACGGCCAGCGTGGCCTCTTTGCGCAATAGTTGGTCGTACACGAGAAGTAGTTGTCGGTTGCTGATAATCGGTTGCTAGCTGCTGGCCTGTGGCAGCCGGGTGGTTTTGGTGGCCACCGGCCGCACCGTGGTGCCGTCGGTGCTGCGCTCGTATCTCTCGCCGGTTTCGGGGCAGGCGGCCCGGTCCTGCGCGTCGAATTCGAGGCGGTGGCCGGCGGCGCTCATCCAGCCCTGCGGGCGGGCGGGCGTGCCGTATACGAGGGCATAGGCCGGAACGTCGTGCGTGACCACGCTGCCAGCCCCCACGAAGGCGTAGCGGCCCAGCCGCACGCCGCACACGATGGTGGCATTGGCCCCGATGGTGACGCCCTGCTCCAGGTAGGTGGTGAGGTACTGCCCGGGGCCCTTACGCGGAATGGCGCTGCGCGGGTTCTTCACGTTGGTGAATACCACCGAAGGGCCCAGAAAAACGTCGTCTTCGCACACCACGCCGCCGTAAAGGCTCACGTTATTCTGCACCTTCACGTTGCGGCCCAGCGTCACGCCATCGGCCACGAACACGTTCTGGCCCAGGTTGCAGTCTTCGCCCAGGTCGGCTCCTGCCGACACGTGGCAGAAGTGCCAGATGCGGCTGCCCCGGCCCACCTGGCAGCCTTCGTCGAGGACGGCGGTAGGATGAGCGTAGTAATCGGGTGGGGGGGTATGCGGCATGTGAGCAAGCGGGTAGTTCGGTCCGCAAAGGTAAGGCAGCGGGCGGGGTTGGGTTCGTACTTTTGGGTAATCCACCGAAACCGACTACGTTATGGGCCTGCCTGCTTTCAAACTTCCCGAAGAATTCGTTCCGGTTTCGGCCGACGACTACCTAAGGCTGGAAACTGCCGCCGAAACCCGCCACGAGTATGCCAATGGCCGCGTGTGGGCAATGGCGGGCGCCGAAATGGCCCACAACGATATTAACTATAATCTCAATCAAGTTATTGGCCCGCAGCTGCGGCCGCGTGGGTGCAAGGCCAACATGAGCGACTTGCGGGTGCAAACGAAGAACCGTTCCGGTTACCTGTATCCGGATACCGTGGTGGTGTGTGGTACGCCGGTACTCTCCGATGACGTGAAGCCTCGTTCGCTCACCAACCCACTACTTATCGTGGAAGTGACTTCCTCATCTACCGCTGAGCGCGACCATTACGAGAAATTTACGCTCTACCGCCAGATTGAGAGCCTGCGCCAGTACCTGATGCTTAGCTCCGAAGAAGTGCATGCCGAACTCTACACCCTGGATGAGCTGGGCCGCTGGATATTCACCGAAACCCGCGACCTGAGCGCCGTGCTGGATTTGAGCAGCATCGGCTGCCAGGTGCCGTTGGCCGAGGTGTACGCGAGCGTGCAGCTCTAAAACTTCACGCACACGTTCTGGGCCTCGGTGAAAAACCGCAGCGCCTCCAGCCCACCCTCGCGGCCGACGCCGGAGTTTTTCATGCCCCCAAAAGGCGTGCGCAGGTCGCGGTGCAGCCAGGTATTCACCCACACGATGCCGGCGTGCAGCTGGTGAGCCACGCGGTGGGCCCGCTGCAAGTCGCGCGTCCAGATGGTGGCCGACAGGCCGTAGTAGGTGCTGTTGGCCATGTACAGGGCCTCTGCTTCGGTGTCGAAAGGCGTGAGGGTGACGACCGGGCCGAAGATTTCTTCCTGGTTCACGCGGCAGTCGAAGGGCAGGTTTTCGAACACCGTGGGTGCCAGAAAGTAGCCGCCTTGGCAGCGGCCCGGCACGGTGGCGCGGTGGCCGCCGGCCAGCAGGGTGCCGCCCTCGGCGTGGGCCAGCTCGATGTAGGCCAGCACTTTCTGCAGGTGCGCTTCGCTCACCAGCGCGCCCTGTGTGGTATCGGCATCGAGCGGGTCGCCGATTTTCTGGTCCTGCAGCTGCGCCAGAAACGCGGCTTTGAAGGCCTCATAAATCGGGCGCTCGATGAAGATGCGCGAGCCGCACAGGCAAATCTGGCCCTGGTTGGCGAAGCTGCTGCGGATGCTGGTGGCCACGGCGGCGGCCAGGTCGCAGTCGGCAAACACCAGGTTGGGATTTTTGCCGCCCAGCTCCAGGCTCAGCTTTTTGAACAGCGGCGCGGCCGTGGCCGCCAGGTGCCGCCCCGTGGCCGTGCCCCCCGTGAAGCTGATGGCCCGGATGCCCGGATGCTCGACGATGGCCTGCCCGCAGCCTGCCCCGGTGCCGTGCACGATGTTGAGCACGCCCGGCGGCAGGCCGGCTTCGATGCACAGCTTACTCAGCAGAAAGGCCGTGGCCGGGGTGATTTCCGACGGCTTGGCTACCACGCAGCAGCCCACGGCCAGGGCGGGCGCGATTTTCCAGGTGAAGAGGTAAAGCGGCAGGTTCCAGGGCGAGATGCAGCCCACCACGCCCACGGGGTGGCGCACGGTGTAGTTCAGGGCCACGCCGTCCTGCACGTGGGCTTCGGTGGCGAAGTGGCCGGCGGCGGTGCCGAAAAAGTGAAAGTTGCTGGCGGCGCGCGGAATGTCCATGGCGCGGGCCAGGCTCAAGGGCTTGCCGTTGTCGCGGCTTTCGGCGTGGGCCAGGCGCTCCAGGTTGGCATCGATGAGGTCGGCGATTTTCATGAGCAGACGGCCCCGTTCTTCGGCCGGCAACCTGCGCCAGGCGGGCAGGGCAGCTTCGGCGGCGGCTACGGCGGCGGCCACGTCTTCGGGGCCCGAGTCGGGCAGTTGGCCATACACCTGGCCGGTGGCGGGCTCCACGTTGGCGAGGTAGCGGCCGGCGCGGGGCGGCACGAGCCGGCCGTTGATGTAATTTTGCAGGCGGAGCATGGGACAAACTTACCAGCCAAACCCGAAGCGGCCCCGCCGGTTGGGCCTATTGGTGCCCGGGCTGGCTGGCGGGCAGGTTGGTAGCCGAAATCAGGTACAGGGGGCGCTGGCGCACGTTGGCCGAGAGGCGGGCAATGTATTCGCCGATAATGCCCACCGAAATAAGCTGCACCCCGCCCAAAAACAGGATGCTCACCATCAGCGAGGGCCAGCCGGGCTGGTAGTCGTGGCTGACAAAGCGGGAATACAGCGTGTATAACCCCACCAGAAAAGCCACCCCCGACACGGCAAAGCCGCTGACTGTGGCTACTTTAAGCGGCACATCCGAAAACGCCGTGATGCCGTCCAGGGCCAGGCGCATCATTTTGCGGTAGGTGTAGCCGGTTTCGCCCCCAGCCCGCTCGGCCCGGTCGTATTCGATAAACGTCTGGCGGTAGCCAATCCAGGAAATCTGCCCCCGGATAAACTTGTTTTGTTCGGGCATCTGCCGCAGGCCTTCGACCACCTTGTGCGAGATGATACGAAAGTCGCCCGTATCAACCGGAATGGAAATGTGGGTGATACTGGCTAGCACCCGGTAGAACAGCCGGGCCGTGAGCTTTTTGGCGGCGCTGTCGCCCTGGCGCGAGCGCCGCTTGGCGTACACCACCTCAAACCCCTCCTTCATGCGCTGATAGAGGAGCGGAATAAGCTCGGGCGGGTCCTGCAGGTCGGCATCAATGATGACCACGGCTTCGCCGGCCGCCCGGTCGAGACCGGCGGTGACGGCAATCTGGTGGCCGAAATTCCGGCTGAAATCAATGTAGCGCACCCGCTCGTCGCGCGCGGCCAGGGCCAGCAGCAGAGGCAGCGACTGGTCGCGCGAGCCATCGTTGACGAAAATAAACTCAAAGCCGCCGGCCAGGGCCATGGGTTCGAGCACGCTCAGCAAGCGCTGGTACAGCTCGCCGATGTTGCTCTCTTCGTTGTAGATGGGGATGATGACAGATAGCTCCACGGGGCAGGTCGAAGGAAAATCAGGCAGGTTTCCGGGCCAGCGCGAACACGCTCACGCCGAGGGGAAGGTTGAGATGACGCAACAGCCGGTTTTCGGCTTTCACCCAGTGCAGCAGCACCGAGTTGGCGGGGCCGCCGAAGTGGTGCAGGTCGCCGGTGGCCCCGGGCTTTTTCCGGGGCGAAACGGGCCCCGATAGTAACCTTTTTCCCAGGCGCAGGGCGGCCGTGGGGAAGTACATAGCGGCGTTCCAGAACGAGCTGCGCAGGGTGCGCAGGCCGGCCCGCTCCAGCGCGGCCACCAGCCCCTGGCGCGAGTAGCGCCGGAAGTGGTGGTTCACCACGTCGTGCTCGCTCCAGAGATACTGATGGGCGGGCACAAATGCGAGCAGCTGCCCGCCGGGCTTCAGCACGCGGGTCCACTCGCGGAGGGCTTTGGCTTCGTCCTCGATGTGTTCGAGCACATCGGAGGCGATGACCAAATCGAAGCGGCCGTCGGCAAATTTCAGGGCGGCCCCGTCCATCACGGCCACGTGGGGCACGCCCCGGGCCTGCGCCAGCTCAATGGCCGGGGCACTCACGTCGATACCGGTCAGGTCGGAATAGCCCGCCGCCCGCAGGCGCTGCATGAGCGGCCCCCCCGAGCAGCCAATCTCCAGAATAGCTGTCGTGGTGGGCAGGTTAAGGCTTCTGATGAGGTCGTACACCGCGTCGCGGCGGCTGGCAAACCACCAGTGCTGTTCTTCAAGCTGGTGATATTTGGCTTCGTAGGTCAGGTCCATGCCAGGCAAAAGTACGCAAAGGGCCCGAAGGCCGCCCGCCGCCGGGGCATGCTGCTTAGTAATAAGGGCTCGGGCAATGGGGCTCTGCTGGTGCAACGGCTTTACTTCATTCCAATTCTTTGTGGTAGGTGGTGGGTGTTAGGGGTGGCGCAAATTTCCAGACCCGGACGTAATCAACCACCATTTCGCCCTTGGCGAACTTGTCGTTGCCGCGGGTGGCCACGTTGAGGATAATTCTGGCGGTTTCCTCGTGCGTCCTGATTTCGTCGGCCGGCACGGTAAATACTTCCTTCTCGTTCAAATAAAAAGTTACCTCCTCAGGAGTCCAGACCATGCTGTACGTATTGAATTTACTGGCCAAACTTCGGCCATGCTTGAACTTTTGTAGGCCACGGGTCCAGCAATCGGCGGGGGCGCTATCAGCGCCACATTCCTTGTTGCGCTTCACCCAATCGAGCACGCCCAACTGCCACCGGCGGTGGGGAATATCGGTGGTATTGTCGATGATATCAATTTCGGTTCCGGGGCTATGTATCCAGAAAGCGGGCATAATGCCCTGCCCACTCCGCGGAAGCTTGCAACGAATTTCGAACAGCCCGTAGGTGAAACCGTTGAAGTGGGCTCCACTGGCCGGAGCCAGCGAGTCGCCAGCTATTTTAGAAACCAGCTTGCACGAGGCGTAGCCAATCGGACACCCCATGGCCCCAGGCCGCGGTACCGGGCTCCGGGGTGGCACCGGCGCGGGTCGGTGCACGCCGTGCCGGGCGGCCGAATCGGTGATGGCTTTACGCTCTAGGAACGAGAGGCGCGTGGTGAGCAGCTGCAAATACCCGCCCGGCTGCATTTTTACTTGCGATAACGACGCATATTCGGTGCCGTCAGCTGTCACGGCGGTGTAGAAGTCGGCGTCCCAACGAGCGTTAAAGGTGGAGTCGGCCGTAGACGAATACGTGAATTCCTCGGCGAATACCGGCGCGGCCTGAAATGCGGCCCGGTTTAGCAGCCGCTGCCCCGCAACCGGCGCAGCGGCT
>JANNDE010000058.1:0-5101 GCA_031387395.1 Hymenobacter sp.
CCGGCGTGGGCCGCACCCTGCGCAGCGCCACCGGAGACACCCTGCGCCGCGCCGGCACCACCGGAGCCCTGCGCGCCCGCCCCAGCCTGGGCCTGCGGCTGGATACGGCAATTACGGACTCGATTCGCTTTGCCGCCTATCAGCAGAAATTCAATACCGCCCTGCTGGCCAACAAGGTACTGGTGCGCCCCGCTCAACATTACAGCTTGGCCAACACCCTGATAACCCAGCGCCTGCTCGCCGACCTGGATATGTTCCGGTTCAATACCGTGAACTACCGCAAGTTGCCCGACTCGCCCACCGCCGATAGCGCCGGGTTGCACCCCAGCACCGGCCAGCTGGTAGCCGTCATCAATGCCTCACCGGCTCCCAAGTTTTCCCAAACCGTGGAAGCTGGGGCTACTTACGTGGCGTACCTACCCGGCCCTTTTCTGAATTACCGGCTGAAAACCCGTAATCCCTTCGGCGGGGCCGAAGTGCTGGAATTTGGCGTGCGGGCCGGCCTCGAGGGCCAGCTTACCCGCGTGGGCAACGACAGCACGACCAATGTGTACACTACGCAGCTGGGGGCCACGGTGGCGCTCGTGCTGCCGCAGTTTCTGGTGCCCTTCCGCACCAATTATTTTCTGACGCGCTACAACCCCAAAACCCGCTTCTCGCTCTCCGAGACCTACGTGAGTCGGCCGGAATACATCCGGTCCAACTTCGAGTTTGCCTGGGATTACATCTGGCAGCGCTCGCCGTTTCATCAGTACGTGTTTTCGCCGGTGGTTATTACGCTGGTGAATACGCCGTTCACAAGCGAGGCATTTGATGCCCGCCTCAAGGAACTGCAGTTCACGCGAGGCTCCTCGCTCTACCGCTCATTCAGCAAGCAGATTGAGCCGAGCTTCAGCTTCACGTCACTCTATAATTCCAACGATTTCAACGAAACCCGCAACGCCTACTACCTACGGCTGTTTGCCGAAATTGGGGGCCTCACGCGCGGGCTTTACCAGAAGCAACTCTACGAAAGCACCAAACTGAGTGTGTACGACTTCGCCCGCTTCAGTGCCGATTACCGGCGCTACTACCGCCTCACGCCCCAAACGTATTTCGTGTGGCGCCTCAACGGCGGCGTGGTGCACGCCCTAAGCCGTACCGACGACCCTACCACGGCCGAAAGCGACCTGCAATACATCGTGCCCTACGATAAGTCGTTTTTTGCCGGCGGCTCTACCAGTCTGCGGGCCTGGCAGCCGCGCCGCCTGGGCCCAGGTGGCTACACGCCTCTGCGCACAAGCGGCGGCCAACAGGTACGCGACTACCTCACCGAGCAGCCCGGCGAGCTGCTGCTGGAAGGCAGCGCCGAATACCGTTTTCCAATCTACGGCTTCTTCAAGGGGGCGCTGTTCACCGATTTCGGCAACGTCTGGGGCCTACAGGAGAAGAAAGACCCGAAAACCGGCAACTACATCCGCCCCGGCGCACAGTTTCAGCTCAACACTTTCTACCGGCAGATTGCCGTGGGCTCGGGCTTCGGCGTACGGTTCGACTTCACGTTCCTGATTCTGCGCCTCGATATTGCCACCAAAATCTACGACCCCACCGCCCCCACTGCGGCCGATAAATGGGCCCTGCGCAACTTCGACAGCAGCGCCAACCCCATTTCCTTCAACTTGGGCATCGGCTACCCATTCTAATCAATGGGTGGGTGAATGGGTGAATGCGCTGGTCGCAGTTTAGCGCGCTACGCGCGCAACTGCTGGCCTTGGGTAGCGCGAGTTTGCAACTCGCGCATACCAGCCCATTCGCCCATTTCCTAGTATTCCAGCAGTTCCGTCAGGGCCGCCGATACTTTGGCGGCGCTGGGCAGCATCTGGCGCTCCAGCTCCACGTTCAGGGCGATGGCGGGCAGGTTGGCGGCCCCGAGGGTGAACACCGGTGCATCGAGCGCCGTGAAGCAATGCCGCTGGATGCGGCCGGCCAGGCTCTCGGCGAAGCTGTTCAGCAGCGGCTCTTCGGTGAGCACCAGCACCTTGCCGTGGCGGCGGGTAGCGGCCGTCACGGCCTCAAAATCTATTGGGTTGAGCGTGCGCAGGTCGAGGATTTCGATTTGGCCGGGGAAGTCGCGGCTGGCGGCTTTGGCCCAGTGCACGCCCATGCCGTAGGTGACCACCAGCGCGGTGTTGCCCCGGGCGAGCTGCCCGGCATCGGCAGCCTGCGCGATGGCGGCCACCCCCAGCGGAATGGCGTAGCCGGCGGCGGGCTCCACGGTTTTCGCCTCCTCCGTACCGGGCACCTTGCTCCAGTACAGGCCCTTATGCTCGAGCATAATGACCGGGTTGGGGTCGAGGAAGGCGGCGCGCATCAGGCCCTTCATATCGGCCGCGTTGCTGGGATACACCACTTTAATGCCCCGAATGGTCAGCAGCGTGCTCTCGATAGACCCCGAATGGTAGGGACCGCCCCCGCCATATGCCCCAATCGGCACCCGGATGAGGGCCGGAATCGGGAACTTGCCCATGGTGAGGTAGCACGATTTCGACAGCTCCTCCACCAGCTGGTTCAGCGCGGGCCAGATGTAGTCGGCAAACTGAATTTCGACGATGGGCCGCGCGCCTACCGCCGCCATGCCGGCCGTACTGCCCACGATATAGGCCTCCTGGATGGGCGTGTTGAACACCCGGCGGGCGCCGTACTTCTTGGCCAGCAGCGCCGCCTCGCGGAACACCCCGCCCAGCTCGCCGCCCACGTCCTGCCCGTAGAACAAGGCTTCGGGAAACTCGCGCAGAATATCGTCCACGGCGTGCAGGGCGGCATCTACCATCAGGGCTTTATCGGCCCCGGCGGGGCTGCGCTCGCCGGTTTCCTCCGTCACGGCGGGCGGGGCAAACTCGTGGTCGGCGAAGGTGGCCGGGTCGGGGTTGGGCGCGGCCAAAGCCTCGGCCCAATCGGCGCGCACGGTGGCGCGGGCGGCGGCGCGCAGCTCGTCGAGCTCCTGTGCCGCAGCCCCGACGCGCAGCAGCTGCTGGTGCAGGCGCGGCAGCGGGTCCTGCGCCTGGTGGGCAGCCAGGTCGGAGCGGTACCACTCGCGGCGCACGCCACTGGTGTGGTGGCCCAGCAGCGGGCATTTGGCGTGCACCAGCACCGGTCCGCGCCGGGCGCGCACGTGGGCCACGGCCTCGGCCAAGCCGGTGTGCGACGACTCAAAATCGGCCCCGTCGACCTGCATACGGCGCAGGCCGGGGAAGCCGGCGGCAAACTCATAGGCATTCATGGCGCGCATTTCGCGGCCGGTGGCCGAGATTCCCCAGTCGTTGTCCTGCACCAGGTAGATGATGGGCAGCTGGTGCAGCACAGCCATTTGCAGCGCCTCCGCCACCTCGCCTTCGGTCATCGCCCCATCCCCGATGGAGCACAAAACCACTGGTTTTGCAGGAGGAATGAGGAATGAGGAATGAGGCGTTTTATCGTTCCCCGATGCTTCATTCTTCATTCCTAATTCTTCATTCCGGGGGATGTTCAGCCCCTGGCTTTCGAAATAGGCCAGCGCGTGCGCCGTGCCGGTGGCCGGAATGGCCTGCATGCCCGTAGCCGAGCTCTGGTGCGGAATCATGGGCACGCCCGCGCGGCGCAGCGAGGGGTGCGCGTAGTAGGTGCGCCCGCCGCTGAACGGGTCGTCGGCCTTGGCCAGCAGCTGCAGCATCAGCTCGTAGGGGCGCAGGCCCAGGCCCAGCAGCAGGGCATCGTCGCGGTAGTACGGGGCGGCGTAGTCGGTTTCGGTGAGCAAAAAGGCCGCGGCCAGCTGCACGGCCTCGTGGCCGCGGGCGGTGGCGTGCACGTAACGGGCGGCCACGGCTTTTTCCTCCTCGTAGAGGGCGGCCATTTCGGCGGCGGTGTGCATCAGGCGGTAGGCGCGCTTCAGCAGCTCCACATCCACGGCAGTGGGGGCCGCCGGGGCCGGCGCGGTGAAGGCCGCCACGGCCGCCGCGGCGGCCAAAGCCACGCGGGTGGAGGCCAGGTCGGGAGTAGCGGGCGTTGTTTCGGCAGCGGCGGGGGCAGCAAATTCAGTCATCGGGGGCGGGACGGTTTAGCTGGCAAAAGTACACCCGGCCCCGCCCTCGTATCTTTGCGCCGGCGGTAATATCCGGATTTTGCCGGGGCCGCCACCGCCTGCCGCCCCACCGACGGGCCCCGTACCTATTCCCGCCCCGCGTGCCGACGCCCTCCGTGACTGCCTCCCCCTCCCCCACCATCCGCCCCGAAATTGAAGCCTGGCTGGCTGATTTTCAGCTCCGCCTCTGCCAGCAGCTCGCAGCGGCCGACGGTGGCCCGGCCGCCTTCCTCACCGATGCCTGGCAGCGCGAAGGCGGCGGCGGCGGACGCTCCAAGGTGCTCGAAAACGGCCGCATTCTGGAAAAGGGCGGCGTAGGCTTTTCGGCGGTGTGGGGCGCGATGAGCGAGGCCGCCGCCCGCCAGCTGCACATGCCCGACCCGCACTTCTACGCCACCGGCGTGAGCGTGGTGCTGCACCCGCGCAGCCCGCGTGTGCCCATCATCCACATGAACGTGCGGTATTTTGAGGCCGGCAACGGCGAAGCCTGGTTCGGCGGCGGCATCGACCTGACCCCGATTTACGTGGATGAGGCCCAGGCCCGCGCCTTCCACGCGCAGCTCAAGGCCGTGTGCGACCGACACAACCCGGCCTACTACCCCAAGTTCACCCGCTGGGCCGACGACTACTTTTACCTGCCCCACCGCCAGGAAACGCGCGGCGTGGGCGGCATCTTCTACGACCGGCTGACGATTGGCCCGGACGGCACCGCCGGGGAGCTGTTCGCCGTGATGCGCGACGTGGCCGAACTGTTCGGCCCCTTCTACACCGGCCTGATGGCGGCCCACCACGCCCTGCCCTACGCCGAGCGCGAAGAGGCCTGGCAAAGCCTGCGCCGCGCCCGCTACGCCGAGTTCAACCTGTCCTTCGACCGCGGCACCCGCTTCGGCCTCGAAACCGGCGGCCGCACCGAGTCCATCCTCATGAGCCTGCCCCCGCGCACCGGCTGGGCCTACAACCCCGCCCCGCCCGCCCCCGGCTCGCCCGAGGCCACCACGCTGGGCT
>JANNDE010000060.1:0-12893 GCA_031387395.1 Hymenobacter sp.
TTGCCTGAAGAAATTTTCCAGAAGTGATGAAACCTAATTTGCCATCTGAACGAAGCAAAGCCAAACTCTTTTCAAAGAAATAAACAAAAAGGTCTGCCTTTCCTGCGAAGGATTGATAATGATTTTTCAAATAGCCAGCGTAGACTTTTATTAACTCCTGTCGCACATACGGCGGGTTTCCCACCACCACATCGAAGCCGCCATCGGCGAAGGCTTCGGGGAATTCCTGGGGCCAGTCGAAGGCGCGGTCGCCGGCCACGGCGGGGTCGGCGATGAGGGAGTTGCCGGTGCGAATGCTGTGGTCGAGGGAAGTGAGGGGCCGGCCGGGGTTGGCGGTCTGGAGCCAGAGGCTGAGGCGGGTAATCTGGACGGATTCGGGGTTGAGGTCGACGCCGTAGAGGTTGTGTTGCAGGATGTGGCGGTCGAGCTCGAACACCTCGCGCTGGCCGGCGCGCAGCTCGGCCAGGGCGGCGTTCACCACCTCGCCCTCGCGCAGCAGGTAGCCAAAGGCCTCGTTGAGGAACGCGCCCGAGCCGCAGGCAGGGTCCAGCACCCGAATGCGGCGCAGGCGCTGGCCGTAGGTTTCCCAGGCGTCGATGTGCTTCTGCACGCGGGGCGAAACGGCCCCCAATCGGGCGCTGGTCGCCGTTTTAATCATCCGAATGGTGGCCCGGTCCGCATCCGTTAGCTCCGGCAGGGCATCAATACCGGCCTCGTCGCGGCGCTCGCGCAGCCAGCCGCCCACGGCCTGGCCCACGATGTAGCGGGTGATGTAGTCGGGGGTATAAAAAATGCCGTCCTGCTTGCGCTTGCCCTGCTTGGCGGTGGGCGGGGCTTCGCCGGCGAGGCGGGCGCGCTCGGCCTCCAGGTCGGAGAGGCTCTGCTCGAAAATGTGCCCCAGAATGTTCACGTTCAGCTCGGAGGCGAAGTCGTACTTCTCCAGGCTGATGACCGGCTCCAGGGTGCGGTCCTTGATGACGAGGGCATCGAGGGCGGCATCGGGGGCGAAGAGGCCGCCGTTGAAGCGGTTGATGTTGGCGGCGGGGTTGCCCAGGTCGATGCTGCGGAACAGGCCGCGCACGGTGCGGTAGATTTTGTCGTCGGCGGGGTCGAACACGTTGGCCCGCACGGCATCGAGCAAGCGCCGGAAGGTGAGGCGCGGGATAATGTTCTTATCCTCGCAGAAGCAGATGAAGATGACGCGGTCGAGCAGCTTCTGGGTGTGGCCCAGCAGCGCGAGCGGCGCCACGGCGGGGTTCTGCTCGATGAGGTGGTCGAGCAGGGCGCGACGGGCGGCGCGGTAGTCGCGGTAAAAATCCTTGCTGATGCGGGCCTCCTGCTCCTGGCGCTGGCGCAGGGCCAGGTCGAGGGGGGCATCGGCCTGGGCGGGCAGGGGCAGCAGCTGCCCGGCGGCCAGCAGGGCAAAGAAGCGGCGCAGCTGGGCAGGCTGGTCGGGCAGGGTGCGAAAGTCGAAGACTTCGGCCCGGGTCTGGTCGTTGGCCGCGTACAGGCGCAGCTCCACGAAGTTGCTCACCAGCACCCAGCGGCAGCTGGCCCCCATCTTGGAGGGGTAGCTGAAGGCTTGCTCCACGGGGGTTTCGGCGCGGCCTTTGGTGCCCAGCTTCTGCTTGGCATCGAGCAGGGTGCGGGCGTCTTTGAGTTCCACCACGGCGCGCACGGGGCCGGCGAGGGCCCCCTTGGGGTCGGCGGCAAACTGGCCGAGGGCGCCGTCGGGCTTGGTGCCGTCCACGTTGGTTTTCTTTTCGAGCAGCAGCTGGCGGTAGTCGGGCCGCTCGTGCTCGTAGCCCAGGGCCTGCCCAAACACCAGGTTCAGGAACTCGGCCTGGAGGGCTTCCTCCTTCTGGGTGGTCACGTAGCCGGAGGCAATGCTGGCCTGCCAGCGGCGCAGCTTTTCCACGCGGGCCGCGAAATCGGGCAGGGCCACGGCGGGGTCGTAGGCGGTGAGGGGGGCGGGTAGGGCCGCGTCGGTAGGGAATAAGGGGAGGAGGGGCATGGGGCGAAGGTAGCGGGCAGGCTTGGTTCTGGGAAAGGAGCGCTGGTAAGAATAACCTGTTGTTACGCGGTGGTTGGCGCGGCTTCGGGGTTGGTGTACGGATTATTTGCGGTGGGCGGGCAGCTTTTCGCCGCCCGCCCGACCGATACACCAACCCGGAAACCGCGCCAGGTAGCAAAGCAGCCATACCCGTAGGGCTGCACGCGCATACATGCAATGCAACTCCTCTACTCGTCGCGGAAGACAGCCGAAGCAATGACGGGCTTTTATCTTCCTGCCCGCCGCTACACCCGCCCTTCGCCCACGCAGGCAACCCCAGCCACGCGGTTGGCCTGCGAGCCCTGCATTTCCCGCGGGTTCGGGCCCAGCAGCACCTTGTTCACCAGCGGGTGCGCGGGCTTCGTGTGGGAAGCTGCCTCCATTTTTGCGCCGGTTGTTTGGGCGGCACCCCGCCGTTCAGGCCAGCGGAGCCAGCGCCCCGTAGCGGTAGTCGCCGCGAATGCGGCGGAAGCCGGAAACGCAACGGCCGCCCCAGTTTCCTGGAGCGGCCGTTGCGGCTTAAAGCTACGAGCAAGCAGAAATTACACCGCCTGGCCAGCTTCTTTCAACCGAATCAGGTTCAACGCGGAACCAGCCTTGAACCACTCAATCTGACCTTCGTTGTAGGTGTGGTTTAGGGTGATGAGGTCGGTGTCGCCGTCGGCGTGGTGCAGGCGGGCCTGCAAGGGCTGGCCTTCGGCGAAGGTGGTCAGGCCCAGGATGTCGATGGTGTCGCCTTCCTCAATCAGGTCGTAGTCGGCCTTGTTGGCAAAGGTGAGGCCGAGCATGCCCTGCTTCTTCAGGTTGGTTTCGTGGATGCGGGCGAAGCTCTTCACAATCACGGCGCGCACGCCGAGGTGGCGGGGCTCCATGGCGGCGTGCTCGCGCGAGCTGCCTTCGCCGTAGTTCTCGTCGCCAATCACCACGGTGCCGATGCCCATGCCCTTGTAGGAGCGGCCCGACTGCGGCACGGTCATGTAATCATCGCCCTGCACCGCGAAGTTGCGCACCTTGTTGGCCTCGCCGTTGAAAGCGTTGGTCGCCCCGATGAGCATGTTGTTGGAGATATTATCCAGGTGGCCGCGGTATTTCAGCCACGGGCCGGCCATCGAAATGTGGTCCGTCGTGCACTTGCCCTGGGCTTTGATGAGCAGGCGCAGGCCCACGAGGTCGGTGCCTTCCCAGGCCTTGAAGGGCTCCAGCAATTCGAGGCGGTCCGAAGTCGGGCTCACCAGCACCTGCACGCCGCTGCCATCGGCGGCGGGCGCCTGGAAGCCGGCATCTTCCACGGCAAAGCCACGGGGGGGCATTTCCACGCCTACCGGCTCGTCGAATTTCACGGGGCCGTTGGTGCCGGGCAGCGTGTCGGTGAGGGGATTGAAAGTCAAATCACCGGCAATGGCGAAGGCCGTCACGATTTCGGGCGAGGCCACGAAAGCGTGGGTGTTGGGGTTGCCGTCGTTGCGCTTGGCGAAGTTGCGGTTGAAGCTGGTGATGATGGAGTTGCGGCGCTTGGGGTCGTCGGTGTGGCGGGCCCACTGGCCGATGCACGGGCCACAGGCGTTGGCGAGCACCACGCCGCCCATGTCGGCAAACGTGTCGAGCAGGCCATCGCGCTGCACGGTGTAGCGCACCAGCTCCGAGCCGGGCGTGATGGTGAACTCGGCGGCCACGGTCAGGCCCTTATCCACGGCCTGCTTAGCGATGCTGGCGGCGCGGGTGATGTCTTCGTAGCTGGAGTTGGTGCACGAGCCGATGAGGCCCACTTCGAGCTTCTCGGGCCAGCCATATTCCTTCACGGCGGCGGCGAATTCCGAGATGGGCCAGGCGGCGTCCGGCGTGAACGGGCCGTTCACGTAGGGCTCCAGCGTGTTCAGGTCGATTTCGATGAGCTGGTCGTAGTAGCGCTCGGGCTGGGCGTACACCTCGTCGTCGGCGCGCAGGTGGTGGCGCACGGCGGCGGCGGCTTCGGCGATTTCGGCGCGGCTGGTGCCGCGCAGGTAGTCGCCCATTTTCTCGTCGTAGGAGAACACCGAGGTGGTGGCGCCAATTTCCGCGCCCATGTTGCAGATGGTGCCTTTGCCGGTGGCCGAGAGGTTCTCAGCGCCGTCGCCGAAGTACTCGATGATGGCGCCGGTGCCGCCTTTCACGGTCAGGATGCCGGCCACTTTCAGAATCACGTCCTTGGCCGAAGTCCAGCCGTTCATCTTGCCGGTCAGCTTCACGCCAATCACCTTCGGGAATTTCAGCTCCCAGGCCATGCCGGCCATTACGTCCACGGCATCGGCGCCGCCTACGCCGATGGCCACCATGCCCAGGCCGCCCGCGTTGGGGGTGTGCGAGTCGGTGCCAATCATCATGCCGCCGGGGAAGGCGTAGTTCTCCAGCACTACCTGGTGAATGATGCCCGCGCCCGGCTTCCAGAAGCCCAGGCCGTACTTATTCGAAACCGAGGCCAGGAAGTCGTACACTTCCTTGTTTTCGGAGTTGGCTTCGGCGAGGTCGGCGGTAGCGCCGTCTTTGGCCTGAATGAGGTGGTCGCAATGCACGGTGCTGGGCACGGCGGCGGTGGGCTTGCCGGCCTGCATGAACTGGAGCAGCGCCATTTGAGCGGTAGCATCCTGCATGGCCACGCGGTCGGGGGCGAAATCGACGTAGGAAACGCCGCGCTCATACGCCTGTTTCACATCGCCGCCGAAGAGGTGGGCGTAGAGGATTTTCTCGGTGAGGGTGAGCGGGCGCGCCACGGCGGCACGGGCCGCCTCGATGCGGGAACCCATGCCGGCGTACACGGCGCGAATCATTTCCAGGTCGAAAGCCATAGGATGCGAGGTAAATAAGGGTGATGCCGCAAAGGTAGTACCCACGCGAAGTTGGACCTAGCCTAAATGGCGCATATCCCGGTTAACGAAGGTCGGTCGGGTGGCGTTCGGGCAAAGGATGCCTAGTGAGGGAAATTAGTGGCTTTTCTGCCGCACCAAGCCGGTTGCGACAACCGAATGAGACCGGTGAGTAGTAGTTGAACTTCCATTCGGACCTTTGCGCTCACTATGAAAGCATTTCCTTATTACCTGCTGGCTACGGCCGCGCTGGACCTGGGCCTCGCCGGCTGCTCCTCCCCTTCCACTCCTGCTTCTGAAACGGCCACGGGCGGCGCGGCGGCCCCGCCCGTGCTCGCGCCCGGCCCCTGGCGCGGCGTGCTGGCCGCGCAGGGCCAGGAAATTCCGTTTCTGTTTGAGGTGAAAACCGAGGCTGGCCAGCCGGTGGTGTATCTCATCAACCAGGGCCTGCATGGCGAGGAGCGCCTGCGCTGCGACGACATCAAGTCGGCCGGCGACTCTACCACCATCCGCCTGCACGCCTTCGATGCTGCCCTGGTGGTGCGCGCCGCCGGCACCGGCAAGCTGAAAGGCACCTGGGTGAAATACGACTCGAAAACGCCCTACCGCGTGCCCCTCACGGCCACGGCGGGCGCGCAGGAGTTGTTCGCAGCCGCCAAATCGAGTGAGAAGATGGGCAGCTTCGGCGGTACCTGGCGGGCTAGCTTTGGCGAAGGCACCGAGCGCTACCCGGCCACCGGCGTGTTCACCCAAACGGGCGACAAGCTGACGGGCACCTTCCTCACCACCACCGGCGACTACCGCTACCTCAGCGGCCGGGTAAGCGGCCAGGACATGCGCGTGAGCACCTTCGACGGCAGCCACGCCTTTCTGTTCACGGCCCACAACGGGCCAAAGGAACCCGTGGATATCACCAAGGAATACGCCCCCAACACGCTGTTCGGCGATTTCTACTCGGGCAAGGCCGGCCACGAAACCTGGACGGCCGTGCCCGACCCCAAAGCCAAGCTGCCCGATGCCGACACCCTCGTTTATCTCAAAAAAGGCGAAAACCGGCTGAATTTCAAGTTCCCGAACGTGCTGGAGGGCGGCAGCATCGCGCCCACCGACGCCAAATACCGCGGCAAAGTGGTGGTGCTGCAAATTCTGGGCTCGTGGTGCCCCAACTGCATGGACGAAACCAATTTCCTGGCTCCCTGGTACGACAAAAACAAGGCGCGCGGCGTCGAAATTATCGGCCTGGGCTACGAGCGCAGCGGCGACTACGCGGTGTCGGGCCCCAAGCTGCGCGGCATGCGCGAGCGGTTCAAAATTGGCTACGACGTGGCTTTTGCCGGCGTGAGCAACAAGGATTCGGTGGCCCGCTCGCTGCCGCAGCTGGCCAAGTTTCTGGCCTTTCCCACCACCATTTTCCTCGATAAAAAGGGCAACGTGCGGAAAATACACACCGGCTTTAGCGGGCCGGGCACGGGCAAATATTACCAGGAAGAAATAGCCGGCTTCAACCGCGAAATCGACAAGCTGCTGAAGGAATAGCACGCCCCACGCGCGGCGCGACATGCGGCCACCGGAGAATAAATCGTTAGCTTTATATGCTGCGATTTAGCTTTCGGTGGCCGTTGCGCTTACGGCTCCTGCCCTTCCACCTCCATTCCACTTCCTGACCATGAAAAATATACTGGTTGCCACCGATTTTTCGCCCGAAGCGCATCATGCCTT
The DNA here is from genome assembly GCA_031387395.1 of Hymenobacter sp. Lineage (GTDB taxonomy): Bacteria > Bacteroidota > Bacteroidia > Cytophagales > Hymenobacteraceae > Hymenobacter. Next base: position 6,613 of record JANNDE010000060.1, read on the forward strand.
TGCGGTAGCCGTGCAGCTGGCACGGCACACGGGCGGGCAGCTCACGCTGCTGCACGTGCTCGAAGCCCTGGAGGAGTCGTCTGGCGGGTTCAGCACCGTGGGCTCGCCGGTGGGCGAGGACAGCATCAACCAGATTTTTTCGATTAAGCTGATTGAGGCCACCAAACGCCGCCTCAGTGCGCTGGCGGCCGAGTCGCACCGGCTGGCCCCCGACGTGCCCGTGCACGAGGCCGTGGAAGTAGCGCGGGCGGGCGAAGGCATTCTGGCCGCCATCAAGCGCCACGCCACCGATTTGGTGGTGCTGGGCGCGCGCGGCCACGGGGCCATGGAGCACTTCTTCGTGAGCTCGACCACCGAGCGCCTTATTCGGCTCGCGCCCTGCCCGGTGCTCACGGTGAAGCACCCGCACGCCGACTACCAGGTGAAGCACATCGTGTTTCCGTCCGATTTTTCGGCCGAGGCCGAGCGCGCCCTCGACGGCCTGCGGGCCGTGCGGGCGGCCTTCCCCGAGGCCACGCTGCACCTGCTGCACGTGGCGGCTGGTAGCGGCGGCCACATCGCCGGGCAGCAAATGCGGGCCTTTGCCGAGCAGCACCAGCTGGGCGACTGCGAAACCACCGAAGTCGACGCCAGCCGCACCAGCGCGGGCATCGAGGAATACGCCAAGCAGATTGGGGCCGACCTGGTGGTGATTCCCACGCACGTGCGCTCGGGCCTCAGCCGCTTCCTGCAAGCCAGCATCGCCGAAACCGTGGCCACCCACGCCTTCCCACCGGTATTCACCTACCACTTCGCCGGCGAGTAAGGGCCTATTTGGCCAAGCAGGGCAATATTAAGTAGTCAGTCATAAGTAATCAGTAGTTATGCGTCGCTTAATACGTTCATAGACAAATTCTTGTCATCTGAATACTGACTACTTAATTCTGACTACTTAACTTAGCACGTCATGCTGGGCGTAGTCGAAGCATCTCCACCGCAGCGGTAAACCAATCAAATGAATTACGTTGCGCGGCAGAGATGCTTCGACTGCGCGGACGCCAGATGAGCATGACGTTTTGTATTTGGTTGCAAGCCCGCGCTACCGCAGCCGCAGGCGCACCCGGAAATTATACTTCGGGCGCAGCGTCACGAGGTGCATTTCCGTCAGGGCGAACTGCATGCCGATGCCCAGGCGCGGGCTGCCGCCAGAGGGCACGTAGGCGCTGCCGCAACCAGTCGGGCCCCTCGTTGATGCGCAAGCCGTGACCGATGTAGCGCGAAAAGCGCCGCGTACACTTCGACTTAGCGTAGTTGCGATGGTTCTTCGGCAGCACGTGCTGAATCAGGCCCGGGTCGCGGATGAAAATACGCTTCCCGACCCCGCCGACGAACAGCTCCACCGCGTCGCCGGGCCGGGCCAGCACCTGGCTCGGTACCGATAGCGGGTTCCTGGCCAGGGCAAACGAGCGCCAGCGCGGCACGCGCGGCAGCCGCACCGGCCCGGCCGGCACCGCAGTTTCGGAAGGCAGCAGCCTCAGGCATGGCGCGAAGCCGCAATCGGATGCAGCCCCCAAAAATAACGCCGCGCCAGCCCCGGCCTATCTTTTTTCGGGTGGCCCGCGTACAGCCAGCGGGAGCCTGCCCCTACCCTGTCCTCTCATCTTTTTCTCTCACTCAATTCCCTGCACCTCATGTGGATTCAGCAACAACCCAACGCTCCCGCCCCGCTTGCCGACCTGCAAGGCCGCGCCGTCGGCCTCAGATTTGAGTGCAATCATTGCCACACCGAAGTCTTCACCGACCTCATCGGCGTGCCCGCCCCCAACGACCAGGCCGACTCGCCCGCCCACGCCGACAACCACGAAATCGAGGAAATAAAGTGCCCCGGCTGCGAAATGACCCACACGCTGGAAGTCGACAGCACTTTCGATGGCGTCACTTTCAAAGTGAGCGAGGTGCAGCCTGGCAGCGTGAGCTACCAAATAAATCACTGATTAGCACGGATTTTGGCGGATTTCACGGATTTTGTGGACGGCGCGCTCGTTCATCTTTCAATCTGCCTACCGACGAAAATCGTCCACAAAATCCGTGAAATCCGCTAAAATCCGTGCTAATCAGTGATTCCGTTCGATGGTGTAGTTAATCAGCTGCTCCAGCGAGGTCCGGCTCGGCGACTCGGGGAAGGTGTGCAGGATGGCCAGGGCTTCGTCGCGGTAATTTTTCATAGTTTGAATCGCGTAATCGAGCCCGCCCGACTTCTTCACGAATTCGATGACCTGCTGCACCCGGTCGCGATGGCCGGCGTTGTTTTTCACGTTGAAGATAACCTGGCGCTTTTCGAGCCAGCTGGCCTGCTGCAGGGCGTAAATCAGCGGCAGCGTCATCTTTTTCTCCTTGATGTCGATGCCCACCGGCTTGCCGATTTCCGCCGTGCCGTAGTCGAACAAGTCGTCTTTAATCTGGAAGGCGATGCCCACTTTCTCGCCAAACAGGCGGGCGCGCTCAATCGTCTCCTTATTGGCCCCCACCGAGGCTGCTCCTACCGCCGTGCACGAGGCAATGAGCGAGGCCGTTTTCTGGCGAATAATATCGAAATAAACCTCCTCGGTGATGTCGAGCTTGCGGGCTTTTTCGATTTGCAGCAACTCGCCCTCGCTGAGCTCGCGCACGGCGTTGCTCACGATTTTCAGCAGGTCGAAGTCGTCGTTTTCGAGCGAAAGCAGCAGGCCGCGCGAGAGCAGGTAGTCGCCCACGAGCACGGCAATCTTGTTCTTCCACAGCGCGTTGATGGAGAAAAACCCGCGCCGGTAGTTGCTTTCGTCCACCACGTCGTCGTGCACCAGCGTGGCCGTGTGCAGCAGCTCGATGAGGGCCGCGCCCCGGAACGAGGCATCGGGCAGCGGGTCGCCGGTGTTGGGTTCGGCGCGGGCAGCGCGGGCCGTGAGAAACACGAACATCGGCCGAATCTGCTTGCCCTTGCGCTTCACGATGTAGCCCATTATCTTGTCGAGCAGCAGCACTTTGGTGCGCATCGACTGACGAAACTTGTGCTCAAACTCGGTCATTTCGGCCGCGATGGGCGCCTGAATCTGGTCGAGGGAAAAGATGGGGGGGTTGGGCATTGCGCCGGCAATGATACGCCAGCAGCGGTGAAAAGGCGGGTTGAGGGCAATATTTAATTGGCGAACTATAGCTGAACGTCCGGCTGGGTGCCGCGCCGCCGACCGATGCCGTAGCTCCTGCCCGCGCATTCGCCCGTCCGCCATCTCACCGCTGCTACCTTCGCACCATGCTCACCCACCAGTCGTTCCTGCTCACCGGCCCCGCCCACGGCCGGCCTTTCGAAGCCGATGCCACCTACCGGGCCGATGGCCGCCCCAACCAAAGGTCAGCGTCAGCTAAGCCGGTGCTGCTGTTCGTGCACGGCTTCAAGGGCTTTAAAGACTGGGGACACTTTCCGCTGCTGGCCGACTTTTTTGCCGAGCGCGGGTTTGTCTTCGTGAAGCTGAACCTCTCACACAATGGTCTGGTGGTGGGCGGCACCGGCGATTTGGAGGATTTGGAGGCTTTCGGCCGCAACAATTTCAGCATCGAGCTCGACGACATCGGGCAGGTCATCGATGCGCTCTTCGCCCCCGGGGCCACACCCGTGCCGGCCGCCGAAATGGACCTGGCCCGCTTTTTCCTGGCCGGGCACAGCCGGGGCGGCGGCCTGACGCTACTCAAAGCCGCCGAAGACCCGCGCGTGCGGGCCCTGGCCACCTGGGCCGCCATTGCCGAAGTGCATCCGCAGTGGCCGCAGGCCGTGTTTGATGAGTGGGCCCGCACCGGCGTGCTGCACGTGCCCAACACCCGCACCGGCCAGCAGCTGCCCCTGCACTACCAGCTGGTGGAAGACTACCAGGCCAACCGCCCGCGCCTCGACATTGCCCACAACGTGCGCCGCCGGCTGCGCCAGCCCCTGCTCATCATTCACGGCGATGAGGACGAAACGGTGGACGTGGCCGCCGCCCACGCCCTGCATCAGCTGCGCCCCGATGCCGAGCTGCTGCTGCTGCCGGGCGTCACGCACATGTTTGGCGGGGCCCACCCCTGGCCGCAGGCCGAGCTGCCCGCCCCCGCCCGCCAGCTGGCCGAGGCCACGGCCGCTTTCTTCGAGCGGCAGGCATGAGTATTGACCTCGCCACCACGCCTACGCTGGCCTATCTGCTGCTAGGCTCTAACCTCGGCGACCGGGCCGCGCTGCTGGCGGCGGCCCGGCAGGAGCTGGCCGCCACGGCCGGCGAAATCGTGGCCGGGTCGGGCCTCTACGAAACGGCCGCCTGGGGCCGCGAAGACCAGCCCACTTTTCTGAACCAGGCGCTGGCCGTGCGCACGGCACTGCGGCCCGAAGCCCTATTAGCCGCCTGCCTGGCCGCCGAACAGCACGCGGGCCGCCAGCGCTTGGAACACTGGGGCAGCCGCACGCTCGATGTCGACATCCTGCTTTTCGGGGCTGAAATCATTGATACCCCTACCCTGACCGTACCGCACCCACGTTTGCCCGAACGCCGCTTCGCACTGGTGCCGCTGGCCGAAATTGCTGGCGGGCTCGTGCATCCGCAGCTGCACGAAAGCATCGAAGCCCTACTCCTCCACTGCCCCGATTTACTGCCCGTGCAGCCCTGGGCCGGGGGCTGAGGCCGTTGCCAGCGGCGGCACCCGGCGCAGGTCGCGCGCCACGTGCCCCACCCGCACCGCCGCCCCCAGCAGCCACAGCCCCAGCAGCCCCACACCCAGCCAGCGCGGTGCCCGGGCTGGCCACGCGGCCAGCACCAGAATAGTAACGGGCCCAAACAGCACGCTGGCGTACCGCTCGGCGTCGTGCACGCCAGCCGCGCTCTGGGCAAACACCGTAAGGCCCGCCACCAGCGTCACCAGCGCTACGGCCGCCGCCCACAACACCTCGCGCACCAGCCGCTGGCTGAAGGAGAGCCCGCGCGCAACCGGAAAAGTAAAGTCAGCAGCCTCCGCATCGGGTGCGGCGGACGGGGCCGGAACTCCCGACTGCTGCCCGCGCCGCCGGGGCCACAGCCCCGCAAACAGCCCCAGCAGCGCGGCCGCCCACAAGGCATTGGGCAGCGCCACCCGCGCCGCAGCAGGCAGCGGCAGCAACCAGCGCCCCAGCACGAAGCCGTAGTCGGCCACCGAGCTTAGCAGCTGGCCCCAGCCCCGGGGCGGATGGTAGCGGCTGGGTGCGGCCACTACCAGTAGCGCATAGGTCTGCCACAGCACGCCGCCCAGGCCGCTCAGCAACAGGTGCAGCAGCAACAGGCCGCGGCCCCGCGCCGCCAGGTGCCGCCAGGTACCCAGCAGCAGCGCCCCACCCACACCCGCCAGCAGAAACAGCCCCAGCGTGCGCTGCAAAGGCAGCAGCACGCCCGCCGCCGTGGCCAGCACCAGCCATTCGCCCCGGGCCGAGCGCAGCCATTGCAGCAGGGCCGCCGTATAGGCCGCCATCAGCAGCATGAACACGCATTCGGCCCACACAAACTTACCTACCAGCAGCCCGGGCGTGCCCAGGGCCAGCAGCAGCGGCAGCAGCAGCGCCCGCCGGCGCGGCAGCAGCTGCCGGCCCAGCCAGCTCCACAGCAGCAGTTGGCCCAGCAGGGCCGCGCCGTGCAGCAGCCGCCCCCCCGCCAGCGAGCCCACGCCCGCCAGCAGCAGCGGGTACAGCGGCGGCCAGTAGCGGTAGGGCAAGCCATCGGGGTGCAGCAGCTGGCCGGTGGCGCGCAGCGTGTGGGCCGCGTGCAGGTACAGGCGCGAGTCGCTGGTGCCGGCCAGGCCGGGCGCGGTAGCGTAGGCAAACAGCGCCAGCTGCACCAGCACGCCCACTCCCACCACCCACCCGATGAGCGGCCGGAAACGGCGCCGGGCCGCACCAAACGGAAGCGGAGCAATAGACATCAAAAGCTCGATAACAGCGCGGCCAGAGGTGGCGGCAGCTGGTGAAGTCAAAAGAGCCGGTACGCCGAGTTAACCATTCGGCGTACCGGCTCTTTCGGTTTAAACTGGTTTAAGTAAACAGCCAGAATTAAGTAGCAGGTAGCAAGACTCCAATGCTATAATAATCAAGGGGCTTAGGAAGCAAAAAAGCCTTTTAAGGTCATAATGAACTTAAAAACATGCACTTATAAGCAAATAAGTTTTCAGTTCGTTCATGCCATGTAAAGCACTTTCTTTAAAAGCTTTTAATGATTGTATTTCAGTGATTTGCAACCAATGCTTAGCTGGTTGACCAAGTGGTTTGCTTCCTAAGCCCC
>JANNDE010000071.1:0-2800 GCA_031387395.1 Hymenobacter sp.
GTTCGACGAAGCGGTAGAGATGCTTCGACTGCGCTCAGCATGACGGGCCGGTTTTGTTCAGCTACGCCGCGCACACAAACTGAAACGTGCCCCGCGTGCGCTGCTCCAGCAGCAGCTGCTTACCCGCCGTGAGCGTCGCAATGCTGGCCGAATCGTAGTTCTTGATGGTGAACAGCAGCAGCCCGGTGTTGTAGTGCAGCACAAACTGCTCGCGCAGCAAATCGAGCAGCTGATGCACCCGGCGCTGCGAAAAATCGACGCACACCGAAAAGCTGATGGCCGAGTTCTGCATCACGTTAATCTTGAGCTTGGCCTGGGCCAGGGCCGTGAAAATCACCGCCATATTCTCTTCCGAGATAAACGAAAAGTCCTTGCTGGCGAAGGTGAGCAGGCACTGGTCGGTCTTCCGAATAAAGGCCGGGGCCAGCGCCGGATGCTGGCAGTCGTGGATGAGCGTGCCCTCGGCCTCGGGGCCCAGAAACGACTTCACGCGCAGCGGAATGTTGTGGTCGGCCAGCGGTTTCAGCGTTTTGGGGTGGATGACTGATGCGCCGTAATAGGCCATCTCGATGGTTTCACGGTAGCTGATTTCGGGGTAGCGCACCGTGTCCGGAAATATCTTGGGGTCGGCATTCAGCAGCCCCGCCACGTCTTTCCAGATGGTCACCGCCTCGGCCCGCAGGCAGTAGGCCAGGATGGCGGCCGTGTAGTCGGAGCCCTCGCGGCCGAGGGTGGTGGTGCGGCCGTCGGCGGTGCCGCCAATGAAGCCTTGCGTGACCACTAGGCCTTTTGCCAGCAGTGGGGAAAGGGCCGCGCCGATGTTGCGCTCGGTGGCGGCCCAGTCCACGCGGGCCTCGCGCCAGTTGTCGTCCGTGCGGATGAGGGACCGGCAGTCGAGCCACTGCGCGCCTAAGGCTTTTGCCACGATGAGTGACGACAGCAGCTCGCCGTAGCCTACAATCTGGTCGTATTGCTGGTCGTAATCACCGGGGCCCACGCTGCCCAGCCGCTTCGGCAGTTCTTCCAGCAAGGTGCCCAGCGTGACCGCGCCGTAGCCCAGGCCCGGCACCCCAAATTCGTCGTCGGGCTCGGAAGCCACGGCATCAGCTACTCCGCAGTGAAACTGGTCCAAGGTCCGTAGCTTCTCTGTATAGGCAAGCCCATCAAAAGCCAGTTGAAACAGGGCCTCCAGCGCATTGGTCGTTTTGCCCATCGCCGACACCACAATCACCAGCGGCCCCCGCGGCCCAAAGTCCCGCACGATGCGGCAGAGGTTGAGAATGGCCGCCGCATCCTTCACCGATGCCCCGCCGAATTTGTACACCTCAAGTCCCTGTATTTTCTCCATAGGCCTCAAAAGTAGCGCCGCCGTCCGCAAATGCGGTTTTACGGGTGTTCCACCACCCCGCACAGCATCCCGTCAGCAACGCTGCATAGTTAGGCCGGCGGCCCGGTGTATTTAGCCCGTGATTTGTGTTTCTTCACCCGCCCCGCAACCGATTGCACCCGCCCAACGGTGGTTTTACGGCCCCCGGCGAGTAGCTTTGTACGGCGTTCCCACCCCGCCATTTCGCTAGCAAACTCCCTTATGGACCACAATAAACTGGCCCTGCCCGTCGGCACTACCCTCGACCGCTTCATCATGCGCAAGCAGGAAGACTTTCCCTATGCTACCGGGGAACTGTCTCAGCTGCTGCGCGATATCGCGCTGGCTGCCAAGATTGTCAACCGCGAAATCAACCGCTCCGGCCTTATCGACATTGCCGGGGCCTACGGCAGCCAGAACGTGCAGGGCGAAGACCAGCAGAAGCTCGACGTGATTGCCAACATTCGCTTCATCCGGGCCCTGCGCAACGGTGGCGAAGTCTGCACCATCATCTCGGAGGAAGATGATGAGATGATTCAGACCGGCAACAACCAGGGTAAATACGTGGTGGCCATCGACCCGCTCGACGGCTCCAGCAACATCGATGTGAACGTGAGCATCGGCACTATTTTCAGCATCTACCGCCGCGTGTCGGCCACCGGCCGCGAGGGTACCGCCGCCGACTGCCTGCAGCCCGGCACCCACCAGGTAGCCGCCGGCTACGTCATCTACGGCTCCAGCACCATGATGGTGTATACGACCGGCAACGGCGTGAACGGCTTCACCTACGAGTATTCGCTGGGCGAATTCTTCCTTTCGCACCCCGACATTCAGACGCCCAAAACCGGCGTCATCTACTCCATCAACGAAGGCAGCTCCGACTCGTTTTCGCCCGGCGTGGCGGCTTTCGTGCAGCAGTGCAAGGACCAGAATTTCTCGGCCCGCTACATTGGCTCGCTCGTGGCCGATTTCCACCGCAACCTGCTCAAGGGTGGCATCTACGTGTACCCCGCCACCGCCAAAAACCAAAATGGCAAGCTCCGCCTCATGTACGAGTGCAACCCGCTCGCCTTCATCGTGGAGCAGGCCGGCGGCAAAAGCAGCAATGGCCGCCAGCGAACCATGGAAATCGAGCCGAAGGTGCCGCACGAGCGGTGCCCGGTCTTCATTGGCAGCAAGGAGTTGGTGGAGCAAGCCGAAGCCTGCATTGCCCGGGAAGCCGTAGCCGCCACGCAAGAAGCTACCGCTGCGAAATAAGGCGTTTCGTCATGCTGAAGGCAGGTAGCCACTAACCCAACCCAACAAAAAAGCCGCTCCGTATCCCGGAGCGGCTTTTTTGTTGTTTTTGAGCAGGATTCACTGGCTTACCCAAGTGCTCTGAATTACCTCAAAGTGCATAAGTATTCAAGTTAGGACTTACGCAATTTAAGCCCC
>JANNDE010000718.1:0-7900 GCA_031387395.1 Hymenobacter sp.
AGGCATCTCGCGTGCCGAAGTGACCCAATCATTCAACGATGCGAGCAAGATGCCTCGGCTGCGCTCGGCATGACGTTCTGAAGACACTTCCATCTAAAAAGGCACCACCACCTTCACCGCCACGTTGCGGCCGGGGTTGTAGATGCCCGGGCGGCCGGAGGGCGACGCGGCGTAATACTCGAAATATTTCAGGCGGTTGAGGTGAGCCTGATACGCGGTATCGAACACGTTATCAACCTGCAGCACCAGCTGCGCCACCGGCCGGCCGGCGCGGCTGGTGAGCGTGGTGCCCGCGCCCAGCCCCAGCAGGGCGTAGCCGGCCGTGGCGGTTTCGCTGTTGTCGAGGGCCAGGAAACGGTTTTGGCGGGCACTGGCATCGAGGCTGGCGCGGCAGTACGTGGCGGTGAGGCAGCGGCCATCGCGGGCGGGCAGGGTGGCGCGCAGCTCGGTGCGGCCCCGCAGCGGCGGAATCAGGGGCAGGTAGCGGGCGGCGGAGCCGGCGCGGTCGAGCCGGGCGGCGTCGGCGTTTTCGCCGTTCACGAAGGCCAGGTTGCTGGTGCTGGCCAGCCAGGGCAGGGCCGCCGGGCGCAGGCTCAGGCTGGCTTCGAGGCCGTAGAGGCGGGCGGCGGCCTGCTGAAACTGGTAGGTGGTGTTGCCCGGCACGATGACGACCGGCTGCCCGGCCGCATCCTGCAGGCGGGCCTGGTAGATGAAATTCTGCACGTAGTTGTGGAAGGCTTCCAAGCTCACATCAACGGTGGGCTGGTGCCAGAGCACGCCCACGTCCTGCTGCCAGCTGAACTCGGGGCGGAAGTCGCGGTTGCCCAGGTACACGATGTGCGCGCCGGGGTCGAGGCCATTCGAGCCGATTTCGGGGATGTTGGGGGCGCGGTAGCCGCGGGCGAGGTTGGCGCGCAGCGTGAGGCGCTCGGTGGCCAACCAGTTCCCCCCCACGCTGGCCGACACGCCCCGGTACCACTGCCGAAACGCCGGAAACTGGCGCTCTGCGCCGGCCGCGCCGGCCCGGCTTTCGGCACCGAAGCCAGTGGCAGGGTTGGGCCCAACGTAGAAATCCGCCCACGTTACGAGGCGCGTGTCGTAGCGCAGGCCGCCGCTCAGCTCCAGCTTGCCCAACGGTTTTTTCAGGAGCAGGAAGCCGCCAGCATCGAGCAGGTCGTAGTTGGGAATGGGGAAGTCGGTGGCCTGCTGGTGGCGGTTGCGCTGGCCCATGCCGTTGCTGCCGAGGCTGATTTGCAGGCCCTGCCACTCGGGCAGGTGGTAGCGCACGTCGTAGGTGTAGGTGGTGAGCTGCAGGGCCAGCCCGGCCTGGCCGGGCGCAGTGGGGTGGTTGAATTCCTCGCGGCGGTTTTGCTGCGCGCCCAGCAGCAGGTGCAGCTCGCCGCCGCCCAGGTGCACCTGCGTTTTGCTGAACACCCGGTAGTGCCGGATGCGCTGGTGCAGCGGGCTGATGGCGTAGGAATTCAGCTCTTCCTCCCCTACCAGCGGCCGGTTCTTGACGTCATCCAGCCCGCTCTCGAACACCTGCCGGGTGAAGCGCCGGCTGAGCGAGTCGCGGCTGCCGTCCGGTATTTCCTGGCGGTTGTCGTACAGCGTGAGGTAGGCGTGGGAGCTGCCCCAGACCTTGCTCAGGCCCACCATTCCGGTCAGGGTCAGCTCCTGAAAACCGGTGTTGTACACCGCGCCATCCACGGAGTTGCGGTAGTCGCGGGCCCGGCGGTGGCTGGCCCGGAAGCTGGTCTGGAAGCCGTGGCTTTGATAATTCAAACCCAAAGAGTTTCCAATGAGCCCGTTGTTCGACTGGTACTCGCTCAGCGCCTCGCCGCGCAGCCGGCCATCGGGGCCATCAGGCAGGGCGGGTAGTAGGTTCACCACCCCAGCCACGGCATCGGAGCCGTAGAGCAGGCTGGCGGGGCCTTTCACTACTTCCACGCGCTCGATGTCGTAGCCGTCGACTTCCACGCCGTGCTCGTCGCCCCACTGCTGGCCTTCCTGCCGCAAGCCGTTGTAAAGCGTGAGCACGCGGTTGTAGCCGAGGCCCCGAATGAATGGTTTCGACACGTTGGGGCCCGTCGTCACGGCGCTCAGGCCCGGAATGCCGCGCACGGCCGCGTCGATAACGTTGGTGTTGGCATTGAGCGTGATTTCGCGACGACTGAGGGTAGCGATGGGCACGGGGCTGCGGCGCAGCTCGGTGGCCCGGCTCACGCCGGTCACCACCACTTCGCCCAGGCCAGCGGCGACGGTTTCCAGCCCGAAATCAACCATAATAGACTGATTGAATACCGTCACGCGCCGCTCGGCCGACGCGAAACCCACGGCGCTGGCCCGCAGCCGCTGCGCCCCGGCCGGCACGTCGCGCAACTCGAAGTGGCCGGCAGCGTCAGCCGTGACTCCGAAGGGGGTACCCACCACGCTCACGCTGGCAAACGGCACCGGCTGGCGCTGCTGGTCGCGTACGGTGCCGGTTACTTCGGCAGCCTGGGCATCAGCTAGTTGCGGCAGGATAAAGAGGATGAGCAGGAGAATTTTCATGGGTAATACGTGTGTCGTTCGGGCGTGCGCCTCACGGGCCCCCTTTGGAGCACGGCCCCCTCTCCAAAAAGGAGAGGGGGAGGATGCGCTGGTTTAACGACTGGCTCCCCTCTCCTTTTCGGAGAGGGGCCGGGGGTGAGGCCCCAAGGTCGCGCCGTTTGCCTAGCTCTACTTAACCGAAAAACGTCTGCCAGAGCAGAAACAGGTTGAGCGCGATGATAATGCCCGATACCACCCAGGCCACCACCTGCACCGCCGGCCGGTTCACGAACACGCCCATTTTGGCGCGGCTGCCGGTGAAGAGCACCAGCGGCACCACCGCGAAGCTGAGCTGCAGCGACAGAATGACCTGGCTGAGCACCAGCAGTTGGCCGGTGCCTTTCTCGCCGTAGACGATGGCCACAATCAGGGCGGGCACCACGGCGATGAGGCGGGTGATGAGCCGGCGCAGCCAGGGCTTTAGCTTGATGTCGAGGAAGCCTTCCATCACAATCTGGCCGGCGAGGGTACCGGTCAGGGTCGAGTTCTGGCCCGAAGCCAGCAGGGCTACGGCGAAGAGCACGCTGGCCGCGCCCGCGCCCAGCACCGGCGTGAGCAGCTTATGGGCGTCGGCGATGTCGGCCACGCCCTCGTGGCCCTTGCCGTGAAAGGCGGCCGCCGCCGTGACGAGAATGGCCGCGTTCACGAAAAACGCCAGAAACAGCGCCAGCGTCGAGTCGATGGTGGCGAACTTGATGGCCGAGCGTTTGCCGGGCTCATCCTGCGGGAAGGCCCGCGTCTGGACGATGCTGGAGTGCAGGTAGAGGTTGTGGGGCATCACCGTGGCCCCCAGGATGCCGATGGCCACGTAGAGCATCAGCGGGTTGGTCACGATTTCGGAGCGCGGCACCAGGCCCTTGCTCAAGGCCAGCCAGTCGGGGTGCGAGGCGATGATTTCGTAGAGAAAGCACCCGAAGATGAGCACGATAAGCCCGGCCACCAGGCTCTCGATAATGCGGAAGCCCTTATTCTGAAAAAACAGCACCACCAGCACATCGAGCGTGGTGAGCACCACGCCCCAGGCCAGCGGCAACCCAAACAGCAGGTTGAGCGCGATGGCCGAGCCGATGACCTCGGCCAGGTCGCAGGCAGCGATGGCGATTTCGCACAGCCCCCACAGCGCCAAGCTCACGGGGCGCGAGTAGTGGTCGCGGCAGGCCTGGGCCAGGTCGCGGCCCGTCACGATGCCCAGCTTGGCCGCCAGGTGCTGCAGCAGCATGGCGAACAGGTTGGAAATCAGCACCACGCTGAGCAGGGTGTAGCCGTAGCGGGCCCCGCCGGCCAGGTCGGTGGCCCAGTTGCCGGGGTCCATGTAGCCCACGGCTACCAGCAGGCCCGGCCCCCAGTAGGCCATCAGTTTGCGCCAGAACGGGGCATCGGCCGGCGGCACTTTGATGCTGGCGTACACCTCGCTGAGCGAGTTGCCCCGCCGGGCGTGGCGCCAGCCGGTTTCGGCTGGTGGCGTGGTTTCGGTGAGTAGTGAAGGAGGCACGGGTGAATTCGAATAGCTAAAGGTAGCAATTTTTAGACTAACCTAAAAATAAATTTTGACTGGTTTAAATACCGCTTTGCGGCCAAAAGGTTGCGCGCGTTGGCCACAGATAATCAGCGGCCCAGCGTTGGAGGGCTTCTGCGTGGGCTGGCGGCTGGTTTGCCCTTAGCGGGCCGCACATCATTCGTACCCGACCTTTGCAGCCGCAACCGCTGCTTCATGACGCCCACCAAAATCAAAAACCGCCTCGGCCTGCTTTCCCTCGTGGTGAGTATCGGCCTGGTGGCCATCAAGTTCTACGCCTACTACCTCACCCGGTCGCAGGCCGTGCTCACCGACGCGCTGGAGAGCATCATCAACGTGTTTACCAGCGGGTTTGCGCTCTATAGCCTCTACCTGGCCAGTCTGCCCAAGGATGAAAACCACCCCTACGGCCACGGCAAAATCGAGAACCTGTCGCTGGGCTTCGAGGGCGGCCTTATTTTTATGGCGGGGGCCTTCATCCTCTACAGCGCCTCGCGGCACCTGCTGCACCCCGCGCCCGTGGGCCGGCCCGACTGGGGCGTACTGCTGCTGGCCAGCACCGCCGTAGTGAACCTGGCCGTGGGCCTGCTGCTGGTGCGCAACGGCAAAAAAATGAAATCGGTGGCGCTGGTCGGCGACGGCCAGCATCTGTACATCGATGCCATCACGTCCATCGTGTCGTCGGGGGCGCTGCTGCTGGTGCAGGCTACGGGCATCGTGCAGTTCGACAGCGGCGCGGCGCTGCTGCTGGGCGGCTTTATTCTGGTGAACGGGGGCCGGATGCTGCGCAAAGCCGTGTCGGGCCTAATGGACGAAACCGACACCGCGGTGGTGGCCGAGGTGATTGCCGAGCTGCAGGCCCGGCGCCGCCCGTCCTGGATTGACGTGCACAACCTGCGCGTGCAGCGCTACGGGGCCAACCTGCACATCGACTGCCACATGCAGATGCCCTACTACCTCACCCTGGAGCAGGTGCACACCCAGCTGCACGACATTGAGGAGCTGATTCGGGCGCGCTTCGCCGTGGAAGTCGAGATGTTCGTGCACGCCGACCCCTGCACGCCCGCCGCCTGCTCGCTCTGTCTGATGTCCGAGTGCCCCGTGCGCCAGCACGCCCTGCTGCGCGAGGTACCCTGGACGGTGCACAACGCCATTAAAGACGAGCGCCACCACCTGGCCTAAACGCAGGCGGCCAACTATTCCACCACCAGCCGCCGGGTGCCGCGGCCGGTTGGGCCCATGGCTTCTACGCAATAGATACCAGCGGGCAGGCCGCTGAGGTCGAACTCGGCGCGCAGGCCAACGGGTAGCACGCTCCGCACCGGGCGGCCGAGCAGGTCGAGCACGCGCACCTGCCGGGCGGGCGCGGCCAGCTGCACGGCGGCCTGCTGGCGCGCGGGATTGGGCAGCACCTCGAAAGCAAAGTCAGTGGCCGGGCGGGTGGCCGTGGCCACGTAGGCGCGGTTTTCGAGCACCAGGATGCGGTCGTCGGGAGCGGCGGGGTTGCCGCGGCCGTCGCGGTTGCTGGTGCCCACATATACCCGCCCCTGCGGCGACACGCAGATGGCCCGCAGCCGCCCGAAGCCCGAGAGGAAATCGGTGCGAGCAGGAATGACGAGGCCGGCCGCGTCGAGCGTGAGCTGGGTGAGCCGGCTGCCCTTGAGCACGGCCAGCAGCAGGCTGCCGCGCCAGCCCGGAATGGCCGGGTGGTCGTAGTAGGCCAGGCCAGCCGGGGCGATGGTAGGCGTCCAGGTAGTAAGGGGCTCGCGCACGTTGTTGGCGGCGCAGAAAGTAGCTTCGGCCGCCAGGTCGCAATAGCCTTCCACGTTGGGCCAGCCGTAGTTGCGGCCGGGCTCAATCCGGTTGATTTCGTCGTCGTTATTAGGCCCGTGCTCCGAGCTGTAGATGCGGCCGTTGGGCAGCTGCACCAGGCCCTGGGGGTTGCGGTGCCCGAGGGTATAAACGGGGCTGCCGGCCACGGGGTTGGAGGTCGGAATAGTCCCGTCGAGGTTGAGGCGCAGAATTTTACCGTTGAGGGAATTCCGGTTCTGGGCTTCGGAGGCTACCAGCGCGTCGCCGGTAGTCATCAGCAGCGTGCGGTCGGGCAGCACGAGCAGGCGCGAGCCGCTGTGGTTGGTGGTGGCCACAATGTTGCCCAGCAGCACCAGCGGGGCCGACAGCACCCCACCGGTGTAGGAGTAGCGCACCAGTTTCTCCTTGAGCACGCCCTGGTCGGTGTAGTTGTACACCACGAATACCCAGTAGGTGTCGAGGGCCGGCAGACAGGCAGGGCAAGAGTTCAGCACTACCAGGCCCAGCAGGCCGCTTTCGTTGTTTTCCGTCACGTCGGGGATGGTGATGACCGGCAGCACCTGCCCGGTGGCCGGGTTCACGCGGCTGATGTGCCCGCCGCGCTCGGTCATCCATAGATAGTTGTCGGGCCCCCAGGCCAGCTCCCAGATGGTATTCAGGTTGGTAGCCAGCGCCGAGGCCGTAACGGTGGTGGTGCCCACCGGAAAAGTTGTGAGGGCCGGGGCCTGGGCTGCCACCACCAGCGGCAGCGCGGCCGCCCCCATGGCCAGCAGGGCATTGCGTAGAAATTTCATAGCGAACAGGCGAAAGGTTAGCGGGATTACAACAACGTTCTCAACAAGATAGCAAACGAAACCCATCCATTCGCGAATGATGGGGGCTACGCCCGTTTCCGACCGGCAGCCGTAGCTTGCCGGCGAATTCCCCGTTGCCTTATGTCTGCTTTCTTCGCTGCTACCCATGCCACTGGCTACACCCTCAGCACCGACCCCGCCCGGCTCGACATCCAAGCCGTGCACCGCTGGCTGAGCGAAGACTCGTACTGGGCGAAGCACATTCCGCGCGCCACCGTGGAGCGGGCCATCGCCAACTCGCTGTGCTTCGGCATCTATGCGCCCGACGGACAGCAGGCCGCCTTCTGCCGCGTGGTCACCGACCGGGCCACTTTCGCCTGGCTCTGCGACGTGTTCGTGCTGCCCGCCCACCGCGGCCAGGGCCTCTCGAAGTGGCTGGTGCAGCAGATGCTCGCCCACCCCGACCTGCAAAACCTGCGCCGCCACCTGCTGGCCACCTTCGATGCCCACACCCTATACCAGCGCTTCGGCTACGAGCCGCTCGACCGGCCTGACAGGTGGCTGGAGATGAAAATGACCAACCCGTACGGGTAGCCGGGCGCTTGGCGTGGGTGAGTTATTCCACCGTTTTCGCTGGACGAGCCGCACATTATGGCAACGTGAGCTAATCTTGTTATTAGCCATGTCCCAAATGCCTGTACCCGACGCTCCTAATTTGCGCGCACATCGGTGCGAAACGCCTCAACGGCACTGTGTGGGGACTTTTGCTATTGGCCGCATTGGCGGTAGTCGTTACGTCAGGCAGTTATGCGGCACTTATTCCGCTCATGTTCCTGCTTCCTCTAACAGGTGTGGGTCTGGACACCAACCTAGTGTTTTTCGTTTGGAAGTTGGCCACCGGCCGCTTTCGTCAAGCCTTGGGCTACGGGTTAGGCTTTGTGCTGCTGGCCGTGCTCTTTGTTGGGTTGTACATCTATTTAAGCAATAACCGGATAGAAAAAAGCTGGTAAGGTTCACGTAACGGCTCGTTTCGATGAACGGCAGACATCAGCCCTCAGTACTGAAACAGCTCCTGTAGCCGGTCACAGACAGCCTGCGCCGTGGTCTTGGATAGCGCCCCCAAGCGGCGCACCAGGCGGGTTTTGTCTACTGAGCGAATATGGTCCAGCGCAACCTGGCCCTCTTT
>JANNDE010000127.1:0-6760 GCA_031387395.1 Hymenobacter sp.
ATCGTAGAACATAGCATTGGCGGATTGAAACGGTATCGCATTTTGGAAGACCGATTACGTTTGCACAATTTATCGCTGTACAATGATGTGCTGGAAGTATGTGCAGGCTTGTGGAATTTTAGTTTAAACCTCTGAAATACAACGCGCAACAAGTCTGCTAAATACTAGCTGGGTAGCTTCTTGAAGTTCACCAGGAAATGAAAAAAAAGATTCGCCATTGATTTAGTTGAAATACATTGTGTTATTTTCCGTGAAAGCATCTTGGTCATAGTCACCTATTTTAAATGCCCCTGGTGTTACTTCTCTGCCTAATTTTTGGGTCCATTTCTTAGACCACTCCTTAAGTTCCTTGACCTTTTTGGTAAGCTTGTCGGGATGAATAAATCCGGGCTGCTGAGTACTTACAGTAAAACCTGCTATGTCATCATCCAGTTCGAAAAATAAGTCTATATCACTTGCTCCCTTTTTTGTTTGTGCGTGGAGTCTGAAAAATCCGCCCTCGCCGGTTCCGGCCTTGTTGGATTTGCCCGTGACCAAACTCCCACGCACGCCAAAGCGTCCAAACCCTACACTTGCTGCTTTCAAGATTTCGCTAAGGTCTTCTATTGCCTCGTGAAGGGTTTTGGAGTCTGGAAAACCCAAGGGTATTGCCTCTTCGTGTAAGGTGAAGCTTTGCGAGTAAGGAACTTCCATTTCGCCCAGTAATTTTTCTAACTTCTTCTACTTTAACGTATCTAGCTCCTTCAACTCTTCCGTGCGTTTGGCGGAGTATTCAACCATGTGTTCGGCAGAGCACTTGGCACCAAATTCACGGGCGCTCAGCATATCGGGATTAACTGCTGGTAGCTTGGCGGCGGGTCCCCCGTACACGTGCCCAACTTCTTTCATGTTAATTCTCGTGCCATGGGTTGGTATTCCGGCTACGCTCTGCCCATATCTGCCGCTCATGACTGCGCCACGCGTCCAGGTATTTGTGTCTTGACCAGGCGGTTTTTAGGCTTTTTTGGGAGGCATGGGGCGCTGTGGATAGGAGTTAGGTTGAATAGGGTAGCAAACCGCTTACTGAGGCAGGTGGTACTTGTGCACGACTCAGGTCCGGCCGCCCACATGCGATGGGCCGAATATATGCAACTCGGTTCAGTCGGTCCCGGTAGGTTCCCACGAATGGTATAGGGCTTACGTCAAAGAGCGGGTTGGATGGCTCAAAGCTGGCCGCCGGGCATGGTTGCGCTTCGCGGGGCCCTGCACCGCCGGGGCCACGAAACTCCCGGCCAGCCCGTTAGCCAGCCAGGGTCCGCCATGGGGTCGGTAGGGAATACACGCCGGCCTTCGGGCCAGCATCGCCGCTGGCAAACTCCTCCTAGTAGTCCCCGCCAGCCCGCCAGCCCTACCCTAGCACCGAATTGGTCTGCATCGAGCTCAGGCGCTGGTACACGCCACCTTCGCGCCGCAGCAGTTCGTCGTGGGTGCCGCGCTCCACGATGCGGCCGTGCTGGAGCACCACGATTTCATCGGCGTACTGCACGGTGCTCAGGCGGTGGGCGATGACGAGCGAGGTGCGGTTCTGCATCAGGCGCTGAAGGGCTTCCTGCACGAGCTTTTCGCTCTCGGTGTCGAGGGCCGAGGTGGCTTCGTCCAGAATGAGAATAGGCGGGTTGCGCAGGATGGCGCGCGCGATGCTCAGCCGCTGCCGCTGCCCACCCGACAGGCGGCTGCCCCGGTCGCCAATCACCGTCTGGTAGCCGTCGGGGCTGGCGATGATGAAGTCGTGGGCGTTGGCGATGCGGGCGGCTTCCATCACCTCGGCCTCGGTGGCGGCGGTGTTGAAGCGGATGTTGTTGAAAATCGTGTCGTTGAACAGGATGCTTTCCTGGGTCACGATGCCCATCTGGTCGCGCACCGAGTGCAGGGAGCAGGCGCGCAGGTCGTGGCCGTCGATGAGAATCTGGCCCTGGCTGGGGTCGTAGAAGCGGGGGAGGAGGTCGGCCAGGGTACTTTTGCCGCCGCCGCTGCCGCCCACCAGCGCCACAGTCTGGCCTTTTTTAATGGTCAGGTTGATATCGTAGAGCACGGGCGTTTCGCCGTAGCTGAAGCTCAGGTCGTGAAACTCGATTTGGCGCTCGAAGGGCGGCAGCACCGTGGCGTCAGGCCGGTCGCGGATGGCGGGCTCGGTGTCGATGATGCTCAGCACCCGCTCGCCGGCCACCAGCCCGCGCTGGATGTTGCCGAAGGACGAGGACAGCGCCTTGGCCGGCGTGAGCACCTGCGAGAACAGAATTACGTAGCCAATAAACGTCTCCCCATCGAGCGCCGACTGCCCGCCCAAAATGAGCGAGCCACCGAAATAGAGCAGCCCGGCCACCACCGAAACCCCGGCAAACTCGGAGAACGGCGAGGCCAAATCCCGGGTATTATCAATGGTGCGCGAGGTGCGGGCGTACTGGTCGTTCTGCTCCTCAAACTTGCCCTTGATGTACTCCTGCGCATTAAACGCCTTGATAACCCGGATGCCGCCCAGCGTCTCGTCAATCACCGAGAGCATGGTGCCCAGCGTTTTCTGGCTCGTCTTGGCCTGGGTGCGCAGCCGCTTGGCAATGGTGGCGATGATGCCCCCGGAAATCGGCAGCAGCACCAGCGTAAACAGCGTGAGCGGCACCGACATGTGGAACAGCACCAGAAAATAGGCGATAATCGTGAGCGGCTCCTTGATAACGGCCGTGAAGGTGTTCACCACCGAGGTTTCCACTTCCTGCACGTCGGCCGTGAAGCGCGACATCAAATCCCCCTTCCGCTCGCCCGCGAAAAAGCTCAGCTGGAGCCCGATGATGCGGTGGTACAAGTCGCGCCGCAGGTTACGAATCACTCGGGCCCGCACCTTGGCCAGCAGCCGCAAACTCAGGTAGCGAAACACGTTGCTCAGCAGCACCGACACCACCACCACGCCGCACACGAAGGCCAGCGCGCCCATCTTGCCGTGGGCCGTGAGCACATCGGCGAAGAAGTAATTAAACGTATCCGTGACCCACTGAATGGTGGGCCGGAACGCCGCGATGTGCTCCGGGGCCCGGGCCGGCACCTTGTCCGTTTTGTCGAACAGCACGCTCAGCAGCGGAATAATCAGCGTGAAGTTGCCGATGCTGAAGAAAATGGTCAGCACCGTGTACAGCAGGTACTGCGGCAAAAAGGCCAGCAGCGGCCGGGCGTACTGGAGAATCCGGAGGTACGTTTTCATAGCCGATTAAAACTCGTGCAGGCGCTGGGCGATGTTCCAGCGCACGGCCAGCGAGGCGTACACCTCGTTCACGTTGGCGGCCGGGGTGAGGGCGTAGGTCTGGCGGCGGGCAATGAGCTTGGCGTCCAGAAACAGGTTCAGGCGGGGCTGGTAGGTGGCCGTGAAATCGGTGTGCAGCAGGCGGCTTTTGTTGCCCTGGCCGGTCGTGTTGCCGTATTCGCTCACGCGGGTATTATAAGTTTTGAGCACGTTGCCACCGTAGTTCTGGCCGGCGGCGGCGGCGTTGTTCAGGTCGAGGCCCTGCTCGGTGTAAATGGCCTTGCCCACCAGCATCAGGCGGGGCAGGGGCTGGTAGCTGAGCACGCCCAGCACTTCGGTCAGGTTGGCGCCCATGGGGTGGGCCAGGGGCTGGTCGTAGTGCTGGTAGTTGGTGTAGCGGTCCTCGTGCTGGTAGGTGAAGGGCCGGATGTAATTGAACTCGACCTGTAAATCGAGGTTGCGCAGCCCCGCTACGTCCACGTATTTGCCGCCCAGCTGCACCGACTGCTTGTTGCCCCACCAGCCATTGCCGGCGCGTACTTCGCTGATTTTGAACTCATCGAGCACCAGCTGCCCGTATAGTTGGGCCGTGTGCCTGATGTTCCACTTGAAATCGAGACCCAGCAGGGCGTTATCGGCCGAGCCTACCTGCTGCTCGATGGCCCGGTAGAAAATCACCGGGTTCAGGTACTGCAGCTCGAAGCCGCGGCGGGTGCTGCCCGGCACGCGCTGGCCCAGGCTGTCTACCTGGTAGCGCCCACCCAGAATGGTGCTCTCAAACAGGCCGATGTTGAAGGTGGGCGTCACGTCGAAGCTCAGGTGGTGCAGGGCCAGGTATTTCTTGGGATACACCTGGTCGCGGTTTTCCTTGTGGGCAATGAGCTCCGCAAACAGGTTCTGATAGTTGAACTTCCAGACGCGGGTGTTAATTTTCAGAAAGAAATACGGCGCGCTGTAGTCCGACAGAATGAGCGAGCGGTAGCCGTTGCCGATGAAGTTGCGGTCGTGGGCCAGCTGCACGTTGATGTGCTTGGTAGCCGCGTAGGTAATACCGCCCCGGGCCGTGAAAAAGTCATACTGGCTGCCTTGGTTCAGTAAAGCCACTTTGTATGGCTTCACGTAGCCCTCGTGGGGCACAATGGTGTCACGCTCCACGCGGTTGCGCACGTACTGCGGCACGCCTTGCTGGTTGTCGGCCAGAAACGCATAAAAGCCCAGGCGCTGGTCGATGGTGCCTTCTACCTGTACGCCGCGGGTGTTCACGTAGCGCAGGCCATCGGTGCTTTTATTGTCTTTGCCGATAGCCAGCAACGCTACCGGGTTCACGCGCAGCGTAAAATCCGGCGTCTTCACGTGGTAGAGGTCCGTCTGGTCGCGGTAGAAGTACGTGAGCACCGGCTGCGGGCTGGCGTTGATGGCCTCTCCGCGGGCGCTGTTGGCCCAGTTGTCCTTCAGCAGGTACTGCGCGTTGAAGCGGTCGGCCCGCGACAGGCTGCCGGCCACCGTGCTGTCGGGCGAGAGCAGGCGTTCGCCCAGGTGGGCAGCGGCGGCGCGGCTATAAGGCCGCACGCTGGTGTGCGGGTCGTTCAGAGCATCGGGCCCGAACTTGATGGCGTAACGGTCAATCAGGCGGTAGGTGTCGGCATCGAGGGGCACGTAGCTGGCTCCCTGGGTTGCTTCCACGCGGTTCTTGTTTGGCGTCGCCGCCGGAATCGTATCCAGCGGCTGGTCGAATACCAGCCACGGCGATTTTGCCGTGGGCGTAGCCGGTGGAGTAGGAGCGGGGGCCGTCTGGGCCGCTGCCGCGCCGCCCAGCAGCGCCGTAATAGCCGTTAGTAGCAGAGATTTATGCATAGAATCAGATAACTCAAATAAAACTGACGCCGGGCCTCTCTCATAAAAGCCCGGCGTCATCATTTTTTAACAAACCTACGCAGCAAGCCGTTGGCGGGTGGAAAAGGACTGGCGGTGCCCGGCCCCGGCTCCTGCCCCAATGCGCCGCCGAGCGGTGGGCACGAGACGAATTCCGGCCCGCGTGCTTGCCTGCTGCCCGTTTTTGTGCCAACTTCGGGGTGTCGGCCGCGCTTCTCGCCCAGCCATTCTCCCCAAAATCCTGTTCGTATGGTTACGCCGCTTTCTCCTTCCGCCACTCCCGATGCTGCCGAAGCTATGGCCAACATCCACGTAGTCTGCGCCGAGCCCAGCATTGCCAACCATTTCCTGGCCGAGCTGCGCGACAAAGACGTGCAAAAAGACAGCCTGCGTTTCCGCCGCAACCTCCAGCGCCTGGGCGAAATCATCGCCTACCGAATCAGCACCCACCTCAGCTACACCGACAAAACCATTCAGACGCCGCTGGCCGAAACCACCGGCAAGCTGCTCCACGACTTCCCCATTCTGGCCACCGTGCTGCGCGCCGGGTTACCCTTTCATCAAGGTTTTCTGAATTATTTCGACCAGTCGCCCAGCGCCTTCGTAGCCGCATACCGCATCGAGGGCACCGCCCAGGTGCAGGTGCAGGTCGACTACCTCTCGGCCCCCAGCCTCGACGAGCGGGTGCTCATCCTGGCCGACCCCATGCTGGCCACCGGCAAGAGCCTGGTGCAAACCTACCGGGCCATGCTGCGCTTCGGCATGCCGCGCCAGGTGCACATCGCGGCCGTTATCGCCTCGCCCGAGGGCCTGGCCTACGTGGCCCGCGAAATCCCCGAAGCCACGCTCTGGGTCGCGGCTATCGATGAGAAGCTGAACGAGCAGGCCTACATCATCCCCGGCCTCGGCGATGCCGGCGACCTGAGCTACGGCAGCAAGCTGTAGCTCACGCTCCAAAAAGCGGCCGGCAGCGAGGCCTCAATTGCAGGGCCCGCCCGCCCCGGCCGCCGCCCCCTCGAATCGGTAGTGCCGTTCTGATGGAACCCAAGCCTCTTAAATGGGGTATCACAGGCTATTGTCCATCGCGGACGGGTACTGGTTTCCTTTTCTTCGTCTTCGTTTTTCCGTTTTGTCGTGCATCACCTTGCTGTTAAATACGCTTCTGTATTCCTACTGAGCACGGTAAAATTCCTGGGTGGGCCGCTGGCCGGGGCGTCCATGGGCCTGCACTTCTGGACCACGCTGGCCCTTACCGTGGGCGGTATGATGACGAGCGTATTCCTGTTCTCCGGCGTGGGCCGCGCTTGGATGAAGCACCGCCAGCACCAGCGCCGCCTGCGCCGGGAGCCCATTTTCTCCAAAAAATCGCGCAACATCATCAAGGTGTTCCGCAAGTTCGGCATGGGCGGCATCGCCTTCCTCACGCCCATTCTGCTCTCGCCCATCGGCGGCACGGTCATCGCTACGCTGCTGGGCGTGCCCCGGTCGCGCATTCTGCTGCACATGCTCTGGAGCGCGCTGTTCTGGGGCACGGCTCTCACGTTTGCCAGCATCCGCTTCGGGCATATGCTGCACCACAAGTAGAAGGGTTGAGTTTTGAGGGCTGAATGTTGAATT
>JANNDE010000139.1:0-4643 GCA_031387395.1 Hymenobacter sp.
CCACCGCCGACGAGTGTGAAGCCACGCTTACCGGCGAAACCGGCGGCAACGTCCGCTCGGCCCGCAACTCCATCAGCACGGCGGGGGCCAGCGACCAAGTGTCGCTGGCCGTGGAAAGCCGCTTCGGCCGCCGCGCCGGCACCGCTACCTGCAACGAGTTCGACGAAGCCACGCTGCGCCGCTGCGTGCAGCGGGCCGAGGAAATCGCGCGCCTCGCGCCCGAAAGCCCCGAGTACATGCCGCTACTCGGGCCGCAGCAGTACGTCGATGGCAGCCGTTCGTTCGTGGCGGCCACGGCCGGCATCACGCCCGACTACCGGGCCGCGCAAATCGGGGCCAGCATAGCGCTCTGCGACCAGCGCAAGCTGAGCTCGGCCGCGTTTCTGGATGATTCGCACGGCTTCGTGGCCAAGCGCAACTCCAAGGGGCTGGAGGCTTACCAGCAGGTTTCGAACGTGACGTTTTCGGTGACGGTGCGCACGCCCGACGGCACCGGCTCGGGCTACGCCTCGGGCGACTACGTGGACGCGGCCAAGATGGACGCGGCGCGCTTCACCAAAGTGGCGGCCGATAAAGCGGCTTCGTCGATGAAGGCGCGGGCCATTGAGCCGGGCAAGTACACCGTGATTCTGGAGCCCAACGCGCTGCTATCCAATGTGGATACGTCGCTCATCGGCGCGCTCATGCAGAGCCTCGATGCCCGTAATGCCGACGAGGGCCGCAGCTTTCTCAGCAAGAAAGGCGGCGGCAACCGCAAGGGCGAAAAGCTGTTCGATGAGCGGGTGACCATCTATTCCGACCCGCTGAACCCGGAAATCAGCGACCTCACGTTTAGTGGCGACGGGCGGCCGCAACAGCGCACCACCTGGATTGAAAAGGGCGTGGTGAAGAACCTCTACTCCTCGCGCTACTGGGCCCAGAAGACCGGCATCCCCGACCTGCCCCGCCCCAACGGCTGGATTATGGAAGGCGGCACCCAAAGCACCGCCGACCTCATCAAGGGTACCGCCAAGGGCATTCTGGTCACGCGCCTGTGGTATATCCGCCCCGTCGACCCGCAGACGCTGCTGTTCACCGGCCTCACGCGCGACGGCACGTTCTACATCGAAAATGGCCAAATCAAATTCCCGGTGAAAAACTTCCGCTTCAACGAGAGCCCGGTGATTATGCTGAATAACCTCGAAGCCATCGGCAAGCCGGTGCGCCTGAACGGCAACCTGGTGCCGCCGCTCAAAATCCGGGATTTCACCTTTACCAGCCTGTCGGACGCGGTGTAGACGTACCGCGGACTCTGCGAGTCCGCGCGTGGAATGAGCGGCACACGCACGCCTAAAAGAAGCCAGCAGTCAATATCGACTGGTGGCTTTTTCCATTTCCCGAAACGGCGAAAGCAACTGCCACCCCACCAGCTGCATCTGCCGGTTTGGCCGGCAATTCTCCGCGCCTATCTTGCGGCCTCCTATCCTACTTTCTGCAATGAAACTGACTTTACTAGCCGGCCTGCTGCTGGCCGCTGCCATTGGCCCGGTTGCCGCGCAATCGCGCCTCACCGGCAAAATTCTCGATGCCGCCACCGGCCAACCGGTGCCCTACGCCAGCGTTTCGGTGCTGAACACCTCGGCCGGCACCACCAGCAACGCCGAGGGCGAATTCGAGCTGAAAGCCGCGCTACCGGGCCGGTTGGTGGTGTCGGAGCTGGGCCACCAGCGCGATACGGTGGCCGTGGCGGCTGCCACCACCGCGCCGCTGCTGATGCGGTTGCAGCCGTCGGCCGTGGCCCTGCCGGAAGTGACGACGGGCACTTACACTGAGGAGCTTATCAAACAGGCCTACCGCGAGTTGCGCCGCACCAATGTTCAAAAAACGTATGGTCAGGTCTTCTACCGCCAGGTAACGCGCCTGGATGGTGACCCTACCGAAGTGCAGGAGATGGTGTGGGACGCGGCTGGCAGCAATGCGGGCTTAGAAGGAACGGCGCTGACCCAGGCTCGTTTCGCTAAGAAAAAAACGCTGATAAGCTTTAACAACTTCTCGGTTTATACCAAGCGCTATATCCTTTTTCAAGCCGGAGAAGACAGTGTCAAGCAAGAGGGCATCATCGGGCTGCACGTAACCGATTACCAAACGTTGCGGCTGCTTGGCATAGCACAAGACGGCACCCATCAGTTGGTTGAAATTGGCTTTGTCAGCAAATCCAATGCGGCTGCTTACGGCAGCTTTGTCATCGATGACGTTACGCACCAAGTGCTGCGCGTGCGCTTCACAAGCCCGGCCTTTCGTACCAAGTTCAACAACCCTACCTTCAAATCCAAGGGCGAGGTCACGCAAATTGAATGGGGATTTAAGCCCCGACCAGGCGGCGCAGCTACCCTTGATTACTTAAAGGTGGATTACCGGGTCAATCTGGGCCGGATGATGAAGCCCGACCTCCCCATCACCGTGTCTTCCTTCGCCTACTTCTACAACGGTCAGCCCACCCCCAATGCCAATGTAACTTACGCCCCGGCAAAAAGCGGCGAAGTGGACCTGGCCGCCATCAAGCAAACCACCTACGACCCCGCTTTCTGGCAAAACAACGCGGTGGTGAAACGCACCCCGCTCGAAGACCATGTGATGAAATCCTTCGAGCAGAAAGGCGCATTCGGCACCATGCTCACGCCGTAGCTGGTAGCGCGGACTCTGCGAGTCCGCGTATGGGCGAACGGTCGATTTCCTCTCAAACCAGGCGCGGACTCGCAGAGTCCACGCTACATTTCACCTTTTCTCTGCAACCTATGAAAAGACGCGACTTTATGGGCCTCACCGGGCTAGCCGCCGGGGCCCTGTTTCTGCCGAGCCTGCCGGGCTTCGGCCACACGCCCGTCGACCCCGCCCGCCTGCTGGAGCCGGGCGTGGACGTGGCCATCAAAAAACGCCTGGCCGACGCGGCCCTGAACGCCTCCAAAGCCGCCGGGGCCGACTATGCCGACGTGCGCATCGGCCGCTCGCTGAACCAGTACGTGTTCACCCGCGAGAAGCAGGTGCAGAACATCGTGAGCACCGAGAGCTACGGCGTGGGCATTCGGGTGCTGGTGGGCGGCTGCTGGGGCTTTGCCTCTACGAGCATGGTGACGGAGGCCAACCTGGCCGCCACCGCCCGCGAGGCCGTGAGCATAGCCAAGGCCAACCGCCTGGTGATGAAGGAGCCCGTGCAGCTGGCCGCCCAAACCGGCTACGGCGAAGTGAGCTGGAAAACGCCCATCCAGCAAAGCGCTTTTGAGGTGCCCATCAAGCAGAAAGTGGATTTGCTGCTGGCCTGCAACGCCGCTGCCCTCGATGCCGGGGCCAGCTACATCAACTCGGCCCTGTTTCAGGTGAACGAGCAGAAGTACTTCGCCAGCACCGATGGGTCGTACATCGACCAGGATATTCACCGGCTCTGGCCCACGTTCTCGGCCACGGCGGTAGATACCAAGTCGGGCAAATTCCGCTCGCGGGAAGCGCTGAGCGCGCCGGTGGGGCTGGGGTTTGAATACCTCACGCCAAGCGCGGCCGAGCAGGTGCGCGGGCCACAGGGTACCGATACCATCGGCTACAAGCTGCGCTACGATATGCTGGCCGATGCCGCGCTGGCCGGCAAGCAGACCAAGGCCAAACTGACGATGAAATCCGTCACGCCCGGCAAGTACGATTTGGTGCTCGACCCCGGGCATTTGGGCCTGACGATTCACGAGTCGGTCGGCCACCCCACCGAACTCGACCGCGTGCTGGGCTACGAGGCCAACTTCGCCGGCACCAGCTTCGCCACGCTGGAATGGAAGGCCAAAAACCTGCCCTACGGCTCGAAGGAAGTGAACATCGTGGCCGATAAGCTGCAAGCCGGCTCGGTGGGCAACGTGGGCTACGACGACGAGGGCGTAAAAACCCGCGAGTGGGACCTCATCAAAGACGGCAAATTAGTTAATTACCAGAAAATCAGAGACCAGGCCCACATCGTGGGCCAGAAGGAGTCGGACGGCTGCGCCTACGCCCAATCGTGGGAAGACGTGCAGTTCCAGCGCATGCCCAACGTGAGCCTGCGCCCCGGCCCCGCCAAAATGAGCCCCGACGAGATGGTGAAAGGCGTGGACAAGGGTATTTACATCGCGGGCGCGGGCTCGTTCAGCATCGACCAGCAACGCTTCAACTTTCAGTTTGGCGGGCAGCTGTTTTTCGCGATTGAGAAGGGCAAAATCACCGAGCAGCTGGAGGACGTGGCCTACCAGTCGAACACCAACGAGTTCTGGGGTGCCTGCGCCGGCTCGTGCGATGCGTCGGACTACCGCCTGTTCGGCACCTTCTTCGACGGCAAGGGCCAGCCCTCGCAGGTATCGTCGGTGAGCCACGGCTCGGCCACCACGCGGTTCAATGGCGTGAACGTCATCAACACGGCGCGGAAGGTGTAGCCGTGAAAACTCACTCCTGCCGGGCACGGGCACGGCCCCTCGCCTTAGGGAGAAGGGGAGCCTGACGGTTTCCGTTTGCGCATAACCGGTGCCCCATCCTCCCTGAGGAGCGGGGGCCAGGGGGCAGAGTTGATACATTTTGCCTGCCAGTGGTGAATTGGCGACCAAAAATGCCATGGAGCTAGCTGAATTTTTCCATGAGGTATCCGACCCGCGTCG
>JANNDE010000185.1:0-4875 GCA_031387395.1 Hymenobacter sp.
CTTCGCTGCGCTCTGCATGACGATATTTACTTCCCGTTCTTCAAACCCAAGCTGCTCTAAAAGCTGCGCAGCGCCAAGCAGTAGTCTTCCTTAGCGCGCATGGCTGTCTGGCTCAGCAGGTCCTTGTCGTGGTAGCCGAGCAGGTGCAGCACGCCATGAATCATCACCCGGTGCAGCTCGTCGCGGAACGGGATGCCGAGGTCGTGGGCATTGTCGCGCACCCGCTCCACGCTGATGAAGATGTCGCCTTCCAGAATATCAGCGTCATCGGAGTTATCGAAGGTAATGACGTCCGTCAGCGTATCGTGGTCGAGATACTGGATATTGAGCCGGTGCAGGTAGTCATCGGAGCAGAAAATGTACGTGAGCTGCACGATGCGGTGCTCGTGCACCCTGGCCACGCGCTCAATCCATTCCAGCAGGCTTTCGGCGTCGGAAAGCTCGAAATCGGGCGCGTCTTCCACCATGAACTCGATGCCGGGGGCTTCGTGGTGCAACTCGCCGGGCGGGAAATTATCGTGGTGGGGCGGGCCCATCGGCGGGGTGCTGTTCATGCGGAATCGGGCAGCCGCAACGGCTGATTAGGCGGCGAGGTGGTCGGCGGGCGAGTTGTCGTCGGCGGGTGCGGGGGAAAGCTGAAAGGTTAGCAGCAGGCATCGGCCGTCCTTGCTGAACTCCACCTCATCGGCCAGATGGCGGATGAGGAAAATACCGCGGCCGCCCGGGTTCTCCAGGTTTTCGGGGGCCGTGGGGTCGTCGAGGTTGTCGTAATTAAAGCCCGCGCCCTCATCCTCAATCTCAAACTTTAGCTGCCGGGGCTCCACATAAAGCGACAGGTACACGTTCTTGTCTTTGTCGAACTTATTGCCGTGCCGAATGGCGTTATTCACCGCTTCGGTTACGGCCACCATAATGTTGCCGTAGATATCGTCCTCAATCTGAAAGGTATCCTTGGAATTATCGATGAAGCTTTCAACGACGCGGATATTTTCAACGAGCGACGGAATCTGAATTTTTACCTGCTTCATAAGGTGGTTTGATGGGAAGAGCGGCAGCGCTTTGGGGCGGCAAAAATAGTCTTTTAGCGCCAAAGCACCATAACTATTTCGCCGGCCTCACCGGCCTTGGTTCTAACAGTACACTAATTGGTTAACGAAATGGCAACCCGCTTGGATGGGAAGGCGTTCGGATTATTTTATTTTCTGGAAATATTCGCCCACTTCGCGCTGGTAGTACGGAGTCAGGTTTGGGGGGGGACTACGTAGTAATTCGGTCTGGCGTTCTTTGCTGGCCTTGTATTTATCGAACGCCGGCGGGAAAACCGGGGGCTTGGTCTGGGCCGTCTGGGCCTCGCGCTTGGTATCCTGGTCGCGCTCGCGGGCCGATTTTTCCACCTCCAGCAGGCGGGTGAGAATCTGCTGCTGGCGCAGCATCGTCTCCTCGGTCAGGCGTTTGTTCACGAGGTCGGTTTCGGTTTGCTCCATCATCTTTTTGATGTCGCCGGTGCCACCCGCGCCCTGGTCGCCTTTGCCGTCCTTGCCGCCGTCTTTCCCGTCCTTGGGTTGGCCCTGGCCGGGCTGGCCCCCGCCCTGGCCCTGGCCCTGCGAGCCGCCGGGCTTGCCACCCTGCTGCAGCTTATCGAGTTGCTGCATGGCCTGGCGCAGCATCTGCTGCTGGCCGGCCAGCTTGGCCAGCTCCTGCGACATCTCACGGCCCGACTTGCCCGATTTCGACAGCTGCTGAATCTGCTGGTTGAGCTGCTGCTGCATTTTGCCCATGTTGCCGGGGCCGGGCTTGCCGCCGGGGCCCTGCCCTTTGCCCTTGCCCTTTTTCTTGCCGGGCTTGCCCTGGCCGTCTTTGGGCGCGCCTTTGCCGGCCTGGGCTTCCTGCTGCATCTGGTCGAGGGAGCTTTGCAGCATCAGGGCCAGGTTGTTCATGCTGGTCATGGCCTGCTGCTCGGTGGCGGTGGCCCGGCCCAAATCGCGCTGCTGAATGTGGGTGAGCGACTCGTCCATGCGGCCGTTCATCTCCCCTACTTCTCGGGTCACGAAGCTCTGAATCTTGGGCTCCTTCTTGGCCAGCGCATATAGCGAATCCTGAATGATTTTGGCGTCGTCGCGCAGCTTGCGCTGCGTCTGGCCCAGCTGCACGAAGCGTGGGTCACTCTGGTCCACTTTGCGAAAATCCTTCATCAGGCCTTCCTGGTCGAAACTCAATGTCAGCAGGTTGTCGAGAATATTACGCAGGTCGTCGATGTTCTGCTGGGCCTGGTCGCTTTCCTCCTCGCTCATCTGGTCGCGCATTTTCTGCGCCATCTTCTTCATGCGCTGGGCGGCGCTTTTCTGCTGGCCGGCGGCTTTTTTGTTCTGGTTTTTGCCCAGGCTCTGCTGGCTTTCCTGCATGTCCTGGTCGGTCTGCTCCTGGTCGGGCTTCTGCTCGTCCATGCCGTTCTGGTCACCCAGCTCCTTGTCCATCTGCTTCAGGTCCTGCAGCTCTTTTTTCAGGTCCTCAAACTCCTTTTGGTTTGCGGCCTGCTCCTGCTTCAGCTGCTCCTGCCTGGCTTTCTGGTCCTGGTTCGAGGCTTTGTTGTCGGGGTTTTCCTTGTCGTTCTGCGCGGTTTTTTCGGCCAGCTTTTCTTCCTGCTTGGCTAGCTCGTCGAGCTTGTTGGCGGTTTCCTCAGCCTTCTGCTCCAGCTGCATCTGCTTGAACATTTCGAGGGCGCGGTCGAGCTCCTTCTGCAGGGTGTCTTCCTTGTTTTCGAGCTGCTGGAGCAGCTTTTGCATCTCGGCGTCGGGCTGCTTCTGCTCTTCCAGCAGCTTGCGCAGCTTCTCGTAGAGCTTCTTGGTTTCGGGGTCGAGCAGGTCAGCCATCAGCTTTTTGAGCTCTTCGGCCTTCTTGGCCAGCTCCTCGCTTTTGGGGCTGGCCTGGTCCTGCTTCTGCTGCAGCTGCTCGAACATCTTCTGCATCTGCTCCATCTGCTGGTTCAGCTGGTTTTTCTGGTCCAGCATGTTTTCCAGCTGCTTGCGGTCCTGAAAGCTCAGGTCGCGCTTGGTTTTTAGCTTGTCCTGGGTTTTGGCCAGCTCGCGTTCCAGCTTCTCGCTTTGCTTGGCGGCCTGGCTCATCTGGCTGGCCACCGATTGCGCCTGGGCCTGCATCTCCTGGCGCAGCTCGCGGCGGCTGGGCAGCCGGAACTCCACCGGGCGCGTGCGGGTAGCCTTGGGGCCGTGCACGCCGTCGTTGTCCCAGGCCTCCACGAAGTATTCGAGGCGGTCGCCGGGCTGCAGGTTCAGCGGGCCCAGGTTCCAGGTGTAGGCGTAGGTGCCGGCGCTCTCGCGGGGCAGCGCGAGAAGTGTTGAGTGTTGAGTGTTGGGGGTTGAGTTGGGGCTTTGGCCGCCGCGGCGCAGCGCGTAGTGCAGCTCCAGCCGCGTCAGGCCGTAGTCGTCGCGCACGGTGCCGCCCAGCGCCAGGAAGCGCCGCGTCACGGTATCCGAAAAAGCTTCCAGCGTGAGCGAGGGCGGCAAATCGGGCACGGCCGTGAGCTGGTAGGAAATGGGGTCGCGGTTGAGGCTGGCCGGGTTTTTCAGGCGCAGCAAATACGGCTGCGAGCGCAGGATGCGCCGCGTAGCCGTGAAGGTGCCGTCGTCGTCGCTGGCCGCCAGCGTTTCATCCGGGTTCTGGAAAACCAGTGCCAGCTCATCGGTGGCGGCGGTGGCGAATTCCCAGCGCACCGTGCTACCCTCGGGCACCGTCAGGTTGCCGCCGTTCTCGATAGTTTCGGCCGCCTTGCCGGTGTAGGGCGGGTAGGTGATGCTGACCTTAAAATCGCGCAGATTGGGCCGTTCCAGCACCGTGAGCTGGTATTCAGGCGAAGCAAACCCGGCGCCTTTCAGCTGAAACGTGACGTTGCCCTGCGGCTGCTCGAAGGTGTAGCGGTACTGGTCGCCGCGCCCGGCCATCTTGCTCAGCCGCCGCTCGTTGCCGTCCATCGCAATGCTGACCTCGGCCGGCAGCGCCGCGCCGGCCACGCCCACGTCCAGCGTAAAATCCTCGCCCCGAAACGCCGTCAGCTTGGGGTTTTTAATCAGAAACTGAAACGGCGCGGGCGGCGAATACGCCCGCTTGTAGTGCCAGATGCGCCCGGTGCCCTGCACCAGAAAGCTGGGGTAAAACGCCAGCAGCGCCAGCAGCACGGCCGCTGGAATGGCGGCGTATTTCCACAACGGCTTGCTCTGTTGCTGAATATTGATGCCCTTGGCGAAGGAGATATCGCCCATTTGGGCGGCCCGCTGCTCCAGGCTGGCGGCCACCAGCGCGTTGTCGCGGGCCTGCCCTTGCAGCTGCAAGGCGTTCAGCAGGCGGTCCTGCACTTCCGGGAAAAGCTCGCCCACGCGGCGGGCAGCCTGCTCGTCGCTCAGCAGGCGGCGCAGGTTGGTGAGAGCCGCCAGCGGCGTCCAAATCCAGCGCGCGAAGCTGTAAACTGTGAGACCGATAAACCCGAACAGCAGCCCGGCCCGCACCACCGTGGGCAGGTAGAGAAAGTATTCGAGCCCGTTGAAGGCCACGAAAAACGTGAGCAGCAGCCCGCCGGCTACCAGCAATCCACGCACCAGCAGGTTCAGGTAAAACTTGCGCTTGAAGGCTTCCAGCTCCGTTCGTACCCGCGCCAGGGCGGGGTACTCGGCCGCCTCCGCGCCGCGCTCCATCAGCATCGCCATAAATCAGGTCTTAGTTGGGAAAGATACATCAGGAGCAGGCAGCTTGGTTCAGTGGTAGGGTATGAGGGTATGGGGGTGGGAGGGTAGGAGTTGATAGATTTCGACGGCAATTGCCCGGCCTCAAAAACTCCTGCCCTCCTACCCTCGCACCCTCCTACCC
>JANNDE010000198.1:0-20697 GCA_031387395.1 Hymenobacter sp.
CCCTAGCAAGTTGAGCCCAACTTCAATAGCAGTACCTCCCCCCAATGTCGCAATAGTAACAGCGGCCATCGCCATTCGCACGGGGTCCACACTTAGCCCCTCTCCCGCTTGATAGCGGATACCGACTAAGTCGCCGCCTTCAATTCCGTCCTTATCCCAGTTCAGGCTGGCTAACCCAAACAGGTCAACCGAGCCACTATAACCCGTTACCGAATTCCAGTGCGATTTGAACAAACCAAAAAAACTCGATGCGTCTACTCCCCTTTGCACTGATTTATTAAGCGTCATCTGTACGGTTTCACCGTCTGCGTCATCGGGATAGCCATTCACGCTGCGCGCAATTGCACCGGGGTTTAGCGACCAGCCCAGGCCCACCCAGGTAGCCTCCTGTTCGAGCTGGATGCCGGCTTTATAAGTTAACGGCATTGAAAAGCTGCGTTCTGGACCGGGCACATCGAGCACCGGCAGACCGTAGGAGAGGTCACCGGTGGTGAGGTTGACCATATCGGTGCTGCTCGATGCCTCGTAGCTGGTAAACTCGGGCTGGCTCGCTCCCATCATCGCCCAGGTAACCGAAGGGGCGGCAATGGTGGTGAGAACCTGCAACAGAAAATAGCAGGCGATGAACCGCACCAAGCGGCGATTTTGGAAAAGCATAGCAGAAAATGCGTAGTGAGTGGGCAGTAGGCGAAATACTTATTCGTACTGGAGGGTAGGCACCGCGTTCAGGTCGCGGGCCGCGAACGGAAACCGCAAGGTGCCAAGCCCCAGACGGCGGCCGTCGAGGGTGAGGCCAAAGCCGCGGTCAATCGGGTGGTTGCGGGTGTCGAACACCAATAGGATGGTGGTATGCCCGGTGGTACCGTACTGCCGCAGATACATGCTGCTGAGGGCCGCCACCGAGTCGAGCGGTGAGCTCACCAGGTAAGTATCGGCCGCAATACCCGTGTTCAGGTAGTTGATGGCTTGCTCATAAGCGTTGCGGTTATTAACCAGGATGTTTTCAATTTCGGCCCCGTGACGCGATAAGGACAGGGTGCAGTACGCTTTGCCGGCATAGCTACCGGCCAGTGAGTCGCGCACAGCGGGGCCGTTGGTTGGCACGTGCGCCAAATCCCGCAGTACTAGCAGCGGCACTGGCAGGTAAGTGGCCATGGCCGTGACGCCGACGTCTTCGCGGGTTTGCACGAGGCCGTGTTGCGGGTCGGCCAGGTAAGCGCGAAATTTGGCGGGCGGCAGCGCCTGCGAACAGCCAGTGAGCAACCCTATCGCGGCACCCGCCAGTAGCAGCTGTACATGCCTGAAACAAAATGTAGCCGTAGTACTCATTTACGGCTTGGAAGTAGTCGCGTGTTGGGCGTCGTACTGCCGGTTCAGCCCGTGCAGCACCTCTTCGCTGATGTCGGTGCCGGGGGCTGCGTACACGATGTTGCCATTATTAGTAGCTGCCAGAATAAATGTGTAGCCCTTCTCCTTGCCGTACTGCTTCAGGTAGCCGTTGATTTCTTCGAGCACCGCCTTGGTCAGGCGCTCATTCTCCTGCTGGGCCTGCTGCCGCACGGCATCACGGTAGCTCGTCAGCTGCTGCTCCTTGCTGGCACGCATAGCGGTTGGCACCTTACTTAGCGCTTGAAGTTCCGTACTGAGTGAATCGACACGTTGCTGCCATTGTTTGCTTTTCGCTACGAATACTTCGTGCTGAGCAACTGCACCATGGTAACCCTGTATGAGCTTATTAGGATTCACATAGGCGACATTGGGACTCGTTGTGCAAGAGGCTAAAATCACAGTGCTACTTGATAGCAAAAAGAATATTTTCTTCAACTTTTTAACGCTCGTTCGTTCGAACAATTTAATGAATTAATTATTTGGAAGTCTGTGTCCGGTAATTCGGTTGGATGCACACTAAAATTTAACTTGCCAATCAGTTGACTTTAATTGCATTTAGGGTAAAAGCCATATCTAAAAGGTACGAAGTCAGGTATATTCTTCCTTCATTAGTCAATGGACGATTAATATCATTAATCTTAGAAATAAGGCTGAAAAAATAGTCTGAGGTCTTACTATCAGTCACAGCAAAAGCACATTCTAATTGTTGAAATATGGGACTAACGTTGTTCTTAACATTAACGCAAATAAAACCAAATCCCCCACCACTAGAATTCTCATGAATATCACGTTTTTCTTGTTTAAACGTTGATTGATTTGTCTCAGAGAAAATATCACACAACGTTTCGAATTCATCCTTCTGCATTATAAACACTCGCTCACGTTTGTTGTCACGATTGTCGATGTGGTACTTGAGCCCATTGCGGTCTATTGCTTTTTTAATGACCAGTCCTTGAAATTTAGGTTCATCAGCGTCAATCACATGGGTGATGGTTATGCTGCTAGTCCCAGTATCAACTGCCTTACCGACTGCCTTTATTCTCTGAGCCAGCACATTATCTGTGAGCAACAACGAGTAGAGCAGCATAATGCACCAAATCCATGCTCTACCCTTCAAAATGGATGTAATATCTTTCATATAATTATTTATTTTAGCGTATTTATTCCCTTGATGTTTGCAATATGTATAGAACCCGCTCTGTGAATTCGAACCTTATTGAGCTTAATCACATCATTAACGGCATCATATGAGAATCCCCACGTTATCGTCCAGACAGGCTTAACACCCGCACTCGTGCTCGTGATAAGTGAGGTTTCCGCTTTCCAATGATAGCTGTTGCGACCATTTCTGCTTACAACGTCCTCAAATGCCGAAGGCTCATTTGTATTAAAAGGTCTGTCTGGTCTGTTTCCGTCCATAAAAGGCACATTTTCCTTACGGTCGAAAAAGCTTCCTGGCGCTCCGCGCTGTATCATATTAGTTAAATCATCAGTCGTAACTGTTTGAGCCCAGTTAGCCCTCGATGTTGTATTCGGGTCGATTTGCATAGAGGCTCCTCTATCAGTAGTGACATTAGGTCTGCGAGGGTTGAAGTCGCTGTAATTACCCCTGAATGCTTTGAGTGTAAGGTTCATTCCTTTTACGGTTCCTTGTCCGAGGCTATTCAAATTAATTACACCAATATTCAAAAGCTTTTCAGCTCCATAGCCGGCTAATCCACCCGCAATGCCCCCAATGGTAGCTCCTGCTATAAATCCTGCCCAGTAACTACCACCCTCAGATTTGGAAACCGCATTTCCCCCCACAAGTCCTCCAATAAGTGCTCCTGCAACAGTCCCCCAACCAGCGGCACTTCCTCCGTCGCGGTCAACGTTGGATATTGGGTTATTACCCATCCCTTCATACGGCGAGCTAAATTGACCATAAGGGTCATTGCTGGTCCAGCGGCCAATGCGGTCATTGTAGAGGCGCAATTCGAAGCTTTCAAAACCTGTTTCCGCATCTTTCTCCGCGTATTGGCCCTGATAGCCATAGCGGTAGCGCTTGTTGCCCACGGCGTAGCTTAGACCCACCAGCGGCGAACCGTAGGCATACTGATGCTGCTCCTGCACGATGGGGCCGCCGGTCTGCTCCAGGCGCAGGTCGTCGAAGTAGGCATCCACCACATTATCATCCGAACCGATGGCCACGTCTACCGTGCCGGCCTGCGCGACGCGCACGGCCGCTTGCAGGGGCTGCCAGGTTTGCTGGGTCGCATCGTTCTGGTATTGGTACTGTTCGCTGACGAGGTTGCCAGCCTCGTCGTACGCGCGGTAGCGCAGCCACACTCGCGTGTTGCTCTGGCTCATCAGGTTTTGGTTGGGTACGGCGGGCGGCTTGCTCCCCCAGCCCACCAGCGCGATGCTGGCCGACAAACGGCTCAGCAAGCCCGGGCGGCTGGCCGCCGGTAGTCCGTCGGGGGTGTGCCCATTCATGGGGGTAGTGCCAGGCATGGGCACCGGCACGACGTGCAGGCGGCCGGCCGCCCCACCCCCACCGGCAATAATGCCGATAGGGCGCAGATAGGTCCAGGCCGAGAAGGTGAGGGTATCGCCCTGCAGCACCGGCACGGTGCGGCTCACCACGGCCGTGGTACCGCCGCCGGGCCGCGCATAGGCGACATAGTTGCTGGGGGTCGTTACGCCCTGGTGGGCGACGGAACTGTTGAGGCGGGCCAGGGCTAGGCCGGGCCACTGCCCGTCTTCCTGGCTGGCGGCCGGAGTCAACTCGCAGCTGGCCGTCGTCACCTCGGTGGTGGGGCGGTGGAACACCACCCGGGCATCGCCCAGATGGTCGTTCAGCTCGTAGCGGGCATCGTCGGTGCCGGTGGCGGTGCCATCCTCTAGGTGGGTGAGTACACCCAGGCGGCCCGCGCCGTAGAGGGGCACTTCGCTGCGCTGCAGGCGGCCGCCGGTTTGTGGGCCTTGCTCGTAGAGGCTCAGCAGGTTGCCGCCGGCATCGCGCACGTAGTAAGTCATGCTGGTCTGGCCGGCGCTGCTGCCGGTGCCATAGCTTTTCTTGCTCAGCCGGAAGCCGCGGTCGTCGTAGGCGAACTCCACCACGGCCTGGGTACGGGCCGCGTCGAGGTACACGCCGGTGGTCTTGCCGGTCACGTCGTAGCTATAGTAGCGCTGGCCCTGCTCGTCGCGCTGGCGAGTCATCTGGCCTACGGCGTCGTAGTCGTAGTCCATCACGGTCGTGCCGCTGGGGCTACCCCCGCCGTGCACGGCGCTCAGCCGATTAGTGCCGGCCGCGTACTCGTAGCTGAAATTGTCGGTTGCCGCACCGGTCTTGTCGGTGCGGCGCAGGCTCTGCAGGTTGCCGTTGGCATCGTAGCTCAGGCCGCCTTCCTTGTAGGCCAGCGAAGGCGTTACCTGGTAGGTAGAGGCCGTGGATGGGCCCGCGATGGTGAGAGAGCCGAAGTTCGACTGGCTCAGCTGGCTTTTGGTATCGTAGTCGTATACGGACTGGTGCGCCGGGGCCGCGCCCGCGCGCCACGAAGCCGTGCGGATGGTGCCGTCGTAGCGGAAGGGGCTGGCGGGCGTACTAGTGCCGGCCAGGTTCACGGTCGCCTGGGCGCGGCTCTGGTAGTCGCCGCTGAAGTAGTCCAGGGTCAGGCCGAACAGGTCTTTGGCAATGCCGTTGCTGGTGGGCGAGTCCGCGCCGGGGTCGAGGCGGTTATTCACGTGGTTGATGCTCTTGAGCCAGCCCTGCAGGGTGTAGGTATAATCGACGCCCTGGAGCTGGTTGGCTACTTCCACGCGCTTAAGCGGGCCGTGCAGGTAGTAAAAGTACTTGGCCTGGAGCGTCCGGCTGGTACCATCGGAGCTGGTGTACACCTTGTACAGCCGCTGGGCCTGGTCATACTCGTAGTAGTGGTGGAAAGCGTCAGGCTGGTCGTGCTCGTAGGCGATTTCGAGCACGTTACCAGCGTTGTCGTACTTATAATCGAGGGTTTTCACACCCACGCCCACAATGTCCTGCACGGTCCACGTCACGCGGCCCTGCTCGTCGTAGCTGTACCAGGTGGTCACGTTGTCGTTGCGGGTTTTGGAAACGGCTCCCACGGTGAACTCCTGGCGGCGGCCGGCCAGGGCGGCGGCCGGGGCAATAGCGTTGGCATCGAACACCTCGTCGTACCACACCAGGCTACGCTGGCGGCACTGCGTCGCGGCAAGGCTGCCAGTGTTACGCTCTTCCAACAGGTTGAGCACGCTGTTGCTGGCGATGTTTTGTTCGCCCACTACTTCGAGGTAGTCGAGGTTGATGGCCCCGTTATCGGCGGCATCGTATTGCACTTTGATACTGTTGGCCCCTTGGCGCAACGGCAACGTCAATGAAACTACGTCCCAGGTTGACCAGCTGAACGTCGGCTGAAAAAGAGCCTGCTGCACCTTCGTGCCGTTCACGTACACGCTCATGGTGCGCGTCGAATTAAGGCCGGCCGCGTAGCGCAAGTTGATGGCGTAATTGCCAGCTAAAATGTTGGTTACCAGGAATTCGACATTGCTGCCCACGCCGTTGGAGGATTGGGCGGGCGAAACGGTCATATTCTGCACGTAGCCATTACCACTCGCGCCGCTGTGGTAGCTGCTGACATCGCTTTGGTTGTATGCCTGGCCTTCGGCTTCCACCTTCGAGCGCTGCGGCAGCTGACTTTGGAACCCTACGCCCTGCCCGGTTGCCGGGGTGTATTCGCCCGACTCCACTACCCGGCCCAGGTCGTCGTAGTTGGAGTAGGAGAAGCGGCCGGCCGGCCGTTGCAGGGCGCTCTGGGAGAAACGGATGCGGCCATCACGGGCATACACGTATTCCGAGCGGCCCTCGTCGTTGCTTTCACTGGCGAGCAGGCGGCTGCTGCTATCGTAGGTATTGCGGGTCACATACGCCGGTTGGGTCGCATCAGGGGTACGTGCAAAGACGACGTCATCAAAGTAAATGAACTGCCCCGAGCCCGTAGCGTCCGACTTGAAGCCGATATCGCACTGCCCATTGCTGACCTGAATACCGTCTAGTTGCAGAAGCGCCCACGGTCCCCTCGGCCCGCCAGGCGTTATCCCGATAGCAGCGAATTTATCCGGGCCGCCGTAATTGCGGGCAAACATGTCGGCTTGGGTTTGTCGACCGCTGCCTTTCACCCAGGCCCGCAGCGTGTACGTTCCATTCGGAATGTTATTAAACAGCTGGTGCGTCGTGACCACATAAGCCCCACCCGATTGATTGTAATGGGTTTCGTGCAGCCGACCGGTGTGACCACCACCGTAGTCCTCGGTGAATACGGCTTGGGTCGCGCCATCGGATTGCCAGTACTGGGCCGTATTCCAGTATTGGCCCGGCGAAGCCTGCACCTCTAAGTCAAAGCCGGGGTTCTTCACCAGGTTATTACCCGCCAGCCCATTGGGTGCCACCGTGGCCACGGCCCGGCCAGCGTCGTCATAATAAGTGAAGCTAAAATTACCGTACTCGGCATCATAGGTGAACCACTGGGTTTGGTCAGCCACAGTAGCGCCGGGGCGCGAAATCAGGCGGTAGAAACCCGGCTGCAGGTATACCGCGATGCTGGCCGAGTTATTGTTGCCGGCTCCGGACGGCACCTCCACGTCGGTACTGTCGAGGCGGGTACCGCCCGGGGTCAGGCTCACTCCGGTTTCGCCGTTGAGGTTCACGATGCGAACAGTACCACCCACGGTGAAAGCCAGTTTATGCTCTCCGGTGGCCGGAATATGAATATCGACGAAGCGGGGAGCCTGTGGGTCATACTGGTTAGCCGGGTCGGTGCTGATAAAGCCTTGTACCGCCCGAGCTGGATACTGTGCTCCCGTTAAACAACTGATGAGGGCCTGGCCTTCCTTGTTGTTCACCACCACGGCCTCACGCCCGTCGGCATCAACGCTGATGCTTTTACTGCCTTGATTGTGCAGGCTGTTGGCGTTGTTGCTTCCGGGCACGTAGTAGCGGCGCAGCCCCACGTAATCATCAAATTCGCTCAGCAGCGGAATCTCGCGGCCTTTGCCCTCGTGTCCGCTGCCCATGCGGAATGCCTCGCCCGGCCCCGCCGCGCGTTTCATCCCACCCAACGGTCCTTCAGTCGGAACCGTGATGCTGTATGGGTAGTCGGTGGCTGGGGTCAGCGGCTCCAGCTCGTTGTCGGTACTGTAGTAGTAGCCCAAAGTGCCGGGCGTGCGCACGCTGATGGGGGCTGGCGTAGCTACTTTATCCTCTTCAAAATTATCGGGTCCAAATTCTGCGGTCGTAACTACCCCGTTAGTGATAGTACTGACGGCCGCAAAGGTCTCTTTATAGGCGAAATTCTGGTTATTGATGGGAGCAGCCAGAGTTTGCACCACGGGCCGGCCCTGGCGGTCGTAAATCGTTTCGCTCGCGAATACGTGCGGGTTGGCCCGACTGCGGGCCTGGGCCTGGGTGGCCCGGCCCAGGCCATCGGTGAATTGCTTCGATTCGCTGAGAATATTGGCGGTCTGGTTGCCCTCAGCATCGTAGGTCCGCTCGATGGTCCAGTTCCGGTTAAAATCGTCGGCCGGGGCCGCGACGGGCGGGGGCGGGGTAGCCGAGGCGTTGATAACGACGTTAGTAGTCCGGCCCTCTAACGTCAGATTGATTACAACCGCGTTGGTGACCCGGCAGGCGTAGCGGCCGGCATCGCTGCGAGCCGGGCTATTGATGCGGAACACGACTCCCGTGGCCCCGGTAATGGCGCTCCAGGTGCCGCCCGTGTACTTGCCCCACTGGTAGTTGTTCCGGATACCGGAAAAAGAACACGTCAGCACCAGTGGTTCGGCCGTCGTCTGCGTTTCAGTATCCTCGCCACCGGGCAGCAGTTGGTTGGTCCAATTGTAGCCCGCCAGCAGCATTTGCCCGTTCGCCAAAAGGTTTGCTTCGAGCGGCCCAAAGCCGATAGCATTATTGGCAACATCAATGGTAAGCAGGCCTTGGCTCGCCGCTGATTTTTGGCTGAAATTGGGCAAAGAGCTCAGCTTATTGCTCGACAAATCGAACGTCCGCAGCGGGAGTTGCGCCAGCGCCTGCGGCACGGCGCTTAGCTGATTTTGCTTCAGCCGCAGGTATTGTAGTTGCGACAACTGCGCTAACTCGGCCGGCACGGTACCCGCGAGCTGATTGCTCATCAGCGTGAGCGTATTCAACCGCAGAAGTTTACTCAGTAAAGCAGGCATTGTTCCCGTCAGACGATTATTGCTCAGGTTCAGGCCCGTAATGTCGCTGTTGCTCACGCTAACCCCAAACCACTGCGCAAAATCGACGTTGCTCAGAGAGGCCGGCCAAACTGCCGAAGTCGGCCAATTGGTGCGGGTGCTCCAGTTAGCCC
This sequence comes from Hymenobacter sp., assembly GCA_031387395.1. Taxonomy (GTDB): domain Bacteria; phylum Bacteroidota; class Bacteroidia; order Cytophagales; family Hymenobacteraceae; genus Hymenobacter. Next base: position 8,775 of record JANNDE010000198.1, read on the forward strand.
CACCATTGCTGTTGTATAGAGCCTGCAACGCTTGTAGTTCATCCGCGTCGGGCACAATACCTTCCAGAATCAAATCCGTCAGGGGCCATGCGATTCGGGACTGATTGTTCCCGGTCCAGTTGCTGGCGTTCGTAAAGCTGCTACGCACGGCCGCCGTCAGGCCCCGGCGCAGCGCGTTCTGGTACATGTAGGCGTTGCACCAGGGGGCGGCTACTGCTGTAACACCATTCTGGAGGCCCGCTGGCACCGCCGACGTATTGGAGGAAGTAGCATCGCTCCAGGGCTTGCGCAAAGTCAGCCCGTAGATGAAACGCGGATTTGCGCTAGTACCTTGATAGGCTAAAATTTGGTCCCCATCAGTTGACAGCAGAAATGTTCCAGTTGCCGTAAAATCGGGATGACTACCAGTCGAGAATGTGATAATTCGTCCTTTAGGGACTCCTCCCTTTGGGGCGGTATACGTGGCCATCCCCTCGGTGGCCCGAAAGCCGCCTGCTACCTGCCACCCATTATCCGTGAAGAAAATTTGAGTGCCTGAAGCTAAATCGACTAATGGCGCAAAGGAAAAATTATCCGGGTCGGTTGGACTTAAATCTGTGCTATTAACCCCAAGTATGACGAGGTCTCCCGGTAAGAGAACGGTTTGCCCATGGCTTGGGTGAAAAATGATGCACAGCAAAAAAATTACCCAAAACTGGTAGAGGTAGCGATGCGGCATAGAGTTGCGTTTGGCGAGGCAGTGTCTTAATACAGAGTTCTTCCATTGGCACGCGTAATCCATATCCACGGGTTGGACGAAGTATTAAGCTTGTAATAAAGGCTGCTCAATTGCGAACGAAAGCCACGAGGCTACTGAAAGACCTCAGCGTATGGCAAAGAGTAGATATGGAGTCGATACAGGTTTCCACCGAATCCACCAGTGCAAAATGAATCAGCCAATTTTGAGCGGCTGATTGAAGCTGTCATGCGGTTTAAACGTTACACTGAGACTACAACTTCAGCAACTGTTTAAAAGGCAATAACTGATTGAAAGAAAGGCAGTACAAATATAAAACACTACTAAACACATACGCAAATAATCAAAGAACTATATTTTTTAGTTAATCAACAGGGTGGTTTTTTTACCCCTATCGAACGACCGCATCTGCGCTTGGGCTCAGGAATTTCCAGTGCTTGACTGGAACCTGGCCCAGCTTCCCCGCAGGCAGCCGTTAGACCCAGTTAAAAATGCGCCTGAAAATAGGGCAACGTGATATAGAGCACCGCCCCTTGCAGCAGCGTCAGCACCAGGGTAACGCCCCAGAAAGCGGCTTTGCGGTTTTTATGATGCAGCAGCAAAATAGCCGCCCACGCGCCGGGCGCCGCGCCCGGCAGCGTCGCCAGGTGCAGCGTTTTTTCGGCAATGCGCCGCTGGGCGCGCTGGGCTTTGCGTTTGTCCCAGGCGAAGAGCAGGAAACACAGTAAATTGAAAAATAACAGGCAACTCAGGAGTACTTTCATGGTGCGGGAGGCGGGCCTTTCTGGTAACTACGCAATGAGCAAACTATAACCCCTCACCGCTTACTCGCTGCCGCCGAGCTTAAACCGCAGCACGCCAAACGCCACCGACGAATAGGGCGAGCTTTCGCTGAACAGCCCCACCACGTCGCGGGTGCTGAGGCCGCCTTCCCAGAGGGGCGTGATAAAAGTGAGGCCCAGCGGCAGGCTCTTGCCGTAGCCCGCGCCGCCGCTGAAGCCGCTACTCAGCTTCAGCCAGCTCAGGGGGCGCACATCCAGGCCCAGGCCCACGAAGGGGGCGGTGAGGTTGCCGGCCACTTTGTTGAGGGGCAGAGTCACGTCGAGGCCGGTTTCGAAGAGCTTGCTGATGCGCACGCCGCCGCCCAGGCGCAGCTTGGCGGGCAGGGCGGCGGTGCGCTCCCGGGCCGTTTCGTAGGTGAACAGGTTGCGGTTACTCACGTCGAACTGCCGGGCAATTTCGCCCAGCACGTCGTAGGTCTGCACCCCGGTGGAGGCCACCTGCTGCAGCTTCTGGTCGGATACCCCGAGCACGTTGCCGGTCCAGGTCATCGAGCCCAAATCCGTCGCCGACGCACCCAGGCGCACGATTTTACCCACCTCGGCGGCCAGGCCCAGGTCGAAGCCGTGGCCGTAGCCCACGGGATGCAGGCCGGTGCCCTGCTCCAGGTTGAAGTTGCTGCTGCTGGCCAGGGCACCGTAGTTCACGTTGAACATCGGCGAGAGCGAGGTATAGGCCGTGAGCGTACCGCCACTGGCCCGGATATCGGCAATGCCAATGCCCTGAATGTAGCGGTAGCCCGCCCCCACGGAGAGGTGAAAACCGGTTTTGTCAATCACCTCCACCCCATAGGCCACGTTGAACTCGTTGGTGACGGCCGCCTGAATGCTGGTGCCGTCGAGCACCGTCGAGATAAAGGGCGCGTTGGGGTTGGTGGGGGTAGGGTTGCCGCTGGTATTGAGCACCGGATAGTACTGCCGGATGACGTCGGCGTTCTGGCCATTCACGATGATATCGGCGATATTGCGATTCAGGGCCAGGTGGCTGGCCACCCGCTGCCGGCTGCTGAAAGCAATGCCCCCGAGGCCGCTGGGCAGCGTGATGGCCAGGCCCAGCAGGTTGGTATCGACGTTCAGATTGAGCACGTTGTCGCCGGTAAGCTGGTCGACCAGCGTGGCTTTTTCGGCGAGCCCGATGCGCTGGCTGCCATTTCGCAGCAGGTGGTTGAAGGTGGTTCGGGTGAGCGACTGCGAGTTGATGCCCGCCCCCACCTCCCCCACCGTGAAGGCAACCCGGAAATTGAGCACCCGCCCCAGGTTGGCGGGGTTGATGCCGATGGCCTGGTAGTCGGAGGCGAAGGTGTTGACGACCCCGCCCCGGCCGGTGGCAGAGAAATTGCTCAGCTCGTTCTGGGCGCGGGCGGCGAGGGGCAGCGCCAGCCCGGCGGCCAGCAGCAGAAAGGAAACAGCGGAAGCTTTCATGGGAAAAACGTGCGGGAAGCTTTAGCTTGCCGTCGATTTCGGAAATCTACGCCGACAATTGCTCATTGCCCCGGCAAGCTAAAACTTATTCCACCCATTTGCCTTCCTCCCGACTCTCCGCCGCCGAGTACGCCGCTGGCATCCGGGCCGGCTCCCGCACCGTGCTGGGCCGCGCCATTACGCTGGTCGAAAGCACCCTGCCCGCCGACCAGGCCCTGGCCCAGCAGGTGCTGCAGAAGATTTTGCCCGCCACCGGGCGCAGCCTGCGCGTGGGCATCACGGGCGTGCCGGGCGTGGGCAAAAGCACGTTTATCGAGGCCCTGGGCCGGTATCTGGTCGAAATCCGGGGCCTGAAGCTGGCCGTGCTGGCCGTGGACCCCAGCAGCCAGCGCGGGGGCGGCAGCATTCTGGGCGATAAAACCCGCATGCCCTGGCTGGCGGCCCAGCCGGCGGCCTTCATCCGGCCCTCGCCCGCCGGGCGCAGCCTGGGCGGCGTGGCCCGCGCCACCCGCGAGGCCTTATTATTATGCGAAGCAGCGGGCCACGACGTCATCATCGTCGAAACCGTGGGCGTGGGCCAGTCCGAAACCACCGTGCACGGCCTCGTCGATTTCTTCCTGCTGCTGATGCTGGCCGGAGCCGGCGACGAGCTGCAGGGCGTGAAGCGTGGCATCATGGAAATGGCCGACGCCCTGTGCATCACCAAGGCCGACCATGGCAACGAGCAGGCCGCGCGTCGCGCCAAACTTGATTACCAGAGCGCGCTGCACCTGTTTCCGGCCCCGCCCTCGGGCCAGACCGTGCCCGTGCTGCTTACTTCCGCGGTGGCTGGCACTGGCATTGCCGAGGTGTGGCAAACCATTGAAGCCTACGCCACCACCACCCGGGCCGGCGGCTACTTCGCGCGGCGGCGGCAGCAGCAGCAGCTGCAGTGGCTGCACCAAAGCGTAGCCCAGGCCCTGGAAGCGCGGTTTTACGCCAACCCGGCCGTGCGCGGCCGCCTGCCCGCCATGCAGGCGGCCGTGGCCACCGGGCAGCTCACACCGTGGGCGGCGGCCGAGGAGCTGCTAGGGCTGTAGCCGCTCGGCCCGGGCTGTTACCGTCGGCTTATTTTACCCGGCTACTTAAGCGCCAGCAGGGCGCGACGCGTGCCAGGAGCGGCGGTGCCGGCCGCTTGCCGCAGCCGGAAAACCAGCGTATTCTGGAAGCCGCGCTGCTGCCACTGGCCCACCAGCAGCAGGCCGTCGGTAGAGCGCATGCAGACGTAGCGGGCTTCGGTGAGGGGGTCGTAGAAATGCAGGGTGTCGTGGCACTGGGTGAGGGTGAGGCGGTGGCGCTCGACCTGGGTGCCGGCAATGGAGAGGAAGGCCGCCAGGGGGCCCGCCGTTTCCGCGATGGCGATTACACAGGCCTTCGTTTTGCCCGGAATAGCGAGCGTGCCCTCCCAACTGCCCCCGAGCGCGAGCGGCCTGCTTGCTGCAGATGCCGGGGCATCGGCAGGGGCCGAAGGCTGTGCTTGGGCGGTGAAGAGCAGAAAGAAAGAAACGAGCAGCAGGAGCGAGCTTTTCATCGGGAAGTGAATAAGAAAACGGAGATACCGGAGCGGTTATGCGCTGATGCTGCAAACCTATCCTGGCAGCCGGCGGGGCAGCGGCTCTTTTTGCTGAACCGTTGCTTTTGCTTAGCCAGATTCGCGTTCTGCTATGTAAGGGCAAACCATGGTTCGGGCCGAGCCGCTACCCTTCAAGCAACCAGCCGCCCGCCCGGAAAGTAGCGGGCGATACGGCCAGGCAAGCGCGTGCACAGGCTGCAACACTGCGCCAGGCAAGGCAGGCCATTCGTCGCCTCCCTTACCTTCGGGCAGCCTAGCTTTGCTTGGGTGGCCGTGCCCCTGCCGCCTACCGTCCCTACTCACCCTCCCCGATGCCCCCCACTTTTCCCGCCTGGCGCTGCTGGGCCTGCTCTCCTTCGCCACCCGGGCCGCCTGGGCGCAGGCCCCGCTCACGCCCAGGCAGCTGCGCCGCTGGCAGCACCTCGGCCTGCAGGCCAACGGCGGGCCCGGGCCCACGGTGCGCATCATGAGCGTGGGCGCGACGCCGGGCGCGCCAAGGACGGGGCCAGCCACGCCAAAAACCGTTTGGTTTCGCCGCGCCCGCGCGCCCGGGCGGCCTCGTTCAACCTCTACGAAGCCGTGCAGCGGGCCCGGCAGCGGGCGGCAGCAAAGTAGTCGCCCGGGGCTGCTTCCGCGTAAAGCCGGCCCGGTGCCCTGGTTAGGGATAGGGGCTCAAAAAAACGTGGCCAGCCGCACGTTTCAGGGCTGGCGCTTGTCTGCCTGCGGTTACGGTTGCCCACTGCCTGCCTGCCTGCCTGCCTGCGATGGCGGGCCCCGTTTGTCTTCCTTTTTTTATGCCCGATTCCACGGCCTTGCCCTTCCCCACCGATGCAACCACCGCCGACGGCTTGCTGCGCGCGGTGCTCGAGGTATCGCTCACGGCCCTCAACCTGCTGCGCCCGGTATACGCGGCCGAAGGCGGTGAGCTGGTCGATTTCGCGCCCGATTACCTCAACCCGGCCGCGCAGCGCCTGACGGGCCTGCCCGAAAACCCTGGCGGCACCGTGGGGTCGCACTTCCCCGGCACGCTTACCAACGGCATTTTTGATTTCTACCGGCGCGTGTTCGAAACGGGCGAGGCAGGGCAGCTCGACCTCAGCTACCAGACCGATGGCTTCGATAATTATTTCCACCTGGCCGCCCGGCGGCTCGGCGGGCAGTTGATTGTCAGCTTCCTGGATACGGCCGCCTACTCGCGCACGGCGGCGGAAACCACGCTGCGCGCGAGCCAGGCCCGCGAGCAGGCCGCCCGCACCGAAGCCGAGCGGCAGCGCGGCGAGCTGGAGCGCGTGCAGCAGGCCCTGCTGGGCCAGATTCTGGGCCAGATGCCGGCCGCCATCGCGACGCTCACGGGCCCCGAGCATCGTTTTTCCTTTTTCAACGCAGCTTACCAGGCGCTTTCGGCCGGGCGCACCGTGCTGGGGCACACCGTGGCCGACGTGTTTCCGGAAGTAGCGGAGCAGGGCTTCGTTGGCCTGCTCGACCAGGTGTACCGCACCGGCCAGCCGTTTATCGGCACCGAAACCCTGGTGATGCTGCACGATGACGCCACCGGCCAGGCCGAGCAGCGCTACATCGACTTCATCTACCAGCCGCTGATAGATGGGCAGCAGCGCCCCCAGGGCATCCTGGTTTTTAGCCTGGACGTGACGGATAAGGTGCGGGCCCGCAAGCAGGCCGAAACCCTGCAAGCGGCCATGATGGGCGTGCTCAAGCGCCAGGCCCAGGCCCGGCAGGACCTGTTCCAGATATTCGAGCAAACCCCGGCCGCCATCGTGCTGCTGCGCGAGCCCGACCACCGCATCGACTACTTCAACCCGGCGTACGCCGAGCTGTTTCCGCCCGAGGAGTGGGCCGGCCCGCTTCAGGGCCACACCATGGCCGAGGTGTACCCGCGCGTGAAAATAATGGGCCTGGTGAAGCTGCTCGACAAAGTTTTCCTCACCGGCATCAGCGAGATAGTGACGGAAATGCCGCTGGCCGAGCTGCAGCCCGGCAGCCCGCGCTACGTCACGTTCACCTACCAGGCCTACCGCGAGCAGGGCGTCATCGTGGGCGTGGCGGCCCTGGTGTACGACGTGACGGAGCAGGTGCTGACCCGCCGCCAGACCGAGGCACTCCAGGCCGAGCTGCTGGCCAGCGCCCGCCGGCAGCTGCAGGAGCGGGAAGCCTTCTACGAGATTTTTGACCAGGCCCCCGCCCTGATTCAGCTGCTGCGGGCCCCGAACCACCGCATCGAGTACGTCAACGCCGCCTACCAAGGGCTTTTCGAAGACCGGCAGCTGATGGGCCTCGACCTGGCCGCCGCCGTGCCCGAACTTCGGGAGCAGGGCTTCATCGACCTGCTGAACCAGGTGTACCAGACCGGCGAAACGTACTTTGGCGTGGAGCAGCCATTCACCATGCCCGCCGTAGCCGGCCAGCCGTCCCGCCTCGCCTATTTCACGTTCGTGTACCAGGCTTATCGCCTGGATGGGCAGATTGCCGGCATCTCCGTGTTTGCCTTTGAAGTAACCGAGCAGGTGCTGGCCCGCCAGCAGCGCGAAGCCCAGCAGCAGGAGCTCCAGCGCGTGTTCGCGCAGGCTCCGGTGCCCATCACCATCCTGCGCGGCCCCAGCTACGTGGTAGAGCTGGCCAACGAGGCCGTGGCCGCCATCTGGGGGCGGCCGGCGGCGCAGGTCCTGGGCCGGCCCTATTTCGAGGCCGTGCCGGAAACGGCGGGCCAGGGCTTCGAGGAGATTTTTGCGGGGGTGCTGCGCACCGGCCAGCCGTATGCCGTAACCGAGGCCCCCGTGCAGCTGCCCCAGCCCGGCAATAACGAGCGGCGGCTGGGCTATGTCAACTTCGTGATACAGCCCCTCTTCGACGACCAGCGGCACCCCACCGGTATCATGGCCGTGGGCGTGGAGGTGACCGACCAGGTGCTGGCCCGCCAGCAGGTGCTGGCCCTGAACGAAGCGCTGCAGGCCACCAACCGCGAGCTGCACGACACCAACACCCGTCTCAGCCGCACCAATGCCGACCTCGACACCTTCGTGTACACGGCCTCGCACGACCTCAAAGCGCCCATCGCCAACATCGAGGGCCTCCTGAACGCCCTGCGCCACGACCTGCCCGCCGCCGTGCTGCAGGGCCCGCTGGTGCCCCACCTGCTTGGCCTGATGCAGGGCTCGGTCGAACGCTTCCAGCAGACCATTGGCCACCTCACCGATATTTCGCAGCTGCAACAGCCCGAAGCCACCGAAACCGTGGACCTCGCCGCCCTCATCCGGGGCGTGCAGCTCGATTTGGCCCCGCTCATCGAAGCGGCCGCGGCCAGGCTCACCGTACGGGCCGCCGACTGCCAGCCCGTGCGCGTAGCCCCCAAAACCCTGCGCTCGGTGGTGTACAACCTGCTCAGCAATGCCGTGAAGTACCGCGCCCCCGACCGGCCCGCCGAGGTGCAGCTGCGTGCCCGCTGCACGCCCCACAGCGTGGAGCTCGAAGTGCAGGACAATGGCCTGGGCCTGAGCGAAACACAACAGGGCCAACTGTTTGGTATGTTTCGCCGGCTGCACACCCACGTCGAGGGCTCGGGCGTGGGCCTGTTTATGGTGAAGCGCCTGATTGAGAATGCCGGCGGCACCATCGTGGTGCGCAGCCAGGTGGGCGTAGGCACCACCTTCACCGTTACCCTGCCGGCTTAGCCGGCAGCAACTCCCTTTTCAATATGGAAAAGCTTTCAAGCGTGCTGCTGGTCGACGACGACACGACCAATAATTTCCTGAACGAACTCCTGTTTCAGCAGCTCGACGTGACCGACCGCCTCTTAACGGCCGAGGACGGCGCCAAGGCGCTCGACCTCATCGAGCACACGGACGGCCCCGACGAGCCCGCCCTCATCCTGCTCGACGTGAACATGCCCGGCATGAGCGGCGTCGAGTTTCTGGAAGCCTACCGGCGGCTGCCCAAAGCCCGGCGCGGGGCCACGGTCATCATCATGCTCACCACCACCATGGACGCCCGCGACCTGAGCCGCCTCGAAGAGCTCAATATTGCCGGCCTGGTGAGCAAGCCCCTCACCAAGGAAAAAATCGACAACATTCTGCAGCTGCACTTTCAGCGGTATTTGCCGGCCGGGGCGTAGGTTTTTTGGGGCATGGCGTTCTTTTACTCTCCTGCCCTACCCTTTGCGCCGCCGCAGCGCCAGATAATCGAGGTAGTACAGCACCTTGACGGACACGTTGTTATTATGCGGGGTGTTGATGGTATTGCTCAGGTTGTCGAAATAGAGTGGAGTGGCCTGGTTGGCTTCGAAAAACGAGGCGCTGGCGTTTTTCCAGACCACGCTGATTTGCGAGCCGGGCGCGAACCACCACGCGTACACGGCGTCGATGTTGAAGGCGTTGAACGTGTTGTCGCGGTTGCGGGCGTAGCCGCCGGCCGGGGTTTCCACGCCGTCGGGGCGCAGCTGGGCAAAGTCGTGGTAGTGCACGTTGCTCACGTAGTGCCGCAGCCGGATGTTGAACGACATGCGGTTGGTGAACGTGTAGGTGGCATTGGCCGTGTTGGTGATGGTGGCCACGTCGCGGCGGCCCAGCAGCGGGTTCGCGGTGCGGCCGTCGGGCAGGTAGCCGCCGAAGCCCCGGGCCGTGGGGGCGTCGAGCGAATCGGCCCGGTCCAGCTCGCCGGCGAAGCCAATCTGTTTAATTATTTGATTAAAGCTCAGCGAGTACACGAAGCTCAGCTTGTCGTTCACGCGGTAGCGCGGGCCCAGGTTGATGGCGTAGGAATAGCGGCCGGTGCGGTCGCCGTCGGCGGCAAACCAGCGGGCCCCGTAGCCCAGGTCCCAGGCAAATTTCTTGCGGTAGTCCGACGAGAAATAGCCGTTCAGCCCGAAATTACCCGGCTTGCGCACGTAGTAGCGGCCCAGCGGCGCGCGGCGCGGGTCGAAATAATCGTGGGTTACCGGCGAGGCATCCACGTTGAAGTTCAGCGAGAGGAAGCTTTTGGTAATGGTGGTGTTGAAGCCCCCGTAGAAACCCGCGTCCTGGTACAGCCGGGGCTGTTCCAGCAGCGAGTAGTTGATGCCGGCGTAGGAGTTCAGGCGGTTGAGCTTCCAGAAGGGCTGATAGATGCTGTAACCCACGTTGGCCGACTGCGAGATGCTGTTGTTGGCGAAGAGCAGGCCCAAATCGTTGGGGTTGTAGGTGTGCGACTCGATGCCGTGGTCGACGCTCCAGGTGAATTTGCCCGAGATTTTACCGAAGTTCAGGTAGTATTTGTAGCCGTTCTGGTCGTTGATTTCCTCGTTGAGCCCGAAGGCCTGGCCCCGGCGGCGCGAGTACACCAGGCGGCCATCGAGGGCGTAGCTGTTGGCCTTGTTGGCAAAGCGAAACAGGCCGCCGGTCACGTTGGCGTCGTAGGTGCTGCCGGCGCGGGTCACGTTGGTGTTCACTAGGCTCACGTAGGAGTTATTTTTCAGGCTCTGGTCGAGCACCACGATGTTGTAGTTGGTGAAGGGCTGGGTGAGCACCTCGCGCCGGGTGCCGCTGGCACTGTCCTGCACCGTGGCGTAGACGTCGTTGCTCACGGCGTTAAAAATACCCACCCCCAGGCCCGCGCTGGTGCGGCCCGATACCTTGGTGGCGTTCAGCAGCCGCGTGATGCCGGGGTTCTGCACCACCTGTTCGCCGGGGCGGCGCTTGCCGTCGGGGCCCCGGGTGCCGGCCCGCAGCTGCTTATCCACCCCAGAAAAGCCGATGGGCTGCGCTCCCACCCGGCGCGAGTAAAACAAGCCGCCTTTGTTGAACAGCTCGGTGCCTTCGGTAAAAAAGCCCCGGTTCTCATTGTACTGCACCTCGAAGGGCGAGAGGTTGAGCACCTGGTTATCGCTCTGCACCTGCCCAAAGTCGGGTACCAGCGTGGCATCCAGCGTGAAGCTTTCGTTGATGCCCCACTTCACATCGGCCCCGCCGTTGAAGCTGGTGCTGGCGTTGCGCTTGCCCGCCACGTTGTAGGGGTAGTGGTTCAGATAGGTGCTCACGTAGGGCGTGAGCGAAAGGCGCAGCGGCGGCTTGAGGTTGCGCAGGCCCGTGAGCTCGCCCCACTGGTTCACGAAACCGTCGACCTGCGGCCGCACTTCATTCCAGAAAAACTTCTGGCGCGAGCTGCGCCGCTGCCGCCCGAAGTTGATGCCCCACACCTGCTCGGCCGCCGCGCTGAAGCGAATGGCCGAAAACGGAATGCGCAGCTCGGCCACCCAGTCGGTGCCGCGCATCATGGTGCGCGATTCCCACACGGCATTCCAGTTTTTGTCTTCGCCGTTGGTGGGCGAAAAGCGGGCGTCGACCTGCACGCCGCCCGAGCTCACCAGAAACTCGTAGCCGTTGAGGTGGTCGCTATAGGTATCGAGGAAAATCCCGAACCAGTCGGTGTTGCCAAAATCGTCGCGCTCGCTGAGCTGGTGCAGAATCGAATCCGGCGACGCGTCGTGCATCACCGCGCCAATGTAGAGCGCCGCGTCGTCGTAGAGCACGCGTACTTCGGTTTTATGCTTTTCGACGGGGCCGGGCGTGGGCTCCAGCTCGTAAAAATCGGTGGCCACGGGAGCCGTTTGCCACACGGCCTCGTCGAGCAGGCCGTCCATCTTGGGCGCGGTGCTGACGCGCACGGCCTGTAGCTGGCGCTTGGGAGCAGGCTTGGCCAGGTTGAGCTGGGCGGCGGCGGGAGTAGCAGCCGGTGTCTGGGCTTGGGCAAGGCCAGGCAGGCAGCACAAGCAGCAAATAAGTAGAAAACGGTACATAGCATTGCTTCGAAGTAAAAGACCTTCGAAGGGGTCAAGAGATGCGTGGGCACACCCAATAGTTGCTTACGACGGCCCGGAATTCACAGTTTGTTTATCTGCCGCCGCCAGGGCCGGGGCTATCGCGGGGCGGTAGCTTGTCTGGGGTACTGGCGGCGCGGCGTTCCGTTACAGCCGAGGCTTTTTTTGCGCGTGCCCCCGGCTGGCACATACGCAAAAGGCCAGCTTCCCTCCCAGAAAACCGGCCTGGCGCTCCTGCCTCGCCCGGGCTAGTCTTCCTGGGTCGAAATCATCACGTTGAAGTTCTTGCCGTCGTTATGCCCGGTCAGTTTCCGATATTTGGCCGCCAGCTCGTCGGGCTGCTTTTTGCCGTTCACCGTCAGCCCCGTCGCGTTGAGCTGGAACTGCATATTTTTCTCATCGGCGGCCAGCACGCCATCCTTGCGCAGCTCGCGGCGCAGGTCGTCGGCGTCGAGGCGCGGCGGACGGGGCGGCGCGGGCGGGGCGGGCGGGGCGGGCAAAGCGCCCAT
>JANNDE010000251.1:0-2682 GCA_031387395.1 Hymenobacter sp.
ACCTGTCGAGCACCAGCCGCGACGGGGCCAGCACCATCACGGTCGAGTTCGACCTGGGGGTGGACCTCGAAGCCGCTGCCAACGACGTGCGCGACAAGGTATCGAGCGCCCAGGGTCGCCTTCCGCGCGACGTGGACCCGCCCACCGTGAGCAAGGCCAATGCCGACTCCTCTCCCATCATCCTGAGCTACTTAAGCTCGTCGTCGCGCACCCTGCTGGAGCTGACGGACTACGCCAACAACGTGCTTAAGGAGCGCCTGCAAACCATTCCCGGGGTGAGCGAAATCCGGGTGTGGGGCGAGCGCAAGTACTCCATGCGCCTCTGGCTGGACCCCGTGAAGCTGGCCGCCCTGGGCGTGTCGCCGGTGGATGTGCAGCAGGCCCTGGCCCGCGAAAACGTGGAGCTGCCCAGCGGCGCGGTGCAGGGCCAGAGCACCCAGCTTTCGCTGCGGACTATGGGCCGCCTGGCTAGCGTCAGCGACTTCAACAACCTGATTATCCGTAACGACCCCGCCTCGCTAGTGCGCCTCAGCGACGTGGGCTACGCCGAGCTCTACCCCGAAAACGACCAGACCATCCTGCGCCGCAACGGCATTCCGATGGTGGCCGTGATGGCCATTCCGCAGCCCGGCTCGAACCAGATTGCCATCACCGCCGAGTTCAACAAGCGGATGAAGCAATACGAGGGCGACCTGCCGAAAGACCTGAAAATCAGCACCGGCTTCGACAACTCGGTTTTCATCCGCGCCTCGATTTCGGAGGTGGAGCACACCATTATTGAGGCCTTCGTGCTGGTGGTGTTCGTCATTTTCCTGTTTCTGCGCGACTGGCGCTCCACCATCATTCCGGTGGTGGCCATTCCGGTGTCGCTCATCGGCATCTTCTTCGTGATGGATTTGATGGGCTTCACCATCAACGTGCTCACGCTGCTGGCCATCGTGCTGGCCATCAGCTTGGTGGTCGACGATGCCATTGTGGTGCTGGAGAATATCTACAGTCGAATTGAGGAGGGCGAGACGCCGCTGGAGGCGGCCAAGAACGGCTCGGCCGAAATTCTGATGGCGGTGGTGAGCACCACGGTGGTGCTGGCGGCGGTGTTTTTGCCGGTAGTGTTTCTGTCGGGCATCACGGGCAAGCTGTTCCGCGAGTTTGGCATCGTGCTGGCCGGTTCGGTGCTGATTTCGGCCTTTGTGTCGCTCACCCTCACGCCCATGATGTGCTCGAAGCTGCTGAAAAGGGGCGGCGACCACAACTGGCTGTACCGCAAAACGGAGCCCTTTTTCCAGCGCCTCACCAATGGCTACCGCAATGCCCTCATCACCTTCCTCGACCGGCGCTGGCTGGCCTGGGGGCTGGTGGCCCTCACGGGCGTGGGCATCTGGTTTTTTATGAAGGCCCTGCCCTCCGAGCTGGCCCCGGTGGAAGACCGCAACCGCCTCAGCATTAATGCCAACGCTCCGGAAGGCGCGTCGTTCGAGTACATGGACAACTACATGAACGACTTGGCCAAGGTGCTGCAGGACAGCTCGGCCCGCGAAGCGGATAACATCCTGACCGTGACCTCGCCCGGTGGCGGTAGCAGCAGCGGCTCGGCCAACTCGGGCATTGCCCGCGTGTTTCTGCAGGACCCCGAGGACCGCCGGTATTCCCAGCAGCAGCTGGCCGACCGCATCACCAACGCCGTGAAGAAGTACACCGGGGCCCGCGTGTCGGTGTCGCAGGACCAGAGCATCAGCTCCGGCGGCGGGGGCGGGCGCGGGGGCGGGCTGCCGGTGCAGTTCGTGGTGCAAACCCAGGATTTCGAGAAGCTGACCGCCGCCGTGCCCAAGTTTCTGGAGGCCGCCCTGGCCGACAAAACCTTCAGCTTTGTGGATGTCAACCTGAAGTTCAACAAGCCCGAGCTGCGCGTGGTGATTGACCGCGAAAAGGCCCAGACCCTGGGCGTGAGCGTACAGGATATTTCGCAGACGCTGCAGGCCGGCCTCAGCGGGCAGCGCTACGGCTACTTTATCCGGGAGGGTAAACAGTACCAGATTATCGGCCAGGTAGCCCGCGAAGACCGCAACCAGCCCCTCGACGTGCGCACCCTGAACGTGAAAAGCCGCACCGGCAAGCTCGTGCAGCTCGACAACGTGATTACGCTGGTCGAGAAAAGCACGCCGCCACAGCTCTATCGCTTCAACCGCTACAACGCGGCCACGTTCTCAGCTTCGCTGGCCAAGGGCAAAACCCTGGGCGAAGGCATTGCCGCCATGCAGGCCATCGCCGACAAGCAGCTCGACGACTCATTTTCGAGCTCGCTGGCAGGCCAGTCGCGCGACTTTGCCGAAAGCTCCTCCTCCGTGCTCTTCGCCTTCGGCCTGGCCCTGGTGCTCATTTACCTGATTCTGGCCGCGCAGTTCGAGAGCTTCCGCGACCCCGGCATCATCATGGTGACGGTGCCCCTGGCGCTGGCCGGCGCGCTGTTCAGCCTCTGGTACTTCAACCAAACTATGAACCTGTTCTCGCAAATCGGCATCATCATGCTGGTGGGCCTGGTCACGAAAAACGGCATCCTCATCGTCGAGTTCGCTAACCAGAGCGTGGAAAAAGGCGCCGATTACATGACCGGCCTGATTGAGGGTGCCGCCGCCCGCTTCCGCCCCATTCTGATGACCAGCCTCTGCGCCATCCTCGGCATTT
>JANNDE010000258.1:0-2592 GCA_031387395.1 Hymenobacter sp.
GGCCAGCAGCAGGGCCAGGGCTACGTCGTAGAGCAGGGGCAGTTTCATTGGGCGGGGGCCGTGAGTTCGTCGGCGGGCGTGAGGCCCGTTAGGATTTCCACCATCTGGTAGTCGCGCAGACCGGTTTTCACCCGCGCCAGCTGCCCGTCGGCCTTCCGCACCGTGGAGTCGTCGACCAGCAGGCGGCGCGGAATCAGCAGGGCCCGGGGCTTGGTTTGCAGCACGATATTGGCCTCGAAGCTCACGAACGGGTAGAGCACCGGCGGCTGGCGCACAAAGGCCGCGTCCACCTGAAACGTGCGGCTGCCGGTATTCATCATCGGCGAAATGGCGCTGACCCGCGCCGTAAACACCTGGCCCTTGTAGCTATCCAGCGTCGCCAAAACCAATTGGCCGGGGCGGATTTTCACGATGTCGGACTCGTCCACCTGCATTTCGAGCACGAAGTGGCGGGCGTCGCCGAGCAGGGCCAGCGGCGTTTGGGGCGTCACGGCCTCGCCCTTTTCGCGGTAGAGCTGATACACGAGGCCGTCGACTTTGCTGCGCAGCACGAAGTCGCTGGCCTGCCGCTGGGCAATCTGGAGGTTTTTGCGCGCCTGTGCGGCCCCGAAATCGAGCTGCTTTTGGAGCGTCTGGTAGCTGAGCACCGCTGATTCGTAGGCCGCTCGGGAGCCGGCGTATGCCAACTCCCGCTGCTCCAGCGCCAGCTTCGTGCCGATGGTCTGCTGCCAGAGCTGGCGCTGCCGGGTGCGCTGCAACAGGTCGTTTTGCATAGTACGGCGTTGCATGTCAATGCGCTGGCGGGCTTCTTCCAATCGGCTTTGGTTGGTGGCCACGGCGGCGTAGCGGGCGGCCAGGGCGGCATTTTCCTGGTTTAGCTGCTGCACGTCGCTGGCAATGGAGAGTAGCGGCGTGCCCACCCGCACCGAGTCGCCCTCGTGCACCAATACCGTTTGAATAATGCCGCCGGCGGTGGCAAATGCCTGGTACTGCTGCCCGCTCTTGATGGTGCCGGCCGCGTACACCGATTCCGAAATAGCCGACCAGACCGGTTTTACGTGCTCGGCCTTATCACCGCAGCTGGTCAGCAAACTCACCATGAGCAGCAGCCGCCAGCGCCCGGGCGGCGTGGCATACGGGCAAGGCCTCAGGCACTGATTGACGTTCATAAGCGAGTACGCGGCTACCGGCCCCGTCAGGGTGCCGTATTGTGCAAGCAAATTCGACTAATGCCCCGCCGCCACCAATGACCGTTATCAACTGCCATTTCGATTATTGTCGTGGGCCGGGACTGTAAGCGGAGCAGGAGTAGGCCGGCTTCTTCCCAACGACTGTTTTCTGGGCAGCAAATGGCTTAATCCAGCGGTTCGGACGGCAGCAGCAGCACGGGCACGGGGCAGTGGCGCAGCACGGCGGCCGTTACGCTGCGGTGGAACAGCTCGCCCAAAAAGCTGCGCGGCCGGGCCATGAGCACCAGCAAATCGGCCTGGGTATCGGCAATGGCTTGCAGCACGCCGGTGGCGGGGCGCGAGTTGACTTCATCGTATAAGCCCAGGGCGGCGGCGGCAGGAATTAAGCCGCTGGCCCGCACATCGGCCATGGCCAGCCGGCAGGGGGCCTGGTCCTGGGTGCGGATGTGGACCACGGTGTAGGTAGCGGCCCATGCGGCCAGCAGCGGGGCCTGCGCCCGGCTCGCGGCATTGGGGGCGAAGGGCTCGCCATCGACGGCCACCAGCACGCGGCGGGGCGGGCCAATGCCCGGCGCATCGCGGGGCACCAGCAGCAGCGGGCGCTGGGTGGCGCGCAGTACGGGCAGCACCTGGTCGAGCAGCAGGCGGTCGAGCAGGCTTTGTTCGTGGCTCAGGCCCATAGCCAGCAGCAGCGGGCGCTGCTGGTGCACAGATTCGGCCACGCCAGCGGCCATGAAGCCGGCGGTTTCGAGCACTTCGGGGTGGCCCGGCAGGCGGTGGGCCAAGGCGCGCAGGCCGGCCATGATTTCGCCTTCGTTGCGCTGGGTTTGCTCGGCGGCGGCGGCCACCAGTTCGGGTTCGAGCATCACGGGGTACGCTTCGAGGTGGAGCATAGCCAGCCGCAGGTGCAAAGGGGCTCCCAGGGCAGCAGCGTAGCGGGCCGTGGCCTCGGCGGCATCGGCGAAGTTGGCAAGGACGAGGATGGAATCGGTGTTCATGAAAGAGCAAAATGGGAAGTGCAACAATGGATAATAAATAATGACCAGCCTGTCAGTCTAATTGCAATAGGCTGACAGGCTGGATATTATTTATAGGCCGTTTGCGGTCGATACCACCAGGTCGTTGTCCACGTAGCGGGCCCCCACGTTGTAGGCATCGTAGGCGGCCTGCTCACGGTCGAGCCAGGTATCGACGGTGCCGGTGAGGGTGGCGCGGCCTTTCTCGACCAGTACCTCAATGTCCTGGTTGTGCAGGCTGCTCGACCAGAACCAGCGGGTGCGGATGCGCTCGGCCAGGGCAAAGTCGGCATTCAGCCTAGGGGCGGACACCTCGAAGCCATCGAATCCGGGGCTGGCGGCCACGGTCACCCAGTTGGTGAAGTCGGCCACGCCGTTCACGCCGG
>JANNDE010000264.1:0-9419 GCA_031387395.1 Hymenobacter sp.
GACGGGCACGGTTCTGGGCCATCATAAGGGGAAAACGCAACTTATCATTACCCAGAAGCCTTTCAGCGCAGCTGACTAAGTGTTCAGTAAAAGGGTCGTTTTTATGAACAAGAGTGAATAGGTGGGCAGAGGATAATTAGGGTTCCATTAGCCAAATGGAACATAATCATCACCCTTAGTCCACCAATTGCGCTAGGCCTTCCGCCCCTGTGCCCTGTCGTTCCACTTTATTGGCAACGGAACGTGAGCACCTCTTGGCGCTGCCCGAAAGCCTGGAGGAGTTTATCCGGCAGCATACCCACGGTGTGCCTCCAGCGTGCGGTGCAGGCCTTGCGTGCCCACGGCCATTCCGTGGACGAAGCGCTGTTGTCCTACTTATCGCCGCTGGGCTGGGAGCACATCAACCTGACGGGCGACTATTCGTGGCGCACCAAACGCGCATCTGGCCAATTACAGCCCCTACGGCCCCTTTTCAGGTCTTAACGTGCTGTTTATTCCGTTTTCTGTGAGGGACCTCTAGATGCCAGTTCTCCCAGCCCATCACCACCTGAAAAACGTGATGTAACACGGCCAGGGTAGTGTCGCCCGGCACCAGCACGCGCCGACTGATTTGCGGGCTGATGCCTGGCAGATGAATCTTGAGTTGGTAGACGGCCGCCAGGCGGTCAGGAGCGGATAATATTAGCGTAGCAGTTGGCTGGGGCATCGCTTTCACGAACAAGTACGACTCCCCAAGCTAACTCGCAAGCAGGTTGCCCCACACTTTCTGATGCTCGCCAAGTATCGTCGCTGAGGATGCTGCGGCTTTGCAGCGCGCCCAGGTTGTAGTCGTCCACGGGCAGAATCACGGCGCCGTTGCAGTCGCGGTATACCGTTGCCACGCTGTTAGCGAGCGGCGGGGGCGGGTTGCCCAGCTGATACCCCCGTCCACAATCGCCGGCCATGGTGGCGGGCAGCTTGCTTTTGTCTACCGTCTGGCCGGGCCAGTTGCCGGCCACGGTCAGGTTGAGCAGCAGAAAAACGGCTTCTGAAACTCTTCGGTGCCGCCAGTGCCGCTGGCAATGTTGATTTCGTGGAACTGAGCACCATCGATAAACCACTTGATGAAGGCTGATGCCCATTCCACGGGGTAGACGTGGACGTTTTGGGGCGAGGTAACGGTGTTGCCGCCGTATTCGGCGTGACTGTTGCTGTTCAAGTGCATGGTGCCGTACACCTTTGTTTTCGGCGTTGATGTGCTTCATCACGTCGGTTTCGCCGCAACGGGGCCAACTCACGAAGTTGATGTTGGTACCCAGCATCCACAACGCTGGCTACCAGACATCAGCCAAAAGGGGCAAGCCCGGCAGAACCCGGCTTGCCCCTTTTGGCAGTGCTACTGCTTGCGGTGCTACTGCTTGCTGAACCGGATGCTAAGCTTGCGCCGGTCCGGGGTGAGCACGACCAGCGTGTACGTGCCCGGCCGCAGGCCCGACACATCCACGGCCTGGCCATCGTAGGGGCCGCGCCACACCTGCCGGCCATTTTGGTCGACGATGCGCATCTGCTCGCCTTTCAGGTTGGTGGCCGCCGTCAGGGTCAGGCGGTTGCTGACCGGGTTGGGGTAGACGCTCACCGCGAGGGGGGCAGCCATGCTGGCCACCAGCTCGGCCACGGTCGGCGCGCTGGCCGGCGCGCTGGCCACGTTGCGCACCAGCACCGACGAGACCCGGTCGTTCCAGCCCTCACTAATCAGGCACTCGGGGTTGGCGTCCACGCGCAGGCTGGCCCCGCCCAGGTTGTCGTGTTCGTAGAGCACGACTTCCACGCCGCTGCTCACGCGCAGCGAGGAAATATCGTCGTCGAGGCAGCCCAGCGCCTGCAGCTGGCTCAGGGAGTAGGTGCCGGCCGCCGGCAGCACTACCGCGTAGCCCCCGAATCCGCAGTGCTTGTAGAGCGTGGCCGCACTCACGGGGCGCACCCGTACCGAGCTGGTGCGGTCGTTGAAGTTGCGCCCCAGCAGGCAGGGCTCGTTGCCGACCACCGTCAGCGACTCGCCCTGGAAGTTGTCGCCATCAAAGAGGACCACCTCGAAGCCGCTGCTCACGCCCAGCGAAGATACATCGTCATTGAAGAGGCCGCGGGCCTGTAGCTGGCTCAGGGTGAAGTCGCCTACGGGCAGGGTTACGGCCGCGCCGGAGAAGCTGCAGTCGCGCAGCAGCGTGGCCACGCTCGGGCCGCTCGGACCGCTGGGTGGCGGTGGCGTGATGGCGAAATTAGCGTTGGAGATGTCAAAGAAGTAGTTGTCGGCGGCCTCCACCATCAGGCGGGCCGTGCTGGTCGGCGCGTTGGGCACCGTGATGCTGGCCGAGCCGTTGTTGGCTACGTTGCTGGCCAGCACCGTGGGATAGGTCAGGCCGCCATCGAGGCTCAGCCGCAGGTTCACCTTGGCACAGCTCACGGGCGCGGCCGTGGTGTTGGCCACGTCCCAGGTCACGGTCTGGGTGCTGCCGCCGGCCCAGCTGATGCCCGCCGCGTTGGGAGCCGTCACTACGAACGGGCCGGCCGCCGCGCTCACCACCAGGTTCATCGAGTCACTGGACGTAATGCCGCCCACTACGCCCAACGCCCCGCTGTGCAGGTCGCGGGCCGTGCAGCGGAAGCGCAGCTTGCGCGTGACGGTGGGCAGACGCTCGCCCAACGCGGCGGTGTTGTTCACCAACTCGGCCAGGCGGGGGAAGTAGCGCGTGCCGCTCGTCACCGGCAGCCAGAAGCGGAACAAGGGCGGGGTTTGGCCCGTCACCTGCGCCATCGTCAGGTTGCCGGCGGGTCCGCGGTCAACTTCTTCCCAGCAGTAGGTCAGCGGGTCGCCATTGGCGTCGGTGGCGGTGGCCGTGAGCTGGAAGGGTGTGTTGGCGGGCAGGGTTTTACCGCTGGTGGGTACCGTCACCACCGGGGGCGTGTTGCCCGTGGCCGCGCTCGTGCCGCAGCCGCGACTGCTCATCATGGCCTGTATTGACTCGAAGCTACCCGTGTGGAACACTTCTTCCACGTTGGGCTGCGCGTCATCTGAGGGGCCAAACAGCCCGGCGTAGCCCATGATGGTGACGCCCGAGCCCGGCTCCCAGGCCGAGAGGTCGTTGCGGCCGACGCTAATGGTGTTGAACGAGTGGAGGGCCCCGAACATATGGCCTATTTCGTGGCGAACAATATAGAGAATATCATCTGCCGCGGCCTCGGCCTTCTGGTCGTTGCACAACCCGCCCACGGCGGCTAGTCCGCCCTCGCGGGGAGTGCCGAACACGAACCCGATGTCGTAATTGGGTTTGCCAATGACGAAGTCCACGTTGGGCTGGTTCTGGACCTGTAGCGAATCTACACTTTTGTTAGTGTACGGTTTCCGGGGTTGGGTGCCCGTGCCACTCAGAAAGGTAATCTGGTCGTTGTTAGCCACCAGCACCAGGCGCACGGCCAGCTCCCGCTCATAGGTCCCCACCACCCGGTTGATGGTCACTATTTCGGCCGCCAACACGCTGAGCTTGGTGTTGCCCTTAGTCAAGGCGTACTCCGGGGTGCAGGCCAGGGCCAGGCGGTAGGTGCGCAGCTGCGCCCCCGTGGCCCGGGCCTGGGTCCCGCCGCCGGCTGCCCGCCAGGCGGCTACCCGGGCCGTGCTGGCCTGTTCCTGCGCGGGGGTAGCCTCGGAACCACAACGGAAAGGCTGGCCCGTCGCGGCTGGTGTCACGTCCTGGGGATAATAGCTCAGGCAGTGGCGGGTATCGGTGGGGCTCACCGGATCAATGTCGAAGCCCGCCCCCGTGCTGCCCAGTACCTGGGCATGAAAGCCCCGGGGCGTCAGGTCCACCCGCACGGTGGCCGTGGCATCATCCAGGCCCACGCCGGCGTAGGTTTTAATCTGGGGGTAACGCGCCGCGAGCGGGGCTTCCATGATGGGGGCCTCGCGCAGGACGAAGCGGGCGCGGGTGCCGTCGGGTCGGGGCAGGGCCAGCACCAGCGGGGCGGCCCCGGCCCGGCTTTCGGGCGGGGCGGTAGCCAGGGCGGCCCGCAGGCCGGGCTCGTCGAGCGTCAGGGCCTGCGAGCGGGCGTGGACGAGCGTGGCGGCCAGCGGCGAGGTGGCGGCGGCAGTACGGGCGGCCGCGTCGGCCCGGAAAAAGTCCGGACCGGGTCGGGTGGCCTGGCCCCAGGCGGAACTGGTAGCCAGGCCCAGGGCCAGTAGCAGCGCGCCGCTAAGGCGACGCAGCCCCAAACGGGAATTGAGAAGGGATGCTGGCTGGTGGGGAGCGGATGGGCCGTGGTATGGTTGTTTCATGCGACAAAAGGTGAAGTGGAAAAAAACATGAACGCGAAAAAAGACCCGCTCCCGGACCAGCCGGTACGTCGGGCAACCGGCGGATGGCAGCGGAGCCAACGCCCAAAAATAGCCTGTTTCCGCGCTTATTATACTACCAATGAGCAAGTTTTCCGCAGATTGCAATGCAATCTGCGGAAAGTAAAAAAGGGCCCGCCATCGGGCGGGCCCTTTCAGCAGCAGCCAGCATAGCACGCCCCCACCGGTCCGGCGGGGGCGCGTCCGCCCTTATTCGACTACTATGCGGCGCACGGTGGGGGCGTGGCCGTCGGCCTGCACGTTCAGCAGGTAGACCCCGCTGGCCAGCCCCGCCGTGGGCAGCTCGGCCCCGCTGCCAGCGAAGGTGCGCGTGCGTACCAGCTGCCCCAGGGCGTTGCGCAGGCTCAGGCGCGCCGCCGTGGCCGGCACCGGCAGGCTCACGTGCAGCAGCCCCTTGGCGCCCACCGGGTTGGGCCACACGCTGAAGGCCGTGGCATTTGTCCCCGCCGTGGCCGTGGCCGTGGCCGGCAGCACCGTGACCACGGCCGGGGCCGTGGCCGTGTGGCCGCTGGCATCGGTCACGGTCAGCACTACCGGCACGCCGTTGGTGATGGCGGGCGCGTCAGTCGTCCAGCTTGCGCCGCCGGTGAGGGTGCCCGCGTTGGTCGCGACTCCGTTGGCATCGGCCGTGGCGGTGCCGCTGCCCTCGCCGAAGCGGTAGTAGGCCACCAGCCCGGCCGGGTTGCGCAGCAGGTGCATGCCCTTGGCGGCGTTCAGCTGGGCCGCCGTGCGGGCCACGTTCCACACGCGCACCTCGTCGATGCTGCCGTTGAAGAACTCGCCGGAGTTGGTCGAGCCGATGCGCAGATTCCGGGCATCGGCAGGCATTACGTGGGCACTGCGGGGCTGGTCGGCGCCAATGGCCTTGCCGTCGAGGTAGAGGGTGCGGGTGGTGCCGTCGTAGGTGGCGGCCACGTGGTGCCAGGCCCCGACCAGGCTGGGCGTGGCCACTTCCAGGTCGTTACTCCACCAGTAGTTTACCAATCCCTTGTCGCTCAGGCGCAGGGCGTTGCACGCATTGGCACCACCAAAAACACCCCAGCCAAAGATGCTGTTGCCGCCCATTGTGGTGGGCTTAATCCAGGCCTCAATGGTATAGGGGCTGTCCCCGCTCGGCATAGTGGCGCTGCTGCCAATGGCCACGTACTGGCCGTTGCCGTTCAGACTAAGGGCGCGGGCCACTACCGCCGGCCCGATATCGGCCGTAGTGAAGGTGCTGGGCACCACGCTCAGCATGGAAGCCCCCGCCACGCCGCAGTTGGCGGTGCTGGCGTTGCTCACCGCCGTGGGGGCCAGTGTGGTGGTGGCGCCCGGGCCGAGCACCAGGCGCGCGTTCTGGGCCTGGGCGGCGGGCAGCGCGCACACGGTGAAGACCTGCGCGCTGACCGCGCTCGTGCCGGCCGACGTGGTAACCGAGAGGGGCCCCGTTACCGCGCCGTTGGGCACTACCAAGCCGCTGAGCTCAGTGCCGGCCGCGTTGACGGCAAAGCCGCTGCTCACCGTGTTGGCGCTGCTGCCGCTAAAGGTAACGAGCGTGGCCCCGCTCAGGCCCGTGCCGGTGAGGCGGATGGCCGCCCCCGTGATGGCTTGCGTGGGCACGATGCCGCTGATGAGCACGCCCGCGGCAGGCGGTAGCACCGTGAAGCGCACGCTGCTGGTGCCGCCGCCCCCGCTCGCCGTGCCCAGCACGGCCCCCGTACTGGCCCCGGCGGGCACCACAAACGTGAGGGTCGTGGCGCTCCGGGAGCCAATCGTCAGGCTCCCCCCGTTGAGGGTGAGGGCCACAACCTGGTCCAGGGCCGTGCCCGTGAGCGTGACCGTGGTGCCCACCACCCCGCTGGCGGGGCTGATGCTGGTGAGCGCCGGCGTGGGCACTACCGTGAAGTAGCCACCCGACACGCCCAGGCCCAGCGCCGTGGTAACCGAGAGCGGCCCCGTGATGGCCCCGGCGGGAACCATCACCGTGAGCTGCGTATCCGAGTTGCTCGGTACGGACAACAGTGTGGCGGCAATGCCGCCAAACCCGACCCGCGTCGGGTTGGCGAAATAGCGGCCCGCCAGTACCACCGTAGTGCCCGCCGGCCCCTGGTTGGGCGTGAACGAGGTGATGACCGGCCGCAGGGGCACGGTGAAGACCCCAGCCGAGGTGCCCTTGCCGAAGGGCGTGGTCACGGTTATCGGGCCCGTGGTGGCCCCGTCGGGCACGGTCAGCGTGAGCTGAGTAGCCGAGATGACGTAGAACTTATCCGTATCGCGGCCGTTGACCTGCACCTGAGTAGTGTTCAGGAAATTGGTGCCCGTGAGCGTGACGGTGGTAAAAGCCAGGCCGCTGGCGGGCGTGAAGCTGGCGATGGTGGGCGGGCTGCCTACCAAAAACGGTGTGGCCGAAGTGACGGTGCCAGCGGACGTGGTCACGGTAAGCAGCCCCGAGGTGCTGCCCGCGCCCACTTTGGCCGTTAGGTTCGTGGCCGAGACGACCGTGAGGTTGGTGGCCAGCGTGCCGTTGATGCGCACTTCCGATGTTCCCCCGTTCAGGTTGGTGCCGGTGATGCTTACCGTGGTGCCCACCGGCCCGAAGGCGGGCGTGAAGCTGGTGATGGTGGGGCCGGGGTTGGGGCTGATGGTGAAGTTGGCATCTGAGATGTCGAAGAAGTAGTTGTCGGCCGCCTCCACCATGACGCGGGCCGTGCTGGTCGGCGCGTTGGGCAGCACCACGCTGGCCGTGCCTGCGTTGGCCACGCCGGTGGCCAGCGTCAGCGGGTAGCTCAGGCCGCCGTCGAGGCTCAGGCGCAGGTTCACTTTGGCGCAGCTCACGGGGGCGGCGGCGGTGTTAGCCACGTTCCAGGTCACAGTCTGGGTGCTGCCGCCGGCCCAGCTGGTGCCGGCCGCGTTGGGGGCCGTCACCACGAAGGGGCCGGCCGCCGCGCTCACGTTCAGTTTCACCAGGGTGCTGTAGCTGATGCCCCCCACCACGCCGGCCGTGCCATTGTGCAGGTCGCGGGCGGTGCAGCGGAACGTGAGGGGGCGCGTGACGGTGGGCAGAAACTCCCCGGTGAGGCGCGCGAGCGGGTCGGGGGTTTTAACCAGGTCGGCCAGGCAGGGAAAGTAGCGGGTGGGCGTGGTCACGGGCCGCCAGGAGCGGAACAGGGGCGGGGTTTCGCCCGTTACCTGGGCCTTGCCTTGGGTCAGGGTGCCGGCGGGCCCGAGGTCGAACTCCTCCCAGGAATAGGTCAGCGGGTCGTTGTCGGCATCGCTGGCCGTGGCCGTGAGCTGGAAGGGCGTGCTGATGGGCAGGGTTTTGCCGCTGGCCGGCCCCGCCACCACCGGGGCCATATTGCCCGTGGGGGTGGTGGTCCCGCAGTTTCTTGCGCTCATTGTGGCCTGAATCTGCTCGTAGCTACCCGTGTGGAACAAAAATTCCTTATTGGGCTGTGCGTCGTTATCAACGCCCCCGCGCCCGGCGTACGACATCATGGTCACGCCCGAGCCCGGCTCCCAGGCCGAAATGCCATAACGGTCGACCCCGCCGGAATTGAATGTATGCAGGGCTCCAAACACGTGCCCCAGCTCGTGGGCGACAGTTTCGATGAACGTGTCGCCCAGGGAAGCCCCTGTAGGAGCACCCGCGACAAAGTTTATCGCGTTTCCGTAGGGCGTGCACAAGCTGCCTGAGAGCGCCGCGCCGCCGCCCCCGCTCATATCATTGCCCAGCACCAGGCCCAGGTCGTAGTCGCTCACCTGAAGAAGCTTGTTCATGTTTTCCTGGTTCTGCCGGGGCAGCGCGTAGCTGTCGTTTTCGAAGTAAGGAACCGGGGGCTGTGGGCCCGTGCCACTGAGAAAGGTGATTTCCTTGTTTCTGGGTGCCAGCACCAGGCGTACGGTCAACTCCCGCTCAAACAGGCCATTTATCCGGTTCAGGAGCGTGGCCTGCACGGCCAGCACGTCGTCCATGGTATTGCCGCAGGCCACCGAAAACCCGGGGGTGCAGGCCAGGGCCAGGCGGTAGGTGCGCAGCTGGGCCCCCGTGGCCTGGGCCACGCCACCGCCGCCCGCCCGCCAGGCGGCTACCCGCGCCGCGCTGGCCTTTTCCTCGGCCGGCGTGGTCACGGTCCCGCAGCTCGGGGCTTGGCCGGCCGCCGGTTGCACATCCTGGCGGTAGTAGCTCAGGTAGTGCCGCGTGTCGGTGGAGCGGGCCGGGGCAATGACGAAGCCCGGCCCCGTGCCGCTCAGCACCTGGGCATGAAAGCCCCGGGGCGTGAGGTCGAGGCGCACGGTGGCCGTGGCATCGTCGAGGCCCACGCCGGCGTAAGTCCTGATGCGGGGGTATTGCGCCGCCATGGAGGCAGCCATCACCGTGGCCTCGTGCAGGGCGAAGCGGGCGCGGGTGCCGTCGGGCTGGGGCTGGGCCAGCACCAGCGGAGCGGCCCCGGTCCGGCTTTCGGGCGGGGCGGTGGCCAGGGCGGCGCGCAGGACAGGCTCATCCAGCGTGAGGGCCTGCGACCGGGCGCGGGCGAGCGTGGCGGCCAGCGGCGAGGTGGCGGCGGCGGCGCGGGCGGCGGCGTCGGCCCGGACAAAGTCCGGCCCGGGCCGGGTGGCCTGGCCCCATACGGGGCTGGTGGTCAGGCCCAGGGCCAGCAGCAGCGCCCCGCTAAGGCGCCGCAGCCCCAAACGGGAATTGAGAAGGGATGCTGGCCGGTGGGCAGCGGATGGGCCGTGGTATGGTTGTTTCATGCGATAAAGGGTGAAACGAAGGAAAAAAGCGGGAAGCGACAAACGCGGGGAACGGCCCGCTACCTGGACCAGCCGGCCCGACGGGCAACGACGGCGGTGGACACGACGGCCAAAAATAGCCCGTTTCTATGCTTTTGGTATACCCGGCCAATAAGTTTATAATATTAGGACTTACGCACTTTAGGGTAATTTAGAGTAAACCGAACACTCATGCTGACTCAAACCGCTTACATCGAATACTTGCTCAGTACGCCGACCAATTACACCTGCACCCATTTAGCGGCGCATCTGCCGGATGCGAGCC
>JANNDE010000293.1:0-1424 GCA_031387395.1 Hymenobacter sp.
GAGGAGAGGGGGCTAGGGGGTGAGGTCCTCCGTATGAAAACACTCCTCTTATTCCTGTTCCTGCTGCTCCCCGGCCTCACCCAGGCCCAGCCCAAACCCACCCCCAAAAAAGCTAACTTCGACGCCCCCCCGCGGCCCCGCAACCGCACCCATGAGCAACAGCTGGATTTGGTGCAGCGCCAGACGTTTCGCTACTTCTGGGACTTCGGGCACCCCGTGTCGGGCATGGCGCGCGAGCGGAGCAACGTAGCCTACGACTACGGCAACGAAGTCGTGACCACCGGCGGCACGGGCTTCGGTGTCATGGCCATCATTGTGGCGGCGGAGCGCAAGTGGATTCCGCGGGAGGAAGCGGCGGCGCGCATCTACAAAATCGTGCGGTTTCTGGAGAAGTCCGACTCGTTTCACGGCGTGTTTCCGCACTGGCTGAACGGGGCCACGGGCAAAGTCATCCGCTTCAGCCAGAAAGACGACGGCGCCGACCTGGTG
This sequence comes from Hymenobacter sp., assembly GCA_031387395.1. Classification (GTDB taxonomy): domain Bacteria; phylum Bacteroidota; class Bacteroidia; order Cytophagales; family Hymenobacteraceae; genus Hymenobacter. The sequence goes on from JANNDE010000293.1 coordinate 490, forward strand.
GAAACCTCGTTTCTGTTTGAGGGCCTGATCTGCGCCCGGCAGTACTTCACGGGCCCCGGCAGAACCGAGCAGGATCTGCGCAACCACATCCTGGGGCTGTGGGAGGGTGTGGAGTGGAACTGGCACACGCAGGGCGGCCAGAACGTGCTCTACTGGCACTGGAGCCCCAACAACGGCTGGAGCATGAACCACCAGATCCACGGTTGGAACGAGTGCCTCATCACCTACGTGCTGGCCGCCGCCTCGCCCAAGTTCGCCATCGACAAAAAGGTGTACGACCAGGGCTGGGCCACCGGCAGCAACTTCCGCAACGGCAAGGAGTACTACGGCATCAAGCTGCCGCTGGGCTTCGATTTCGGCGGGCCGCTGTTTTTCTCGCACTACACCTTTCTGGGCCTCGACCCGCGCGGCCTCAAAGACCAGTACGCCGACTACTGGCAGCAAAACCAGGCCCACACCCGCATCAACTACGCTTACTGCGTCGATAACCCCAAGAAACACAAAGGTTATGGCCCCAACAGCTGGGGCCTTACCGCCTCCGACAGCTACCAGGGCTACGCTGCCCATTCGCCTACCGAAGACTTAGGCGTGATTTCGCCCACCGCCGCGCTGTCGGCCATGCCCTACGCGCCCAAGGAGTCGATGGCGGCGCTCAAGCACTTCTACCACGACCTCGGCGACAAAATCTGGAGCGAATATGGCTTCGTGGACGGCTTCAGCGAGCAGCACAACTGGTACGCTACCTCGCACTTGGCCATCGACCAGGGCCCCATCGTAGGCATGATAGAAAACCACCGCTCCGGCCTGCTCTGGAAGCTGTTTATGAGCAGTCCCGACGTCCAGCGCGGCCTCACCACATTAGGCTTCGAAAGCCCGCAGATCAAGAAGTAGCTGAACGTCAGAAGAGTGTCAGACGAACGTCATGCTGAGCGAAG
>JANNDE010000363.1:0-22026 GCA_031387395.1 Hymenobacter sp.
CTCTGCGAGTCCACGCTACAAGGCTTACACCAGGCCCGCCAGCAGCCCCAACTTCTCGCGGTGCAGGCTGTCGAGCAGGTCGTGCTCCAGCGTCCCAAATTCAGCGGCCTGATAATGGCGCTGCACGCGCCCAGCTACCAGCACCGAGATTTCGTCGCAGGTTTCGGTGAGCGCGCCTAATATGTGCGAGGTGAGCAAAATGCCCATGCCCCGGTCGCGCAGGCGCTTCAGAATTTCCTTCAGCAACAGGTTGGCTTCCAGGTCGAGGCCGTTGAAGGGCTCGTCGAGGATGAGGTAGTTGAATTGCTGAACCAGCAGCGCGAGCAGGGCCAGCTTCTTACGCATGCCGGCCGAGTATTCGTCGGCGTACTGGTCGAGAGGCAGCTCCAACAGCTGGTTCCAGCCCGTGAAGTCGACCACCGGGCGGCCCCGCGCCTGCAGATAGAATTCCAGGTATTCGCGCCCGGTGAGGCGGGGATAGAAATACGGCTCGTAGGGCAGCAGGCCAGTCTGCTCGCGCACGGCCGTCTCTGCCGTGTCGCGGATGCTACCAGCAAAGTCGCTTTCCAGCCCGTAGAGGCAGTTGATGAGCGTGGTCTTACCCGCGCCATTGGCCCCCACCAACCCATGAATGGTGCCGGGCCGCAGGTTCAGGCTCACGTCGTGCAACACCACGTGCGGGCCGTAAGCCTTGCGCAGATTGAGAATTTCCAGCATGCTCTAATTCAGTTAAAAGTTGAGAGTTAAAAGTTAAAAACTCATTCCAATTTTAACTTTTAACTCTCAACTTTTAACGCTCCTTCGCCCAGCACCGCCCGCAGCCGGCGCTGGCTTTGCCAGATGAGGCCACCCACCGCCACCAGCAGCAGCACCGGATAAATCGGGTGCGCAAACAGCGTAAGGGCTACAGCCAGCACCAGTCCCTGTGTGGTGCGAATGTGCATGACATTGGGGTAAAAGGCATATTTGGTGAGAATCAGCAGTACCACCAGCCCCAGCCAGAACGCGCCGACGGCCACCGCGCCGCCCACACCCGCCGGCCCCACCGCCAGCAGCCCGAAAAACGGCGCGGCCGTCAGGGCCGCGTAGCCTACGCCCAGCCCCAGCCGCCGCCAGATAAACTGCCGCGCCGAGCGCGCTGCCAGCACCAGCATGGTCGTGGGCTCGGGCGTGCCGAAGCAGCCCAGCGCCACCAGCAGCCACGCTAGCAGCGCCACGCCGGGCCCCAGCGGCGAGGCCTGCTGCCACAGCGCCCCGGCCAGCAGCAGCGGCCACGCCCAAAGCCCTCCCGTTCGCACCCCGCTCACCCACTCAAACGCCTCGCTGCGAAACAGGCTGCGGGCCCGGTGCTGCGTGCGCTGGCTGTCGCGTGCCGCCGGCAGCAACGCCGCCAGGGGCGCGAGGGCTACGGTCAGCAACGCCGCCCCCCAGTCGTGGAAGGCGGCCAGGGTCCCGGCCAACGGCAGCGCCACCAAGGCGTACTCCACCGCCAGCCAGCGCCGGAAATGCGGCGCACTGGTGGCCAGAAAGCGCAAATCGGCCCGCTGCCGGTGCATTGCCGCCAGCTGCCCGGCTACCAGCACAGGCACAGCCCATTGGGCCTGCGGGTGCCGGGCAGCCAGCACCAGCCCCCGACCCAAGGCGGCCAGCCCCACGGGCAGCAGCAGCGCCAGCCGCAGCCAGCCAATTTCGCGCAGCAGCCGCAGCAGCAGCCGGCAACGCAGTAGCAGGTAAGCCCGGAGTACTGGCATGGTGGTCGTAACGTTCGTGGAGGCCTGCTATTGCGCAGCGCTACATTTCGCCAAACGGAAAAATTAACCCAAATTGCAGCAATGCGGCAGGGCAATGATACCGCAATTGGCCTTGTCTAGCCAGCTAATTCCCTCTTTTGAAAGCCCAGCCTAGCACTGCCACTAGCTAGGCAGCTTCCTCGTTATTCAAGCTTCTACATGCGCACTAAAAAGCCTTTTCAATTCCTCTCCTGCGCCCTTCTCCTCGGGGCCCTAGGCCTGGCCGTACCTACTTTTGGCCAGGGCCGCGACACGGTGTTTGCCGTGCAGAAACTGTTCCGCGAGAAACGTGGCGCGGCGGCCGGCTACTCGGCCGCCGCGGCCAGCACCGTGGCTCCGGCACGCTACGCCGCCCAACGGCCCGACGGCCGCCCTACCGCCCAGGAAACCCGGCAGGACCTGCTGGCCGGGGCCGCTTTCGGGGCCGTTGGCCTGGTGAAAGGCGAACGCTACAGCGCGGGTCGCGAGGCCGCCATCATCGAAGGCTACGCGCTGGGGAATCCCATTCCGGCCGATATCCGCCGGAAGCTACGCCGCAAGCACTTTCACCGCACGGCGAAAGACCTGAACCCCGCCCGCTAATGCCAGGACCGGCGGCTAGACCTCTTCCTCGCTGAACCGAATGCCGTAATCAGCCGCCAGCTCGTCCAGAATGGGCTCGTACAGGTCGGCCTGCACCGGAATCAGCACGCCGCGCCGGGTTACTTCGCCGCGCAGCAGCCGGCGCACGGCCATGCCCAACGGCAAGCCCACGGTTTTGGCCATGCCGGTGTGGGTAGCATCGTCGCCCTCCACGGCCAGCGACGAGGTGAGGCGATGCGTGGTCCCGTTCAGGTCAAACTCAAACAGGTGCTGCATCACAATCAGGTCGTGGTCGTGGGGCTGCAGCTGCCACTTCTCGGCCAGCAGGCGCTCCAGCAGCTGGGCGGGCGTGGCGCGGGCGTGGCCCACGGGCCGGGCCGAAAACAGGCCCAGCCAGTTCAGGCGGCCCATTTCTTCGCCGGTGGGGTTCAGGCCCAGATAAGCGGCCGTACGGGCCGCCACGTCGAGGTGCGGGATGTACGAGGCGGGCAGGTAGGCGGCCACCAGTTTGGCCCAGGTCAGGGTTTCGGAGTTGTCGAGGTTCACCGCGTCGTCGGTCAGGCCCAGGCGCACCAAGGCGTGCCAGGCGGCGCAGTAGCCCGGCCGGCGCAGCGTGCCGCGCAGAATGGTCGGAACGTCGTCGAGCCCGTACGGGGCGCGATAGCTCAGCGAGTCGCGATTAGCATAACCTTCAAACTCGCCATATTCGGGCACCGCCAGCATTTCGGTGCGGGCAAATAGTTGCTGATACGGAATGAAGCGCGGCTGGCCATTCTCAAGAAACTTGGCCGTGCTCTGGCCGGCCAGCACCACGTTGCGGGGGTTCCAGGTAAACTTATATTTCCAGGGATTGTCGCCCTCGGCGGCTGGGGCCAGCAGGCCGCCGCAGTAGCTTTTGAAGGAGGTGATGACCCCGCCCCGCGCCCGGATGTGGGCAATGGCCCGCATGGCCGACATGTGGTCGAGCCCCGGGTCCAACCCGCACTCCATCAGCAGCGTTACGCCGGCGGCTTCCGCCTCGGCGTGCAGCGCCCCAATTTCGGGGCTCACGTAGCTGGCCGTGGCCAGGTGGCGGCCCTGGCGCACGCAGGCCCGCGCCACCACCGGGTGCAGGGTGGCGGGCAGCATCGAAATCACGGCATCAGCCTGGCTCACCAGCTCTTCCAGCCGGGCCTCGTTGGCTAGGTCGAAGGGCACGGCGCGGGCGTACTGCGAGTGCGCGGCCAGCACGGGCGCGAGGTGGGCCGGGTTCACGTCGGCCACGGTCAGAAACCAGTTTTCGGTGGGCGCGTGGCGCAGCAGGTACTGGATGAGGGACGAGGCCGAGCGGCCGGCCCCGAGAAGCAACAGGCGGGAAGTCATGCGGCAAAAGTAGGACGCTGCGCTTAATGAAGAATCAGGAGTGAAGAATTGCGGCTATTCTTCATTCAAAAGTAGGATTCATCAAAAAAGCCATTCCTGATTCCTCATTCCTCATTAAGCGCAGCGTATTATCTTCGCCGCCCCCCATTCTCCTCCTCATGGCCCGCATTTCCCGTCAGCAGCTTATTTCCTTCGAAGAGCTGGACGCTGCCACCGACCTCACTCCTGCCGAGCACACCACCTGGCAGGCCGCCCGCGATGCCACCTCCCACGCCTACGCGCCCTACTCGGGCTTCCACGTGGGGGCCGCCCTGCTCCTGGCCGATGGTACCGTTTTCACAGGCACCAACCAGGAAAACGCGGCCTATCCGTCGGGCCTGTGCGCCGAGCGAACGGCCTTGTTCGGGCTAGCGGCGGCCCAGCCGGGCCACGCGTCCATCGTGGGCATGGCCGTGGCCGCCCGCCCGGTCGATGGCGAATTTGGCCCGGCCTTTCCCTGCGGGGCCTGCCGCCAGGTAATGCTGGAGTACGAAACCCGCCAGGGACAGGCCATTCCGCTGCTGCTGCCCGGCCGTAAGGGCAACATCCTGCGTTTCGCTTCGCTCGAAGCCCTGATGCCCTTTAATTTTTCTGCCGACGACCTCCCAACACCGTAGTTTACTCTGTTCGCGGTCTGGCGGCCAGTTTTCGCTCGCCAGCCAATTGGCAGCTACCCAAAATACCCAGCCGCTGATAATCAGCAGCTCACCACCAAATTCTATTCATGGAGCACCACCTCACCGTGGCCCGCACCGCCCGCTACCAGCAGTTGGGCGAGCTGTCGGCCCGCACCCGGCGCATCTGGTTCGTGTGCCACGGCTACGGCCAGCTGGCGGCCTATTTCGTGCGCCACTTCGCTTTCCTGGTTGATGGCCGCGACGATACCGTCGTCGTGGCCCCCGAGGGCCTCTCCCGCTTCTACCTGCAAGGCAACGGCGGCCGCGTGGGAGCCAGCTGGATGACACGCGACGACCGCCTGGCCGAAATCGACGACCACACCCGCTTCCTCAACCAGTTGGCCGCGCACGTACTGGCCCAGTGCCCGGCCAACGTAGAAATCACCGTCCTGGGCTTCTCGCAGGGCACCGCCACCGTCAGCCGCTGGCTCACCCGCGCCTTTTTTCGGCCCGCGCACCTCATTCTCTGGGCCGGTGGATTCCCTGAAGATATCGATTCAACCGCAGCGCAGCGCCTCCTGCATGCGCTCGACTTAACGATTGTTATCGGTTCCGACGATGAATACATTACCGTTGCCCAGGCAAAACAGCAGGCCGAAAAGCTCGAACAATTCGCCGCCCAAACGCAACTCGTCACCTTTAATGGCAAACACGAGTTGAATCGCCCGATTTTAGAGCAACTGGCCACCGCCCCTTTTACGTCACTCCGAAATCGTTGAATCTAAAAAGGCCTCTCTGCTAAGCAGGGAGGCCTTTTTAGATTCAACGATTTCGAATCGGCTACTTCCGGTTGATTGTAGTAGCCGCACCTTGCGCCCCCGCCAGCACCAGTACTTCCGCAATGGTCACGTGCGGCGGCCGCGTCACCATAAACACGATGACGTCGGCAATATCCTCAGCCTTCAGCGGCTCGAAACCTTCGTAAACCTTCGCCGCCCGCGCCTCATCGCCCTTAAAGCGCACCTGCGAGAACTCCGTTTCCACCGCGCCGGGATTTACTTCAGCCACCCGCACGCCGGTGGGCAGCAAGTCGAGGCGCATGGTTTTGGTCAGCATCTGCACGGCGGCCTTAGTGGCGCAGTACACGTTGCCGTTGGCGTAGGCCTCCTGCCCGGCAATCGAGCCCACGTTTAGGATAAAGCCGGTCTGGCGGGCCGTCATGCCCGGCAGCAGCGCGTGGGTCACGTTCAGCAGGCCGCGCACGTTGGCGTCCAGCATCTGGTCCCAGTCGGCCGGGTCGCCGCTCTGAATGGGGCTCAGGCCATGGGCCCCGCCGGCGTTGTTCACCAGCACATCGGGCGCCCGCAACGCCTCGGACAACGAAGCCACGGCAGCTACTACAGCGGCGCGGTCGCGCACGTCAAACTCCAGCACGTGCACCGGTATCGGGGCCAGCTCGGCAGCCAGTGCATCGAGCCGCTCGCGCCGCCGGCCCGCCACCACCAATTGGTAGCCCGCCTTGGCCAATGCCACGGCCGTAGCCCGGCCAATCCCCGACGAGGCGCCGGTCACGAAAGCAGTTTTCATTTTGTCGAAAAAAAGTAGTCGGTAGTGGGCACTCAGTAGTCGGACTGCCTTTGTCGGACTACTGAATACCCACTACCGACCACTGAAAAATTAGTTTTGAATGTTGATGTACAGCGTCACCGCGTTGGTGCTCATGTACTGCAGGCTGCGGCTGAACACGTCGCTGCGCGGCACCAGCAGATTTCTCAGGCCGTGCGAGAAACGAATTTCCGGGGCCAGCTTAAACAACGGGTAGAACAGCTCCAGACCTACGCCATACTCCAGCGTCAGGTCGCTGCCCTCGGCGCGCAGCACGTTGTGCAGCGGGTCGCTGCGGCGGTTGCTGGCCGTGAACGTGGGGTTCAGCCCCGCAATCATATATATACGGGCGTTGCGGCGGCGGTCCGACTGATATTTCAGCAGCACTGGAAACTGTACGATGGTTGAGGTAATATCCTGCGTCACGATGGAATCGGGACTCGGGTAGCCGCTCGGCCGAAACTCGATGCTGCGCGTCTGGAAATTTACGCCCGGCGCAAAGCGCAGAATAAACGGCGACTCCGGCCCACCCAGCCGCGCGTCGGCAATGAAGCCCACCCCCAGGCTCGGGCTGATGACGGAATTGGCCGTCACCCACTTGTTGGCCACGTAATAAGCCGATTGCTCCAGGTTGAATTTCGCCCCCGAAAAGCTCAGGTACATGCCCGGATGAAACCATCGTTCATCGTAGGCCGGCAGGTTTTGCACCGTCACCGATTTCACCACACCTTTGGCCGTGCGGTTTACCCGCGAGCGGGCCTTGCGCTGGGCCTGCGCCGCCGTGGGCAGCAGGGCCAGCAAGCTGGCCACCAGGGCCAGCCGAATTAGTTGTGCGCCGTGTAAATGGAGCTGATACCGAAAGTGAGGGGTTGCCATGCAGGTTCTTTGAAGCCGACTTTGGCAAGAATTGCCAAAAACTCGGGGCCATCCGGGAAAGCCTGCACCGATGCGGGCAGGTAGGTATAAGCCGACTGGTCTTTGGAAATCATCTTGCCAAAAACCGGCAGCACCCGGCTGAAATAAAAATTATAGGCTTGCTTGAGCGGAAAAGCCGTGGGCTTGCTGAATTCGAGCACCACCAGCTTACCCCCCGGCCGTAGCACACGGCGCATCTCGGCCAGTCCTTTTTCGAGGTGGGCAAAGTTGCGCACCCCGAACGAAGCCGTTACGGCATCGAACTCGCCATCGGCGAAGGGGAGGTTTTCCGAGTCGCCCAGCTCCAGCTGAATGCGGCTGCCAAGGCCTTTGGCGGCCAGCTTGCGGCGGCCCACCTCCAGCATGCCTTCCGAAATGTCGACGCCCGTTACCCGGGCATCGGGCGCGGCGGCGCGCAGCGTTTCGATGGCAAAGTCGGCGGTGCCGGTAGCAATGTCCAGAATGCGGGCCGGGCGCAGGGTTTTAAGCTCATCCACGGCCTTGCGGCGCCAGTAAATGTCGGTGCCAGCGCTCAGGAAATGGTTGAGGAAATCGTATTTGCCCGCGATGGAGTTAAACATCTGAGCAACCTGCGATTTCTTATCGGCGGAATTGTCTTTGTAGGGTACGACGGCCATGTGGGCGCAAAGAACGGAGGTGAAGCGGAAAAATTGTACCTATCCAACGCCCAAACCCGGCGGTTTGTTAAGGCGCAGCGGCAAATACCACGGCCTCAGCGCCAAGGCCACAAAAAAGCGGGCCAGGCATGGTGCCCGGCCCGCTTCCCCGTGGGTGGAGTGGCAAAAACGGAATTAGTTCTTGGTCTTCACCTTGGTTTTATCACCATTTGCATCCTTGGCTTTGCCATCAACTTCGCCGTTGGCCGACTTGGTTTTGGTTTCGCTGCCGTCGGCGCCTTTGGTTTTCACCTTCACTTTGTCCGAGTTCTCGTCAACCTTGGTTTTCACCTTGGTGCCATCGGCCATTTTCGCCTTGCTCTTGCCGGGAGTCAGCGGCGCGGCCGTAGTGGTCGTGGTGGTCGTCGTGGTGCTGGTACCCGTGGCGCTGGCATCCGTAGTGGTGGTGCCGGTAGCACCGGGCGTGCCGGTACCCGCCGCGCCTTCCGTGCGCACGGCCTTGAACTCGTCGCGACGGTTCAGCTGCATGTTCTCGGGCGAATCGTTCGGCGCGGCCGGACGACGCTCGCCGTAGCTCACCGTGGTCAGGCGCGAGTCGGCGATGCCCTGCTTCACGAGGTAGTTTTTGGCCGCCTCAGCGCGGTTCTGGCCAAGCACCATGTTATACTCATCGGTATTGCGCGAGTCGCAGTGGCCTTCAATCGAGATGTTCAAACCAGCGTTGGCCGTCAGCACCTGGCTGATATTGTTCAACTCGGTAATCGACTCCGGCCGCAGCTTGTACTTGTCGGTATCGAAGTAAATGTTTTTGAACGCCATCAGACCGGTGTTCGTGGTATCGACGTAATCGATGTAGAAGTTCTTGGTGATAGTGGTCGAGTCGTTGGTCGACACGGGAATCGGGAACTCCTGGGTTTCGATGTTCTTACCGTCCTTGCTCACGGCCACCTGGTAGGTGCGGCCCGAAAGCACGGCTACCTGGTAAGTGCCATCGGGCTTGGTCACGTCGCGGAAGCTCAGCGCGGTTTTATCGGCCTGGGCACCGCTGAACACCAGCTCCACACCGGGAACCACCGTGGTGCTGTCCTTCTTCGAGAACACCTTGCCAAGAATGTTGGCGTTTTTGATGTAGTTGATGGTGTAAATATCCTTCTCGCCGTAGCCCCCGATGCGGTACGAGCTCAGGTAAGCATACGAGCCATCGGGGCTCAGGCGGTAGTACGAGTCATCATCCGGCGTGTTGATGGGGTAGCCCATGTTCTGGGCCGAGCCCCACTTGCGGCTCGTCTCGTCGTATTCCGACTTGAAGATGTCGTAGCCGCCCATGGTGTTGTGACCGCGCGACGAGAAGTACAGCGTCTTGCCGTCCTTGCTCAGGAAGGGGCTGTCGTCGTCGTACTTGGTATTGATGTTGGCACCCAGCGTACGGGGCGAGCCCCAATCGGCCCCCATGGCGCTGCGGGTGGCCACATACAAGTCCAGCGTACCATCTTCCGAAAACTTGCCGGTCGAGAAGTAGAGCGTCAGGCCATCTGGCGAGATGAAGGCATCCGACTCAAAAGCTTTCGAGTTGATGTTGCCATCCAGGGGCTTGGGAGCCGACCAGTCGCCGCCCGCCTTATCGGTTACGAAAAGGTCGCCGTTGTTGTCGTTGCGGTACATCAGCAACTTCGTGTCGTTGTCGAAGAGCTGAATCGAGGCATCGTGGCCTTTGCCGTTCAGCACGCCGCTCAGCGAGCGGGGTTTCTGCCAGTTCTCGTCGTCGATGCGGGTGGCTTCGAACACGTCTTCGTAGTACTCGCCGTCGGCAGCCACGCTCTTGTTCTTTTGGTCGCTCACGCTGCCGCTGGCCCCGGTCACGTTCTCGCCGCGCGAGGTAAAGATGAGCAGCTTGTCATCGGACGAGATAACCGGGCTGTGCTCCGAATACTGCGTATTGATGGTGGGCCCCAGGTTCTTCACGAAGATGTCCTTCGGCGAATTGAACTGGATTTTGGCGTTTTTGCTGTGGGCGATAAGCTGGGCAAGCTCTTCTTTACGCTGGTCGTTTTTCTTCAGCGTGGCGTTGTACGCCTGATAGTGAGCGATAGCCTCATCGAAGTTGTAGTTCAGGTGGTCGACCCGGCCAAGCCAGTAGTCCACGTCCTTCGAAACCTTCGGCTTCAGCTTTTGCGCTTTGTAGATGTAGTCGCTGGCCTTCTCCTTATCGAACGACATGTAGGCAATACCCGCGTTGAACAGCGCCTTGGCGTTGTTTGGGTCTTTAGCCAATACCTTCTCGAAGTAAGGAATGGCCGCGCGGTAGTTTTCCTGCTCGAAGAACTTGTTGCCGGTCTTGAGGTCCTTGCGTGTGCTTTGCGCCTGAGCCGGAGCAGCCACGGAGGCAGTGAGGGCAACGGCGCACGACGCTAGCAGTAACCTTCTGGATAAGTTGTCCATTGGAGGAGAGGTTTGAGAAAAAAAGATTTCTGAAGGGATGATAGTAGAGAATACGGCCTAAACGGCCTTTCGCCGCTGCCGCGCACATTTTGGGGCTTATACTGAAAATGCGCCGCAGGGTTAGACCTTAATGCCGAATTGCGCCGAAGGTAACCGCCCATTTACCGGCAGTGCCGCACATTGTAGCGTTGCCATGAGGAGGCAAAGATAGACTGATTGTGTACAAAACCGGCAAAACGAGGGGTTGAGGGCCATTCGGGAGCATTCAGGTGTATGGCTTGGAACTGGCTGATGAGCCGGGAAGCCGCGCAAATATAGAAGCCACGACGAAATAGCAACTGAGCCGTGTTTTTTTTAACTCTGAGGAGGGTGGCAGGTTAGGGTGTAATTTTGCGGGCCGTTATTTTTTCATTTCTGGTGCCCATTACCCATGCTTATCCGCGATGCCCGCTTTCTCACCAGCAATTCCCGCGCCGACCTCTGCCCCGCACCTACGCTGCCGGAATACGCTTTCATTGGTCGTTCCAACGTGGGCAAGTCCTCGCTCATCAACATGCTCACGGGCCGCAACGGGCTGGCCAAAACTTCGGCTTCGCCGGGCAAGACGCAACTGATAAACCATTTTGTTATTAACGACGACTGGTTCCTGGTCGATTTGCCGGGCTATGGCTACGCCAAAGTGAGCAAAGTGTCGCGCGCCGAATGGGCCAAGATGATAAACTACTACCTGCGCAACCGGACCAACCTGATGTGCGTGTGCGTGCTCATCGACTCGCGCCATTCTCCGCAGACCGCCGACCTGGAATTCATGGAAAAACTAGGCGAAGAAGGAATTCCTTTCGTGATGATTTTCACGAAGACTGATAAGCAGTCGACCGCCCAGACCAAGGCCCTGATTACCGAATACCTGCGCAAAATGAGCGAAATCTGGGACGAGCTGCCGCGCTACTTCCTCACCTCGGCCGAAACAGCCCGGGGCCGCGAAGAAGTACTCGATTTCATCGCTGAAGTAAATAAAGACTGGGCGGCCGATGCCGCCGCCGGGGCGTAATTTGGACCCGAAATTGCCTTTGGCGCGCAGCCTGCCAGCAGGTATGCCGCGCGTCTCCTTCATTCGTTTCTCTCCGCTCTTATTTTATGTTCGCTAAACACGTTTCCACCATTGCGCCGCTGGCCCTGGGCCTGCTGCTGGCCGCCGCCGCGCCGGCGTTGGCCCAAACCCCCGCCGCGCCCAAACCCCAGGCTGAGCAGGGCCCGGGCACTGCCGGAGCCGGGACCGGCAAGGTTATTCCGGTGGCCGAGTATTACGAAGGTGGCCAGGCGGCCCTGTACGACTTCATCGGCAGCGAGCTGAAATACCCGCTCATGGCCAAACGCAACCGCATTCAGGGCCAGTGCATTGTGAGCTTTACATTGAACCCCGACGCCACCCTGTCCGGTATTAAGCTGGTGAAACAGGTGGGCGGCGGCACCGGCGACGAAGCCCTGCGCGTGGTGCGGCTACTGAAGTTCAAAAAGCCCGAATATCCCATTCTGACCAGCCTGCCCATCGTCTTTAAGCTGGGCGCAACGGGCTCGAACGCGACGGAACAATAAACCTTCGTAATTTTACCCCCAAGAATGAGGAATAGGGACTGACGCATGGCCTACGGGCGGCGGCCGTTTTTTATTCCTCATTCCTCTTTTTCTAATCACTCATTCCCAAAAGAATGCCCTACGAACTGCAAGAGTTGGCCGCTATCAGCGGCATGCCCGGCCTGTACCGTCTGGTGCGCGCCGCGCGCCACGGCGTGCTCGTCGAAAGCCTCGATGAGAAAGCCACCCGCACGCTGGCTCCGGCCCGCAACAAGGTGTCGCTGCTGTCGGAAATTTCGATTTACACCCAGGATGCCGACGAAACCGTGCCGCTGACGGAGGTTTTCGAGCGCATTTACCAAAAGCACGGCGCTTCGTCGCCGGTATCGGCCAAGTCGGACGAGAGCGAGCTGACCGGTTTCCTGGCCGGTGTGATTCCGGACTACGACCGTGACCGCGTGTATTTGTCCGACATCAGGAAGCTGGCTTCCTGGTACGGTATCGTGAGCAAGCACCGCCCCTACGAGGCCGCCGAAGCCGCTCCGGAAACCGACGCGGCTGCCGAAACTGAAGCCGCCGAAACACCCGCCCCTAAAGCCAAGAAGGCCAAAGCGGCCAAAACGGAAGAGCCCGCCGCGGGCGAGCCCCTGAGCACCGGCGGTGTAATTGCGGCTGCCAATGAAGCGCCGACCGCCGAGGGCAACCCTGAAGCGGCCGCGCCCGCCAAAAAAAGCCGGAAGAAGGCCGAGTAGATTCGGGCTTTTTAAATTAGGATAGGTCTTACGCACTCTCAGCCCCAGCGGGGCGTCATATCAGTAGTAACTAGTTGATATTGAGTTACAAAGTCCGAGCGAGGCGATACCCGGCATGAATCCGGACGAATGTCGCCCCGTTGGAGCTTTAACTTGTTTATCAGTTATTTACTACCGGTATGCCGCCCCGTTGGGGCTAAGAAAGTCTACATTACAGCGGTTTTCCGGTTGCTGTACGCTTTTTAAAGAAGTTAAAAGTTAAAATCCAATCCGTCTGGTTTTTAACTTTTAACTCTCCACTTTTAACTCGGTATACTCACAGAGAAACCGCTCTAGGCGGCGTCTCTGCCGGGCTGCCGGCTTCGGGCCAGCTGTCCGCTCATTAGTCGAACGATTTCGGGACCATGTCTTCCTGAGCAGCTCCGTTGTTTGACGAATACCACACGGCAGGTGATGCAAGCCCGAAGAGGGCGCTACAACCCACGTCGCAGCTTGGGCACCACGTGCGATGCACTGGCTGATTTGCACTACCCCTTCCCTAAATCCTCACGCTGGCCGCTTACAAGATGGCTATGCACGACCGGGTATTGGGCTTTTTACGTTATAACCGGAAGTTGGCGCAAAACCCGGTTTGGGAAACGGCCAGGTAAATCAAGTCGTTCTTGATTTACCTGAAAAAGGACCAGTGGTTGGCAGTCGAATAGGCTGGCCCGCAGGGCCATGTTTTTAAACAGCAGCCGGACGGAAGCGGCGGTGGTTTTTATAAAAGCAGCGAATTGATTGCAGAAAGCAAGTGGAATAACGAGGGGGAGGAATCAAAAAACCCCTCCACACGAAGGGAAGGGGTTTCTGACAGGATAGCGACAACGGCTTATTTTTTTACCAAGCGGATGGTAAGGTTAACCGTCTCGCCCGTTACGCGCACCAGATAGGCCCCCTCGGCCAGGGTCCGCACGTCGAGCACATGGGCCAGGCCCCCAGCCAGCGCGTAGCTGCCCAGAGTGCGGCCGGCCATATCGAGCAGGCGCACCTGGTACATACCAGCAGACAGGCGGGTGAGGTCAAGCGTGGCCCCGGTTCCGGCGGTGGCCGGGTTGGGGTACAGGCTGATTTCGGCCTTCACTACGGCCGTAAAGCGCACCACGCGCACCGGTGAGAAGGTGGCGGTGCCATCGGCATCAACCTGCCGGAGACGGTAATACACCGGGCCACTGGCGGTAGCGCCGACGTTGGCATCGGTCAGGACGTAGTCGGTCGGGCTGGTTTTGGTGCCCTGGCCCTTCACCTGGCCGATTTTCACGAAGCTCGTGCCGTTGAGGCTGCGCTCCACGTTGAAGTGGTCGTTGTTCTTCTCCGAGGCAGTACGCCAGGTCAGCTGGGCATCGAGCTGGGTGGCTCTGGCCTGAAAGTCCGTCAACTCGACGGGCAAAGGATTGGCACCCGTCAGGAGTGCGATTGAAGTGGTGCTCACGCCACCGTTCAGGTCAACGGACGTTACCGTGATGGCAGGCAGGGCGAGGCCCGTGCGCGGCAGCAGCGCCGGATTAAACACCGTGAACACGCCCGTAGCGCGGGTGAAGCGGATGCCGTAACCGGCCAGCGTAGTTGAATCGGCGGCACTGATTTTAGCCACCTGCAAGCCGTTGTTTGCCGTGCCGGTGCCCGTAGCGGGAGCTGCGCCAGTGGCCGGGTCGTAGATGAGCCCGGCGCTGTTGTACTGTGCCGTGTTGGGGTCGATGCCGTAGGCGAGTACATCCCCGGCCACGTATATATTGGCGTTGCCGCCTTTGGTCGTCGTGGGGCGAGCGTATACCGCCAGCTTATCGGCCGCTACCGGAATGGTGTACCCGGCTACCGGCGACTGACTGCCCGCGGCATCCGTGGCCAGGTAGGTAAAGGAGGCATTGCCCGCAAAGCTACCATTGGGCTGGAAGCGCAACGAGGTAGCCTGGGCGCTGGTCAGGGCCTGGCCAGCAGCAACGGCCACGTAGGTGGTACCGGTGCTGTTGTAGTACAGCACGCCCTGGGCGGCCGTGGGGATGCTCACGATGGTGAACGGCGTGGTGGTGCTTAGTGCATTCTCGGGGTCCGAGGCCAGCAGCGCAGCAATGCCCAGCGGCATGTTGGCCGAGTTGACCATTGGGTCCTGGTTCGTATTCACCACGGCATAGGCCAGCGGCGGCTGGTTGGCAGCCGTCGTGGTGATGGCCGCCGTGTTGTTGCCGGCGTTGCTTTCACCGGCCACGGTGGCGGTGGCGGTCAGCGCCAGGCCGGCGACGGGCTGCACCAGGGTGAAGCTATTAGCCACCGCGCCGTTGCTGCCCGCGGCCTGCCCGGCCGCAATCGTCCAGGTGATGGTGTTAGCGGCGCTCGAATACACCCCGCCGTTGGTGATGGTGGCCGGTGTCTGGCCGGCGGGTACGGTCACGGTCTGGGTGGTGGCGCTGGCCGTGGGCGAAGGCCCATTGTTGGTCGTCGTCACGGTGTAGGTCGGGCTGGTACCAGGCAGCGCCGAGGCCGGCCCGCTGATGCTCGTCACCGCGTCAAACAAAGCAGTGATAGCAGTACTGGCGCTGGCCACGTTGTTGACGCGGGCTGCGGCAGTGGCCGGCTCGCTCGTATCCGAGGTGGCGGCGGCGGTAGCGGCCAGGGGTCCGGTGGCAGGGGCCGTCACGGTCACGGCGTAGCTCACGTTGGCACCGGTGGCCTGGCTGGCGATGGTCGGGAAGGCCACTATGCCGGTCTGGGTGTTGTACGTGGTACCGTTGGCGAAGCTGATAATGGTACCGCTCAGCGTACCCGTCTGGCCCGCCACCTGAATGGTGGCCGTGGTAAAGCCGGGCGTTAGCTGCAGGGTGGGCGTTACGTTCAGAGCCGGGTTAGTACCAATGTTGCCATAAGTGGCCGTGAAAGTGATAGTGGCCCCGGCGGCTACCGAACCGGCAGCGGTTAAGGCCGCCGTCAGGTCCGCCGACGTCGACGTCGCGGGAGCCACGCTCGTGGCCACGCTGGAAGCGTTGTTGCCGGGAATCGGGTCGGTCTGGTCGGCCGTGGCCGTCGACACGCCAGTAGTCTGGCCGCTGGCGGCGCTGGGCATCATAAACGTTACGCTGTTGGTTGTGCTGGCCCCACTGGCCAGGGTGGCCAGGGTGGTGAAGGTGACCAGGCCGGAAGTCGAATCGTAGCTGCCGTTGGGCACGCTCACGGTGGTGAGACCGGCGGCCAGCTGCAACGTGGTTACGGCGTTGGTGGCGGCAGCCGGGCCGTTGTTGGTGGTGGCTACGGCGTACGTTACGGCATTGCCGGGTACGGCAGTGGCCGGGCCGGCTACCGTGGTCGTGAGGTCGGCGACGGCAGCCACGGCGGTGGTCGCGGTGGCCGAATTGTTGGCCGGCACCGCATCGGGGCTGGTCGAGCCAACGCTGCTGCGCGGGCTGAAACTCTGGGCCGGAGCCGCGAAGGCCAGTTGAAATACCTGCGTAGTACCGCTGGGGTCGAGGGCCTGCGTGGGGAAGGTAACCAGCCCGGTGGCGGCGCTGTAGGTCGCGCCGCTCACGGCGTTGCCAGCGGCATCGGTGATGGTTACTGCGCTCAAACCGGCCGGCAGCTGGACCGTTTCGGTTACGCCGGTAGCCGTCATCGGGCCGTTGTTGGTGAAGCTGGCGGTGTACGTTACCAGCTGGCCGGCCATGGCCGATGCCGGGCCGCTGATGGTGGCCACCAAATCGGTGGTTTGCAGCAGCGTTATGGCGACCGACGACACATTGTTGGCCGGAACGGGGTCGGTGGTGGTGGTGCGCACGGCGGCCATGGCCAGGAGCTGGCCATTGGCACCGGTGCTGGCCGGGGCGAGGAAGGTGATGGTGTTGCTCACACTGGTGCCGCTGGTGCTGCCCGCCGTGCCGTCGGTCAGCGCCACGAAGGTCACGAAGCCGGTCAGCGTATTGTAAGTAGTCCCTCCCGCGAAGGTGATGACGTTGCCGCTCAGCGTGCCCGTGCTGCCATTCACCTGGAGGGTGGCGGCGGTGAAGCCGGGCAAAATCTGCACGGTTTGCGTGACACCAGCAGCCTGGCCGGGACCATTATTGCCGGTTACCACGGTCAGGGTAACGGGGCTGCCTACCGTGGCAGTGGCCCCCGACGAGCTGATGCGGGTGTAGGTATTAGCGGTGCCGGCCCCGGCCGGGGCCACGGCCAGGCTGGTGCTGCTGGCGGCTCCGTTGAGGAAAGCCAGGTTGTTGGCCAGGTTGGTGTCGCCGGCAGTACTGGCCGTCGAGGCCGTGTTGGGCGATGTGAGGGCCGAGGGCGCAAAGGCGGTGGCGGGCTGCGCGTAGCTCACCGAGTTGGCCACCGTCTGGCCGCTGGGCAGGCTGGCCAGGGTAGGGAACACCACGCCGCCGGCCGGCACCAAGTAGCTCACGCCGTTCGATACGATGGTTTGGGTGGTAGTAGCCGGGTTGTACACCCCGCCGTTGCTCACGTACACATTGCTCAGGCCCGTGGCCAGCTGCAGGGTCTGCACGGCGTTGGCGGCGGCGCTGGGGCCGTTGTTGGTCGTCGTCACGACCAGGGTCACCAGGTTGCCGGCCACGGCCGAAGCCGGGCCGCTGATGGTCGTGGTCAGGTCGAAAGCCGGGGTGATGGCGACCGTGGCGGCCGCCGTGTTGTTGGCCGTCTGGCCGGCTTCGCTGGTCGTGGCAGCGATAATGGCCGTGGCTACTACCGGGCCGGTAGCGGGGGCATCGAAAGTGATAACCGACGTGGTGCTGCCGCCGTTGGCGATGGCGGTAAGCGCCGCGTAGCTCACCACGCCCGTGTTGGCGTCATACACGCCGCCATTGGTAGCGGTCACATTGGTCAGCAACCGGGGCAGCTGCACCGAGGCCGCAACCCCGGCCGCCGCCGTTGGGCCGCCATTGCTGAAGGTAACGCTGAACTGGGGGGGCGTGCCGGCCGCGGCCAGCGTGCCAGCCGCCACCGTGGGCGTGGTAGCCGTGATGGTGGCGGCCACGTTGACCTTAGATGCTACCGGGGCGGTAATGGTCGAGGCATCGGGCGCGGTGTTGCTGCCTTGCGTGGTGGCGGTCGTCACGTTGCTGGTCACCGCCTGGGTACCCGTAGCCGTAGCGGCCGGCGTGAAGCTGAACAGGAAGGCCGTGCTGGCCCCGCTGGCCTGCGTGGTGGCGGTACCGAAATCGATGATGCTACCCGTGAGCGTAGCCCCGGTGGGCAGCACCACGTTGGAGGCACCAGCGGGCAGGGTTACCTGGCGGGTCACGCTAGTAGCTGTACTTGGGCCTTCGTTGGCAAAAGTGGCCGTGTAGGTACCCGTGGGCTGGCCGGGGCTCACCGACGCGGGGCCGGTGAGGACGGTGGTCACGTCGGCCACCGGAGTCACGGGAATGGTGTAAGTGGCGGGGGTCAGGTCGAGGCGGCCGCCGTTGTCGGTGGCCGAGTAGGTGAACGTGACATTGCCGCCAAAGCCGGCCGCCGGGTCGAAGGCGAGCAGGGCAAGCGAGCCGGCCGGAATGGCCTGGCCCGCCACCACTGCCACGCCGTTGTAGAGTAGCACCCCGCTGGCCGCGGTGGGCAAAGTCGTGATATTGTAGTAGGCAATGGTGGCGTTGCCTTCCGGGTCGGTGCCGCTCAGGTTGGGGCTGAGTACCGTGGCCGCCGCCGTGTTCAGCAGCGCGGCGTTGGTGGCGTCGCTGGCTACGGGCGGGTTGTTGGTCGTGGCCGGGCCGGCGCACAGCAGGCTCTGCGGCACCACCTGGCGGGCAATATTGTTGGCCGCGCTGGCGTATTCGAGGCGGAAGTAATTGCCGCCGGCGAATTCACCAAACGCCGCCGTCAGGTCGTGCAAGCCGGCCGTGAGCGTAATGGTCGCGCTGCTTTCCCGCACGGGGTGCTGGCCGGGCACGCCCACCAGGGCATTGGCGATGGTTGGGGCCAGGGCCGCACCATCGAGCCACAGGTACGAGGCATCGTCGGAGTTCAGGTAGAACGTGTACGAGCCGGCCGTGGTAATGTAAAGGCTGCCCCGGTAGCGGGCGGAGTAGCTATCCCAGTCGGTTGAGTTATTGATGGCCACGCCGGTCAAATCGCCCCAGGTGGCGCTGCCGTTGCCGGAGCTGAAGTCGAGGTTCGGGTCGAGACGGCGCAGCGGGGCACTGCGCTGGTAAAAGCTCGGGTCGTCGTTGAAGTAGCCAGCGTAGTACTCGGCCGTCAGGCCGCTGCCGGCCGTGGCGTTGTCGAGGTACGAAGGCTGGCAGCTGAGCGGGGCCACCACCGGAATGGTGTACGTCGCGGTGTTGCCGGTCAGTCCGTCGTTGTCGATGGCCGCGTAGGTGAACGTGGCGCCGCCAGCGAAGGTCGCGGCCGGGTCGAAGCGCAGCCCGCCGGCATTGGCCAACGGCACAAGCTGGCCAATGCCCACGGCCACGGTGGTAGTGCCGTCAAAGTAAAACAGCACGCCCTGGGTCGCCAGGGGCAGGCTTTGAATGATAAACCTGGCCACCGTACCGTCGGCATCGGTGCCCACCAGGGGCTGAATGGCCGTCTGGGCATTCGAGGCGAGCATGGCCGGGGCGTTGGTCACGTTGCTGGCCACGGGGGCTACGTTGAGCACCTGCCGCCAGTCGCGGTCGCCGCCGGGCTTGTTCACGTCGGGGTAAGTGGTGGGCAGGCGGCCGTTTTGGGCATTACCGGCGAAGGTCGTCGTGGTCGTGTTAATCGTATCGTACGCATCATCCAAGCCGTCCTGGTCGGTATCGAGGCCGCTGGCCGTGGTGTTGGCCACGCCGTCGTTATCGGTATCCCAGCCCTCCACGCTGTCGAGGCGGCCGTCGTTGTCCGAGTCGGTGTCGCGGTAGTCGGGCTGGTCGGCCCCGTCGGTATTGGTCAGGGGCATGGCCACGCCGGCCGTTGCCGCACCGCCGGGGGTGGGGTCGTAAGTGTTATCCAGGCCGTCCTGGTCGGTGTCGAGGCCGCTGGGGGCGCGGTAAGTGGCGGTGGGCTGGCCCTCGATGTTATCGGGGATGCCGTCGTTATCGGCATCGATGTCGAGAAAGTCGGGGCGGCCGCTGCCATCGGTGTTGGTGAGCGGGAACTTGGTCGCACCGCTGCCAGCGGCAGTTTCAGCCGCGTCGGGCATGCCGTTGGTGCCCACCGCGCCGGTAATGCGGCCGGTAGCAGGGTCGTAGCTGGCAATGGTCGCGCCGCTGGCGTTGGCCTCCACCACGTCAGTGATGCCGTCGTTGTCGGCATCGATGTCCTGAAAGTTGGGCAGCCCGTCAAGGTCCAAATCAAATACATCGTTGATGCCGTCGCCGTTCACATCGCGGAACGCGCCCAGCGTAGGGTGCACGTAGGCCGCGTCGAGGTAAGTGGGCACGCCGTTGGCGGTGAGCGTGGCCGGGTTCACGCCGCTGCTCTCCTCCGTGTTGCTGATGCCGTCGTTGTCCCAGTCGATGTCGTTGGCGTTGCTAATACCGTCGCCATCGCCGTCGCACACGAAAGTGAGCGTGTAGACCCGGTCCACAGCGTTCACGTTGCCAAAGGTGTAGGTATTCACTACATAATTGTTGCCCGCGTCGGTGGTAGGCAGGCCCGCGCCCGAGGCCGTGCCCCAATCGTGCACGCCCCCCGAAGACAATGCACCGGCCGCGTTGGCCTGCGGAGCCGGAAACAGGCTTGTCGACAGATTGGTATCATCCCAGAACAGCACATCGAAGCCCGTAGCAGGGCGCACATTTTCGATGCGGAATCCCCCCACGTTATTTTCGGCATCCACCACCGGAAAGTTCACTGGTGCGGCCCCACTTTTAAAGTTCAGGGTTATGGCCGTACCGTTCGGCACGGGGGCTCCCAGGCCGTCGAGGCCGTTCCAGACAACAGTGCTTGCCCCCACGGGCACGGCTTTTTCCACCACGATGTCGCGGGTGCCGGGCTGGTAGCCAGCCGTCCCGTTGAGGTCCACCACAATCACGAGTTGGCCGGCCACCGTGCTCGTGGTAGTAAAGGCTAGCTGCCCATTGCCGGTCGGGCCGCAAAATGGGGTTACCGACTTCACCGCGAAGGTGGGCGGGGCCGTGGAGGGCCAGATAGCAGCATCCGGATTCTGGATGAAGTTCTCAAACTCGGGGTAGTCAGAAAAGCCACTGGCGATGGTCTGGCTCTTGCGCGACACCGGGAAGGCGGTGGCGCTGGCCGTAGTGCCGCGCGAGTTAGTGGTGAAGCGAAAAAATATCTGGGGGTTAATGCCGGCCAGCTCAAATTTCTTCACGTAATAACGGTTCGTCGCCGAGGCATCCGGGATGAGCGGAAACATGGCGAAAGCACTGGAAAAGCGCCCGTCAGTAGCCCCCGCCGAAAACGACCAGAGCTTGGAACGCAAACGGCCGGGCTGCTCCACCCCACCGGCGGTACGCACGGTCAGGTCCCAGAAATCGTAGGTCGAGAACCGCTGGGCAATCGTGAAGGTGGCATCGTAGCTACCGGGGGTGCCTTCACCGAGCTGCGTAAACTCCAGGTAAAAGTCCTGGTCGGCTCCGGTAATGTTGGTGTAGCTCAGCGGCTGATAGCCGCCGACGGTGGGCAGTGGGCCGGCCTGGGCCTGAGCCGCGTCGTCAATCACCCCGTTTTGGGTATTGATGAGCAGGACTTGGTTGGCCGAGGCCACATCGCGAAGCAGGGTGGTGGTTTGCACGGCCGTGCCCGCTCCGGCCCCAAAGCGTAGCGTCAGAATCAGGTCGCGTTGGTTGGTACCAGCCGCGAGTTGGTTGGTGGGGGTGCGGTGCACACCATAAAACAGCGTTTCACCGGCCTTCACCCGCACAACCATCCGATGGTCTTCGGAAAAAGCCACGCCGTTGTAGTTGTAGCCAGCAGGCTTCAAAAAGCCCAGCGAAGTGTTGCCAGTGCCCCCAAGGTTCACGTCGTGAGAAAGGAAACCGCTGCGGGTATTAGTGGCCAGCGTGAGGTCGGCGGTGGTGCCCGTGGTGTTCGGGGTCAGTTGCTTGGAGCCTTCGGCCCAAGCCCAACCAGGCAAGAGCAAAGCGTTGGTTAGCAGCAGCCAGCGTAATAAATAATTCATATCGACAGGATAAATTTGAGAAAACAGACCAACTCAGGAGCCGATGGCTCTCCGCCCGCACTGGGTTCAGCAAAGGTGTGCTTGCTGCTATTGCGCCCGCGCTAATTCTGATGAAACAGTTTAGAAGCTAGCCCAACCTATTGGTTTACTCTCCGGAGACAATGGATGAATAACCGCGACGCATGAAATCAAATTGCACTTTATATACATTCGTATCACAACTCAATGAATCTGGCATCAGCCCCACACCAGTAAGCGGCTTGCGGGGCTTGGGCCCCACCTCTGACAGAACTGATACTTCTCCATTGCCCGCTGCCGACCCGTCTGGAGGGATGCAGGTTGGCGGCAATGGCAACCGCGGCACCGGCTACGGGTGGAAATCCCGGCGGTTGGAAGCGAAAACGAATTGGCTGGGCAAGTTCTTTTTCTCTGCTACCCCTATTCGCTTCGCTTTACTACTTTCAGGACTTACGCAAACGCGCCGTTTGATAACCCCAGCGGGGTGCTGCCCGGAGGGCAATATGTCGATAGTAAAAATTGACCCTCAGGAATAAAGTCCCAGCGGGGGGCCTGCCCGGAGGGCGACACTCGTTGTAAATCCTGGCGAGTATCGCCCAC
>JANNDE010000385.1:0-6264 GCA_031387395.1 Hymenobacter sp.
CCATCTATCGCCTAGGCGTTTACGTGGTGTTGCCGGGCGTTGACCCCACCCAACTCAAAACGGGTGCGGCAGGTCTGTTCGGCATCCTGGATACGCTGCTCGGCGGCGCATTCAGCCATGCATCCATCTTCGCGTTGGGCATTATGCCCTACATCTCGGCGTCGATTGTGTTGCGGCTGCTCACGATTGCCGTGCCTTACTTTCAGAAGCTCCAGAAGGAAGGCGAGTCGGGACGTAAGAAAATTAACCAGTACACCCGGATTCTCACGATTCCGATTGTGTTGGCCCAGTCGGTTGGCTTCATCGCCACGATTAATGCTGAGGCCATCATCAATCCCGGCACGTTCTTCACCGTTTCGACCATGATTATCATCACGGCCGGCACGTTGTTCTGCATGTGGCTGGGCGAGAAAATCACGGATAAAGGCATTGGCAACGGCATCTCCATGATTATCATGATTGGCATCGTGTCGCGTCTCCCCGGTGCCATCATCGGTGAGGCCACTACGAAAGGCATTAACAAGTCGCTGATTTTCCTGCTGGAAATGGTGGTCCTGTTCTTGGTGGTAATGGCGGTTATCGTGCTCACGCAGGCGGTTCGCCGCATCGCGGTGCAGTACGCTAAACAAGTTGGCGGCACCACGCAGTTGGACGCACAGCGTCAGTTCATCCCCCTCAAGGTAAATGCGGCCGGCGTAATGCCTATCATCTTTGCACAGTCGTTGATGTTCGTGCCCGCCATCGTGGCTTCGGTATGGCAGAATCAGAGTGATACGGCTAGCTACATCGGGGTGAAGTTCTCGGACTACACCTCGTGGCAGTACAACCTGACTTTTGGCCTGCTGATTATCATCTTCACCTACTTCTACACGGCCATCAGCGTCAATCCGAATCAGATTGCCGATGACCTGAAGCGGAGCGGTGGTTTTGTGCCCGGAGTGAAACCCGGCCGCGATACTTCGGAATACATCGATGAAATCCTGACGCGCATCACCCTGCCGGGTGCCGTGGCGCTGGCCCTCATTGCTATCTTCCCCGCGTTGGCTTTGTTGCTGGGCGTTACGCGTCCGTTCTCGGCTTTCTATGGCGGCACGTCGCTCATTATCATGGTGGGGGTAGTGCTCGACACGGTGAACCAGGTGCAGAGCTACTTGTTGATGCAACACTACGACGGCATGATGAAATCGGGCAAGCTGCGCGGTCGCACGGCCCAGCCCATTTCGATAGCTTCGTAAGCAGCAATAATGGCAAGCGGTAGCATTCAATATAAAACTGAAGAAGAGATTGACCTCATCCGCGCCAGTGCTCTTGTGCTGGCCAAGGCCCACGGCGAAGTCGCGAGCATGGTGAAGGAAGGAGTGACGACGCGGCAGCTTGATAAGCGCGCAGAGGAATTCATCCGTGACCATGGTGGGGTGCCATCCTTCAAAGGCTACAATAAGTTTCCCTTCAGCCTGTGCCTCTCGCCAAATTCGGTGGTAGTACACGGGTTCGCCACCGACGAGCCGCTACGAAGCGGTGACGTGCTATCGGTGGACTGTGGGGTTTTCCTGAATGGCTTTCATTCAGATAGTGCATACACTTACCCAATCGGGGAGGTGACGCCGGAAGTGCTGACGCTGCTGCGGGAAACCAAAGCGTCGCTGTATAAAGGCATCGAACAAGCCGTGAGCGGTAACCGCGTGGGCGATATCAGCTACGCCATCCAGAACCATGTGGCCCCGTTGGGCTACGGGGTGGTGCGCGAGCTGGTCGGCCATGGAGTTGGCGCGAAGCTGCACGAGAAACCCGAGGTGCCGAATTACGGCAAGCGGGGTTCCGGGCCGCTCTTGCAAACGGGTTTAGTCATCGCAATTGAGCCGATGGTGAACCTGGGCAAGAAGGACGTGGTGCAGGAGGCGGATGGCTGGACTATCCGCACCAAGGACCGCAAGCCGTCGGCGCATTTCGAGCACACTGTAGTAGTTAGAAAAGAAAAGGCGGAGATTCTTACCTCCTTTGAATACATCGAAAAAGCATTGCAGCAGTAGCCCTTATGGCAAAACAAGCCTCGATTGAGCAGGACGGAACCATCCTAGAAGCCCTCTCCAACGCCATGTTCCGCGTGGAGCTGGAGAATGGTCACCAGCTGATTGCCCACATTTCGGGCAAGATGCGGATGCACTACATCAAGATTCTGCCCGGCGACAAGGTGAAACTGGAAATGTCTCCCTACGACTTGTCGAAGGGCCGGATTAAGTATCGTTATAAATAAACCCGTTTTCCTTCACAGGTCATGAAAGTAAAAACCTCGGTGAAAAAGCGTAGCGTGGACTGCAAACTGGTCCGCCGTAATGGCAAGCTCTACGTCATCAACAAGAAAAACCCCCGCTTCAAGCAGCGTCAGGGTTAATTCAATTTTTAGAACCCTGGAACCTTGGGTACTGGGTCGTTGGTTACTAGCCTTCGGCCCGCCTTCCAAGAAGTTGCCGGGTTTCTGTCCGCAAACACATAACCACACACAATGGCTCGTATCGCAGGGGTTGATATCCCGGACAACAAGCGCGGCGAAATTTCGCTGACTTACATTTTCGGCATTGGCCGGAGCAACGCCAGCAAGATTCTGGTAAAAGCTGGCATCGATGTCAACAAGAAGGTGAAGGACTGGACCGACGAGGAGTCGGGTGCCGTCCGCGCCATCATTGCCGCCGAGCACAAGACTGAGGGCGTGCTGCGTTCGGAAGTAACGACGAACATCAAGCGTTTGATGGACATCGGCTGCTACCGTGGTCTGCGTCACCGCAAAGGTCTGCCGGTTCGTGGTCAGCGCACCAAAAACAACTCGCGTACCCGTAAGGGCAAGCGCAAAACGGTGGCCGGCAAGAAAAAGGCAACCAAATAAATTCACACGGGAATCGGCGCTGGCGGCTGCGAGTAATGCACTTGCGCGGCCAGCGCCAACACCTCCCGCATTTTTTGCGATAACCAAATGGCACAAAAAAGAAAAGACAAAGCCAAGAAGCGCGTTGTCGTGGTGGAGCAGGTGGGCCAGGTACACATCCGTGCCTCGTTCAACAACATCATCATCTCCATCACCAACAACAACGGTCAAGTTATTTCGTGGGCTTCGGCCGGCAAAATGGGCTTCCGCGGTTCGAAGAAAAACACGCCCTACGCCGCTCAAATGGCGATGAGCGACTGCGGTAAAGTAGCCCACGACCTGGGCATGCGCAAAGCCGAAGTATTCGTAAAAGGCCCCGGCTCGGGCCGTGAGTCGGCCATCCGCGCCCTCGGCAACGTGGGCATTGAGGTGACCACCATCCGCGACGTAACGCCGCTGCCGCACAACGGCTGCCGCCCCCCCAAGCGTCGTCGCGTTTAGTTTTCCACTTCAGAAATTAGATTACAATGGCACGTTATACCGGCCCTACCTCAAAAATTGCCCGTCGCTTCAACGAGCCGATTTTCGGCCCGAGCAAAGCGCTCAACAAGAAAGCCTATCCTCCGGGCCAGCACGGCCGTGGCCGTCGCAAGAAGCAGTCAGAGTACGCTGTCCAGCTGATGGAGAAGCAGAAGGTGAAGTACATGTACGGCATGTTGGAGAAGCAATTCGAAAACCTGTTCCACAAAGCAGCAGCGCTCCCCGGCATCACCGGTGACAACTTGCTCGCCCTGCTGGAAGCCCGTCTGGACAACGCCGTGTACCGTTTGGGCATTGCCTCGACGCGTCGCGCTGCTCGCCAGCTCGTTGGTCACAAGCACATCACCGTGAACGGTGAAGTGGTGAACATCCCTTCGTACCACCTCCGTCCCGGCGATATTGTGGCCGTGCGTGAGAAGTCGAAGTCGCTGGAAGCCATCACCACGAGCCTGTCGGTTCGCAACTCGCGCCAGTTCTCGTGGCTGGAGTGGGACGGCAAGGAGTTGGCTGGCAAGTTCATCAACGCCCCCGCCCGTGAGCTGATTCCGGAGAAAATCACCGAGCAGCTCATCGTCGAACTGTATTCGAAGTAAATAGCGCTACTGGTAGCGGCCCGGCAATTTGTCGGGCCGCTCTTGTGCGTATACTTCACCCCCATTTTTTACATTTTTTACGCCCCACATATGTCAATCTTAGCTTTTCAGATGCCGGAGAAAGTGGTGATGGAGAAATCCGACGACTTCACCGGGACGTTTGAATTTAAGCCGCTCGAGAAGGGCTACGGCGTCACCATCGGCAATGCGCTGCGTCGCATTCTGTTGTCGTCGCTGGAGGGTTTCGCCATCACTTCGGTGCGCACCAATAGCGTGTTGCACGAGTTTTCGACCATCGAAGGGGTGATTGAGGACATGTCCGAAATCATCCTGAACCTGAAGATGGTCCGCTTCAAGAAGACGAGCGATGCTATCTCGGATAAAATTACGGTGCGCGTGAAAGGCCAGGATACCTTCTCGGGCGCTGATATTGCCAAGTTCGCCAGCGGTTTCGAAGTACTGAACCCCGACCACGTAATTGCGCACCTCGACCCCAGCACCGAGCTGGAGTTTGAGTTGACGATTGCCCGTGGCCGTGGCTACGTGCCCGCCGACGAGAACAAGCCAGCTGACCAGGTTTTCGGTCAGATTGCCATCGATGCTATCTACACGCCTATCAAGAACGTGAAGTACAGCATTGAGAACACCCGTGTAGAGCAGAAGACGGACTACGAGAAGCTCGTTATCGAGATTCAGACCGACGGTTCGATTCACCCGGAGGAGGCACTGAAAGGTGCGGCCAACATCCTCATTCAGCACTTCATGCTGTTCTCGGACAACACGATGACCCTCGAAGGTCCGCGCGTGACCGAAGACGAGCCGATTGACGAGGAAACCATGCAGATGCGTAAGATGCTCAAGACTCCGTTGGAGGATATGGAGCTCAGCGTACGCGCTAAGAATTGCCTCAAGGCAGCCGATATCAAAACGATGGGCGAGCTGGTGACCTTGGAGATTGCCGACATGATGAAGTTCCGCAACTTCGGCAAGAAGAGCTTGACCGAACTGGAAAACCTCGTTGAAGAGCGTGGTTTGGAGTTCGGGATGGACCTGGGCAAATATCGCCTGGACGAAGACTAGCATTACCTGAGTAGTCGGTAGTGGGTAGTCAGTAATCAGACTAAACCGTCCGACTACTGAGTACTTACTACCGACTACTTTTTTATTTTCACCAGTGTGCCCAAGGGGCAGCGGTTCTAATGAGGCCTGAGTGGTCCGCCGTGGTCGCCGCCCGCAAGCACACACTTTTTCAAACGACCGATGCGTCACGGAAGAAAAATCAACCACTTGGGCCGGACTACCGCCCACCGCCACGCCATGTTGTCGAACATGTCGTCTTCGCTCATCCTGTACAAGCGCATCACCACTACGGTGGCTAAGGCGAAGGCCCTGCGTAAGTACATTGAGCCCCTGCTGACCAAGTCGAAGGACGATACGACGCACTCGCGCCGCATGGTGTTCGCCGCGTTGCAGGATAAGGAGTCGATTAAGGAGTTGTTTGGCAACATTTCGGGCAAAATTGCTAACCGTCCCGGTGGCTACACCCGCATTCTGAAGCTGAGCGATACCCGTCTGGGTGACAACGCTGAGATGTGCATCATCGAGCTGGTGGACTTCAACGAAACGTTGATGGATGCTAAGACGGCCGCCGCTGAAAAAGCTACTGCTACGACCCGTCGTTCGCGCAGCCGTGGTGGTAAGAAAGCTGCTGGTGATGACGCTACGACTTCGGCTACCGAGGTTACCGGCGAAGCTGTTGCTCCTAACGCAGTGGTTGAGCAGTCGGCTCCGGCTGACACGGCTACCGAAACCGTTAAGGATGGCGAAAGCCGCGAAGAGGCTAAGGCTGACGAAGCTGGTGCTTAATTCGTAGCGCAAGCTGCTTATTTGAAAGGGACGCTCCGCGAGGGGCGTCCCTTTTTTTGTGCTGGCGGGTCACCTCACCCCCGGCCCCACTCCTTGGGGAGAGGGGAGCCTAACGATTTGGATATGGAGTGGAAGGCACTTTTCAATTCGTAGCTAGTGGTCTGAGAGTTTAATTTCGTCAGTTACTTTGGTTAATTCAGCGTATCTATTTTTCAACTTATCGCGGGCCTTTTCCGTGGTGAAGGACCAGTTGACTTTCGTGGCGGCGGCGTTGCGCTTGGCTTGCCAGGCCCAGGCCTCTTGTTCGAGTCGTTGCTGGGTGCCGATACGCTGGTCCAGGCACTGGCGGGCAAGGGCAGCAAATTCGATTTCGGCCATGTTGAGCCAGGAGCCATGCTTGGGCGT
>JANNDE010000387.1:0-14098 GCA_031387395.1 Hymenobacter sp.
ACGCCCAAGCATGGCTCCTGGCTCAACATGGCCGAAATCGAATTTGCTGCCCTTGCCCGCCAGTGCCTGGACCAGCGTATCGGCACCCAGCAACGACTCGAACAAGAGGCCTGGGCCTGGCAAGCCAAGCGCAACGCCGCCACGAAAGTCAACTGGTCCTTCACCACGGAAAAGGCCCGCGATAAGTTGAAAAATAGATACGCTGAATTAACCAAAGTAACTGACGAAATTAAACTCTCAGACCACTAGCTCCACCAGTAGCTCCACTTTCCTACCCTCCTACCCCACCAATTACCCCAAGGCCCGCCCGGCCACGTTGTCCATATATTTCTGGCCGTTGCCGGTATTCAGGAGCAGGATACGCTCGTGGGGCTGAATCTCGCCGGTGGCCAGCAGCAGGCGCGCGGCCGTCCAGACGGCCCCGCCCTCGGGGGCCACGAACAGGCCTTCGAGCTGGCCGAGGTCGCGCATGCCGGCCAGCATGCCTTCTTCGCTCACGCTCACCACCGTGCCGCTCGACTCGCGCAACACGCGCAGCATCAGGGCTTCGCCCAGCGGATGGGGCACGGCCAGGCCGTTGGCCAGGGTGGCGCGGCCCTGGTAGGCGTGGCAGTTGGGCTGGCGGCCCTCGTAGGTTTCGAGCAGCGGGCAGCAGTTTTCAGCCTGCACGGCTACCATGCGGGGCAGCTTCACGTCGGACGCGAGCCAGCCGAGCTGCTTCATTTCCTGAAACGCCTTCCAGATGCCGATGAGGCCGGTGCCGCCGCCGGCGGGGTAGAGCAGCACGTCGGGCAGAGTCCAGTTGAGCTGTTCGGCAATTTCGTAGCCCATGGTTTTTTTTCCTTCAAGGCGGTAAGGCTCCTTCAGGGTCGAGATGTCGAGCAGGGCCCCGTCGGCGTTGCGCTGGCGTACCCGCGCCCCGCAGTCGCTGATGAGACCATCGACGAGCTCCACTTCGGCCCCGTACCAGTAACATTCTTCCTTGAACGCCTCCGGGGTGTGCCGGGGCATCACCACCACGGCTTTGAGGCCGGCGCGGGCGCAGTAGGCGGCCAGGGCTACGCCCGCGTTGCCGGCCGTGGGGATGATGCAACCGTCCACGCCCAGCTCTTTGGCTTTGGACACCGCCATGCTCAGCCCCCGCGCCTTGAAGGAGCCGGTGGGATTCTGGCCTTCGTCTTTCAGCAGCAGATTGGCCAAATCATAGCGGGCGGCCAGGCGCGGCAGGTTCAGCAGCGGCGTGAGGCCCTCGCCGAGCGTCACCTTGTTTTCTTCGTGCAGCAGTGGCAGCAGGGCCCCGTAGCGCCACATCGAGGCATCGGCCTGGTCGATTACGGCGCGGCTCAGGGGCTCGCGCAGGTCGTAGGCGGCCACCAGCGGCACGTTGCAGCAGGCCGAAACGCGCTGCAAGCTGAAGGCAGAATATTCGGTACCGCAGGCCGAGCAATGCAGCGTGGCGAGGCGGGAAATGGTTTCGGAGGCAACGAGTTTCATGGGGCAAAGTACGGAATGGCTTTGCCTGAGGTATGCCTGTCAGGGATGGGTATTTGGAATAGCCTATGCCCTATCGGAATAGTAGCGCCGCGTGAAGTGCAGGAAATCCTTATAGGGCGCATTGTTCTCGGTGCCCTTGCGCTGGATAAAATTGAACTCGCGCTGGAGTGGGAAGTTATTGATTTTGACCTCTACCAGCTCACCCGAGGCCAGCTCCTTCACCACCGCCTGCCGGGGCAGAAAGGCTAGGCAGGTATCGACGCGCACGAAGTTTTTGAGGGCTTCGGTGCCGCCCAGGCGCACCCGCACGGGCAGGGCCGCCAGCTTGATGCGATGCATGGCCAGGGCCTCTTCGAGCACGGCCAACGTGCCCGAGCCATCCTCGCGCAGGGCCAGCGGCGTGGTGAGCAGGTCACGCACTTCGAGGGTGCGCTTTTCGAGCGGATTGTTGGCGGCGCACACAGCCACCACGTCGTCGGTGAGCAGGGGCGTATAGGTCACGTTGCTTACTTTATGAATGCCTTCGATGATACCCAGCTCGATTTCGTGGTCGAGCAAGGCGGTGAGAATGTTGTCGGAATTGCGGTTTTTGAGGCTGAGCTGGCGGTTGGGGTGCAGGCGCAGGT
The DNA here is from genome assembly GCA_031387395.1 of Hymenobacter sp. Classification (GTDB taxonomy): domain Bacteria; phylum Bacteroidota; class Bacteroidia; order Cytophagales; family Hymenobacteraceae; genus Hymenobacter. The sequence continues at coordinate 2,121 of JANNDE010000387.1, forward strand.
AGGCCGACACCACTGGCGGCAGCACGTAGAGCGAAATAGTGGTGCTAGCCCCGATGAGCAGGTGCTGAATGGGCGCGAACTCCGGGCTGAGCGCGCTCATTTCCTGGTGCAGCTCCTGTTGCAGCTGCTTGGCCTGCAGTAACTTTTCGTAGAGCTTACGGCCGGCGGGGGTGAGCCGAATGCTGCTGCCCAGGCGCTCGAACAGGCCGGTTTTGTAGCGCTCCTCCAGGGCCTTCACCTGCTTGCTCACGGCCGACTGGCTGGTGAACAGCGCTTGGCTGGCTTTGGTGAAGCTCAGCCGCTGGGCTACTTCGAGGAAGACTTCGTGGGGGTGCGAGAGCATGCCGCAAAGATGCACCCGCCGCCGCCCAGGCGGCTGCCCGCGCCGCTAGCTCACGGCTACTTTGCTGATTCTCACCGGCACGTACTTGTGGTAGGGCGTTTTGGTGAAAGGCTCGCAATTCTGGCTATCCGTGAGCAGGTTGAGCTCGGGGCCGGCCGGGGCACCGCCCTGGTAGCGCAGGCCGTAGCCGTTGGGCAGGGTCACCATTTTGCGGCGCACGGTGTTATCGACCTCCACAAACACCTGGATGCGGCCGCGGGCCGACTCACAAATCACCTCCGCGCCGGGGGCCAGGTCCAGCTCCAGGGCATCGGCGGGGTGCATGCGCAGGCTGCCTTTGGGGTCGGTTTTGCGCCAGGCCGGGTTGCGGTAAATCTGGTTGGCGTTGTAGCTGCGCCGCTCGCCGGCCATCAGCACGAAGGGGAACCCGCCGTTGGCCGGCTCTTGCCTGGGCAGGGCACGCGCGGCGGCCAGCATTTCCGGGATTTCCAGGTAAATTTTCCGGTCTGGGTTTTTGACCAGCGACCACACGTCGGCATAGTCGTGGCGGCTGATAATCCGGCCCGACGGGCTCGCCAACAGGTTTTCGAACAACGTGTTGCCCAGCGTGCGCCGGCTGCCCGCGAGGCCGGCCTTTTGCACGGCGGCGTAGTAGCGCGTGGCGTAAACCACGGCCAGGCCCAGCAGCGGCGCGGCGGCGGCCAGGCCCGGCGGCAGCGTGGGGCCCAGCGTGCGGTACAGCACCGAGCTGGCCAGCCTTTGCAGCTTCGGCTTGCGCTTGAACAGCAGCTGGAGGGCCAGCAGGTAGCCCAGCCGCGCCGTGGCTTTGGGCTCTGCCCGCGCCAGCGCCCGCAGCACCGGGAAACTGGTGGGCAGCAGCCCCATTTTTTCCAGCAGCCGGGTATAGATTTCGGGCTCGGGCAGGGCCTCTTCCAGGGGCGGAAACAGCGGGTGCCGCAGGTGGAAGAAGTTGGTCGGAAACTCCAGGTTGAAGCCGGAGGCCTCCACTTTTTCGAATTGCGAGGCGGCCGGCAGCACGTAGTGGGCCAGGCGCGCCGTTTCGGTCAGGGCCACGTCCACCACCACCAGCAGCTCCAGCTGCTCGAAGGCGGCGCGATAGGCCTGGGTGTCGGCGTAGGTGAGCACGGGGTTGGCGCTGTCGACCCACACGGCCCGCACCCGGTCGGGGCCGGGGTGGGTGATTTCGTCGGGCAGAATGTTGGGCGGGTACAGGCCGCCAATCGGGAACATGCCGTGGTGGGCCGTGCGGATGCCTTTTTTCCGCTCGTCGGTATCGCTCACCAGCGGAATGAGCAGGGTGTGCAGGTTGTTGCCGCCGGCCCGGCCAAAATTGCCCGTCAGCAGGTAGAGGAGCTTTTCGAGGTAGCCGTTCAGGGTGGTGTTTTGCGAATGCTGGGTACCCAAATCGACCCGCACGCAGGCTTTTTCGGCGGTGGCGAAACCGCGGGCCACGCGCTCGATATCGGCCAGCGGCACGTCGCAGCGCTCGGCATGCGCTTCGAGGTCGAGGGCCAGCAGCTCCTGCTGCACCGCCTCGAAACCGGTGCAGTGCCGGGCCAGAAACGCTTGGTCGTGCAGCTCCTCACGCACGATAACGGCCAGCATCGCCAGCAGCAGATAAGCGTCGGTGCTGGGGCGAAGCTGGAGGTGAATATCGGCCATTTTCGCCGTTTCCGTCACCTTCGGGTCGATGACGACCATCGTGCGGGCGGGGTCTTTCTGGATAGCCTTAAGGGTGTCGCGGGCATTTACAATGCCGTGCGCCTGAAACGGGTTGGTACCGATGAACAGCACGTAGTCGGCGTGCTCTACGTCTTCGGTGGTGTGGCAGAGCTGGCTGCCAAACAGGCGGCCGTTCACCCAGATGTCGCCGGTTTTTTCCTGGGCCAGGGCCGTGTAGATGAACCGGCTGCCCATGGCGGCCAGCATCTGGCTGCTGTACACGCCGCCCCAGTGGTTGCCCTGCCCGCCGCCGCCCACGAAGGCAAACGCCGGCCCGCCGTGCTGCTTTTTCACCTGGTTGAGCTGCTGCGCGATTTCACTCAGCGCAGTGTCCCAGCTGATGCGGGCAAACGAGCCATCGGGCTGGCGCTTAAGCGGGTGGCGCAGGCGGTCGTCGTGGTTTTGATAATATTCGAGCCGGGCCGCCTTCTGGCAGAGGTAGCCCTGGCTGATGGGGTGCTGCTCATCGCCCCGGATTTTGGCAAATTTCCCGTCCTGAATGTCGACCTCTAGGCCGCAGTTACGGGAACACAGCGGGCAGGCGGTTACGGACAAGGCCATGGCTTTTTCAAAGAGTAATGCAGTCAAAGCTACCCCACCCCTTGCCCAAAACCTAGGGCCGTTGCCACCTTTAACTCTGGCAGACAGAAGCCCCCATCCTACCCCAGCCGCCGCTGAAACGCCGCCAGAAATAGCCCAACGTGGTAGCCATCGCCCAAGCCGTGGTGCAGGTTGACCGATACCGGCATTTGCAGCGTATCGCCTTTCCTCAACACCTGGCCGAAGGAGATTTTGGGGCAGCTATCCGGGTGCGAGAAGCTGCGGGCGTGCGTGAGGCCGGTGAAGCGCACCCACGGCAGGGCCGAGCAGTGCACCACGTCGGGCCGGCCGGTGGTGTCGCTCAGGCGCAGGCCGGTGCTGGCCTGCACGGCCGCTATTTCAACCTCGGCGGCGGCGATGAAGCCGGCTAGAGACGCATTCTGCTCGATGAAGGAGAAGGCGAACGTGTGGTCGGGCCGGCCGAGGGTGGCGGAGGCATGAATGCGGTCGTAGCAGTACACCTGGCCGCTTTCGATGCGGTAGCGGAAGGCTTCGACTTCGTTGGCCGCCTCCAGGGCGTGGTAGAGGTAATAGCCAAAAAACGACACGCCCAGCCGCTTGGCTTCGGCCTGCGCGGTGGTGCAGTCGACATTGGCGACGAGGCCGAAGAAGGGTTCTTCGAAGGCCGAAAAAAAAGCGAAATGCTCGCGGCGGGGCCAGGTTTCGAGGTCAATCAGGTGCTTCATACGGGCGCAAAGGTCGGTAGCTTTGTGACGTTGCAGGGGCGGATGACGCCCGCCCGCCATTCGTGCCGCAACAGCGTTACCGTTCAACGACGGGCGGGTGCCACCCGCCCCCTACCTCATGGCCCAGACATTTATTGCCTTCGACGCCGACGATACGCTGTGGCCCAACCAGCCGCATTACAACCAGGTTGAGGCCCAGCTGCTCCGCATTCTGACGCCTTATACCGACGAGGCCACCATCAACGCGCTGCTCTACGATGTGCAGCGGGCCAATATGGAGCTATTCGGCTACGGAGCCAAGTCGTTTATGCTGTCGATGATTGAAACGGCGATTCAGCTGTCGGGTGGGGCGGTGGTGGGCAGTGAAATCCAGCAGATTATGGACCTGGGCCGGGCGCTGTTGCGCTATCCCATCGAGCCACTGCCCGACGTAGTGGAAGTCCTGACCGAGCTCAAGCAGCGCGGCCACAAGCTCATTCTACTCACCAAAGGCGACTTGCTGGACCAGGAAAGCAAAATTGCCCGCTCCGGCCTGGGCGACTTTTTCGACTACGTCGAAATCGTGAGCGAGAAGGACGAGCCCACCTACCGCCGCCTGTTTGCCCGCCTCGGAGTCACGCCCGACAACTTCGTGATGATTGGCAACTCGCTGAAATCCGATATTCTGCCGGTGGCCAAGCTGGGTTTCCCGGCCATCCACGTCCCCTACCACACCAACTGGATTCATGAGCACGTACCGGTTGCGCTGTTGGCCGGGGTGGAATTTCGGGCCGTGGAGCGGCTGCGGGAAGTGCTGGGGTTAATGGGATAGCCCAGGCGCACTACCGCCGTCACAAAATATTGCGATTTATCTATCGTTACCCCACGCAACGCCCGCGCTTTTCTGCTACCTTCCGGCCAAATTTCCACTCCCCCATCCCATGCTGGCTCGTTACCGCTTTTTGCCCCTGCTGCTAATGCTGCTGGCGGCCTCGTCGTGCTCGAAAAAAACCGCCCAGGAGCAAGCCGCCGAAACGGCCCAGACCGACGGCGACGAAATCGACCCGTACTCCAACCTCGTCTTCACCTTCGATGAAAAAGTGGTGGACGAAGGCAAGCTCAACCAGTGGGACACCACGCGCTTCGTCACGTTTTCGCCCAACATTCGCGGCAAGTTTAAGTGGACCGGCGACCGGGAGCTGACGTTTTCCCCGCTGGAGCCCTTCCGGCCCAGCACGATTTTCTCGGCCGCGCTCCGGCCGTCGACGCTGCCCAACGACAAACAGCAGCTGGCCCTGAACCGACCCCGATTCCACACGCCGTATTTGAATATGGCCGCGCCGCAGGTGTTTTATGGCAGCTCGAAGCGGGCGGCGGGCACGGCCGAGCTAAAAGCCAACCTCGTGTTCAATTACCCCGTGCGGCCCGCCGACGTGAAGTCGCGCCTGAAGGTGACGCAGAGCGGCAAGCCCGTAGCGGTGGAGGTGAACTCGGCCGAGCCGGATGCCACGGTGGCCGTGACCTTTATGCAGGATGTGCAGGCGGGCACGCCCGTGCAGATTGACATTGCCCCCGGCCTGCGCCCCGCCACCGGCACCAAAGCCACCGAGAACGTGCTAACGACCCAGGTCGAAGTGCCCGAGCAAAGCACGCTCGAAGTGCGCGAGCTCACCGGCGCGCTGCTCAACGGCCAGCCCGTGGTAACCATGCTGCTCAACCAGCCCGTGAGCGTCGCCGACGTGCAGCCCAACCTGAAGGTGACGCCTACCGTGGCGTTTTCGGTGGAGGCGCTGGAAAGTGGCCTGGCGCTGCGCGGTGGGTTTGAGGTGGGCAAAACCTACCAGGTTTCGCTGGCCGCCGGCACGCGCGGGCTACTGGGCGGCAGCCTGGGCGAAGCCTTCAGCCAGGCGGTTTCGTTTGGGGATGAACGGCCGAGCCTGAGCTTCACCAGCAGCGACAAGGCCATGTATCTGGACGCGCTGGGAAACCGGAACCTGGGCCTGCGCATCAACGAAGTGGCCAAGGTGAAAGTGACCATCGCCAAGGTCTACGCCAACAATATTCAGCAGCTGCTGCGCGGCGAAAAGCAGTACGGCTACCCCGAATACGACGAGGACGAGCCCCGCGAATCGAACACCGATGAAAACGGCGACTACATCGACCGCAGCTTCCAGTATTACGACACCGAGAGCATCGGCAACGTGCTGTCGGAGCGCACCATTTCGGTGAACAGCCTGCCAAAGGAAGGGGGATTGCGCCTGCTCAATCTCAACCTGAAAGACCTGGAATTTCAAGGCCCGATGAAGGGGCTGTACGTTATTCGGGTGCAGGATACGGAGCGGCAGTGGTTGCAAGTGAGCAAGCTGGTGGCCGTGACGGACCTCGGCCTCATCGTGAAGCAGGGCGCGACGGGCGGCACGGTGGTTTTCGCCAATTCCATCCGCACGGCCGAGCCGCTGGCGGGCGTGACGGTGAACCTCGTGAGCTCGAATAATCAGGTGATTGGCACGACGACGACCGACAAAGCCGGCGTAGCACAGTTCGACTCGGCGGCGAGCATGAAGCGCTTCACGCTGGGCATGATTACGGCGGTGAAGGAGGCCGATTTTTCCTTTCTGGATTTGACCAAGAGCCGGGTCGAAACCTCGCGCTTTGAAGTGGGCGGGCTGACGTCGAACACGGCGCATTACCAGGCGTTTTTGTACGGCGGCCGCAACCTGTACCGGCCCGGCGACACGGTGCGGACCAATACCGTCATCCGCACCGAGGACTGGAAAAGCCCGCCCGCCGGCCTGCCGATGAAAATTCGCCTGCTGCTGCCCAGCGGCAAGGAATACAGCAGCCTGCAGCAGAAGTTGAGCGCGGCGGGCAGCTTCGAGAGCCGCTTCATTCTGCCGCCCACCATCATGACGGGCCTCTACACGCTGGAGGTGCTCACCGGCAACGACGTGCTGCTGACTTCGGAGCAAATCAGCGTGGAGGAGTTCATCCCCGACCGCCTGAAAGTGACCGTGACGGCCGCGCCTAAAACCGTAAAACCGGGCCAGGACGTGACGGCCAGCATCACGGCCGTGAACCTCTTCGGCCCGCCCGCCGCCGACCGCAAGTTTGAGGTCGAGTTTTCGCTCAAGCAGAAGGCGTTTTCGGCCCCGAAATACCCCGACTACAGCTTCACCATCAACAGCGGCGAGCGCCGCAAATCGACCAACGAAGACGGCGAATCCAGCGAAAGCGCCCTCACTTCGCGCTTCGAAAAAACCGTGCGCGAAGGCATGACCGACGCCGCCGGCCACGGCACGGCCGCCTACACCATCCCCGATTTCCACGACCTCGGCACGCTCGAAGGCGTGGCCTTCACCACGGTGTTCGACGAAACCGGCCGGCCCGTGAACCGCCTCGCCACCTTCGACGTGCAAACCCAGGCCACGATGTTTGGCATCGCCAACCTGCCCGACCTCATCGGCACCAAGCAGCCCCTCACGGTGAAGCTGCTGGCCCTCACGCCAGGGGGCAGACCTACCTCGGCGCAGGCCGATATCAAGGTGGTGCGCAAGCTCTGGGAAACCGTGCTGGAGCGCCAGGGCGGCCGCTACGTGTACAATTCGCAGCAGCGCGACCAGGTGATTCTGAGCCAGAGCCGCGCCGTGGGGGCCGAAACCAGCTTCAGCTTCACCCCCATCTATTCGGGCGAATACGAGGTGCGCGTGAGCCGGCCGGGGGCCAGCAGCTACGTCACGCAGCGGTTTTACGCCTACGGCTACGGCGATACGCAGGCCAATTCCTTCGAAGTGAACAACGAGGGCGAGGTGACCATTGAGGCGGACAAAGCCAAGTACGCGCCCGGCGAAACGGCCAACCTGCTGCTGAAATCGCCCTTCGCCGGCCGCATTCTGGTGACGGTGGAGCGGGCCAACGTGCTCGACCATTTCTACGTGACCACCGACGGCAAGGCGGCCGAGGTGAAAATTCCCATCAAAGCCGAGCACGTGCCCAACGTGTACGTGACCGCCACCGCCGTGCGCGCCCACACCGCCCAGGACCGGCTGCCCCTCACCGTGGCCCGCGGCTTCCTGCCCCTGACCGTAGAAAAGGCCGATTCGCGCCTGCCTGTGGCCATTGCCGCGCCGGCGGCCAGCCGCTCCCAGACCTGGCAAACCGTGGAAATCACCACCGCGCCCCGCGCCCAGCTCACCCTGGCCGTGGTGGACGAGGGCATTCTCCAGCTCAAAAACTACCAGACGCCCGACCCGCACGCCTACTTCTACCAGAAACGGGCATTGGAGGTATCGGCCTTCGATGTATATCCTTTCCTCCTACCGGAACTGGGCACCAGCAGCAGCGGCGGCGACGCGGCCGACATGGCCCGCCGCACCAACCCCGTGCCCAACCGCCGCGTGAAACTGGTGGCCAACTGGAGCGGCGTGCTCACCGCCGACGGCGACGGCAAAGTGCGCTACCGGGTGCGCGTGCCGCAATTCAGTGGGGCGCTCCGCATCATGGCCGTGGCCTACAAAGACGATGCCTTCGGCTCGGCCGAATTCACGATGAAGGTGGCCGACCCGGTGGTGATTTCCACGGCGCTGCCGCGGTTTATGAGCCCCGGCGACACGATTGACGTGCCGGTGACGCTGACGAATACTACCAGCAAAAATACGACTGGCGTGGCTGGCGTGGCCGTTTCCGGGCAACTTCGGTTGCTGGGTGCCGCTTCACAAAATATCACGTTGCCGCCCAATGCTGAGCGGCGCGTGATGTTCCAGGTGCTGGCCCCGGCGGGCATTGGCGAAAGCCGCCTCACGACTTCCGTAACGGCAATGGGCGAGAAATTCACGGAGATTATCGACCTGCCCGTTCGTCCCGCCGCCTCGCTCGAAAAGCGCACCGGCAGCGGCGTGATTGCCGGCGGGGCCACGCTCCCGCTCAACCTGAAAACCGATTTCCTGCCCACCTCGCTCACCAGTAGGCTGGTTGTGAGCCGCTCGCCGCTCACGGAGTTCAGCAAGGATTTGCGCTACCTGCTGCAATACCCCTACGGCTGCCTGGAGCAAACCGTGTCGGCCGCCTTCCCGCAGCTCTACTACGCCGATTTGGCGGCCACTTTGCAGCAGAAAACCGGGGCCGCCGCCAAAGCCCAGCGCTACAATCCGAACTACCACGTGCAGGAAGCCATCCGCAAGCTTGAAAGCATGCAGCTCTACAACGGCAGCCTGAGCTACTGGCCGGGCGGCGACTACGACAACTGGTGGGCCACCGCCTACGCCGCCCATTTCCTGCAGGAAGCCCAGCAGGCCGGCTTCGCGGTGAATAAGTCTGTCCTCGACAAGGTGCTGAAATACCTGGCCTTCCGCCTCAAAAAGCGCGAAACCGAGCCCTACCAGTACTTCGACGTCAGCAACATTGCCCGCCAGCGCACCATCGCCAGCCGGGAAATCGCCTACTCGCTCTACGTCCTCGCTTTGGCCGGCCGCCAGGACCCCGTGGCCCTGAACTACTACCGCGCCAACCGCCTCCTGCTCACCGAAGACTCCCGGTTCCTGCTCGCCTGCACCCAGCGCCTGCTCGGCAACCAGCGCGCCTTCCGCGAGCTGCTGCCTACCCGGTTCGGCAGCGAGCGGGCGGCCAAGCGCGCCCTCGACGGCTCGTTCTACTCCCCCATCCGCGACGAAGGCCTCATCCTCAACGCCCTCGTCAGCACCGACCCCACCAACCCGCAAATCCCCAGCCTGGCTCGTCAGCTCAGCCGCCAGATGAAAGCCGCGCCCTGGCTCAGCACCCAGGAAAGCGCCTTCGCTCTGCTGGCCCTCGGCAAAATAGCCCGCCAGAACGCCCGTAGCACCGCCACCGCCAGCCTCTTTATCGACGGCAAACCCGCCGGGAATTTCGATGGCAAAGACCTGACGATACGCAACGTGGCCAACCGCAACGTCAGCATTCGCACCGCCGGCAGCGGCAGCCTCTACTACTTCTGGGAAACCGAGGGCATCTCGGCCAGCGGCCAGGTGCAGGAAGAAGATGCCTACCTGAAAGTCCGCCGCCAGTTCCTGACCCGCGACGGCGTGCCGCTGGGCACCCCCAGCTTCCGCCAGAACGACTTGGTGGTGGTGAGGATTACGCTGGAAGCCGGCGACGCGGCTGGCGAAATCAAGAACGTGGCCATCACCGATTTGCTGCCCGCCGGGTTGGAAATCGAGAACCCGCGCATCGGTGCGTTGCGCGAATTGAGCTGGGCTACGAATGCCTCCACGCCCGACTACCTGGATGTGCGCGACGACCGGATTAACCTATTCACCACCGCCACGAGCACGCCGAAGAACTTCTATTATTTGTGCCGCGCCGTGAGCAAAGGCACGTTCAAGCTGGGCCCGGTGAATGCGGATGCGATGTACAACGCGGAGTATCATAGCTACAACGGAGCCGGCGTGGTGCGGGTGCGTTGAACGACACTGCGAAACACTGCGCTTTTAACACTGCGAAACACTACGTGAAATGAAAACCGGACGATTATTTCACGCAGTGTTCCGCAGTGTTAAAGCGCAGTGTTCCGCAGTGTCGTTCAGACGCACTTTGTTTGGCGCAATCTTTTTGGTTGCTTCCTGCTTTCTACTTGACCACCTCTTTCCCTTGCCGCCCGCGCCGCGCTACTCTCCCATCGTGCTGGCGGCCGATGGCAGCGTGCTACACGCCTACTTAAACCCCACCCAGAAGTGGCGGATGAAAACCGAGCTGGCCGAGATTACGCCCGCTTTGCAGCAGGCCATCATCAGCAAGGAAGACCGGTATTTCCGCTACCATTTCGGCGTGAATCCGGTGGCAATACTACAGGCCGCCGGCCGGAATATGTTCAGAACCGGCCGCACCACCGGGGCCAGCACCATCACCATGCAGGTGGCCCGGCTGCTGGAACCCAAGGAGCGCACCTTCGGCAATAAAGTAAAGGAAATGCTGCGCGCCATGCAGTTGGAGGCCCATTACAGCAAAGCCGAAATCCTGCAGCTGTACCTGAACCTGGTGCCCTACGGCGGCAATATCGAAGGCGTAAAATCGGCGGCGCTGCTCTATTTCCAGCAGCCGCCCGACTACCTTTCCCTGGCCCAGACGGTGACGCTGGCCATCATCCCCAACCAGCCACGGGTGCTGGTTTTGGGCAAGAACAACGACCGGATTCTGGCCGAGCGCAACCGCTGGCTACGAGAGTTTCAAAAGCAGCAGCTATTCCCGAATCAGGACGTTGAAGACGCGATAAATGAGCCGCTGGATGCCCAGCGCCACGCCGCTCCCGCGCTGGCCCCGCACCTGGCGCGGCGGCTGGTTTCACAGTTTCCCAATCAGCCCATCATCCATTCCACGCTGCGGCGCAACCCGCAGGCCAAAGCCGAGGACCTGACCAAAAACTACGTGCGCCGCCTGCGCGAGCTAGGCATTACCCAAGCCGCCGTGCTGGTCGTGAACAACCGCACCCGCACCGTGGAAGCCTACGTGGGCTCCGCCGATTTTCAGGATAATGCCAGCGGCGGGCAGGTCGATGGCGTGCGCGCCATTCGCTCGCCGGGCAGCACGCTGAAGCCGTTTTTGTATGCGCTGGCCGTGGACCGGGGCATCGTGACCCCGAAGCTGAAGCTACCCGACGTGCCCACCAATTTCGCCGGCTTCCGCCCCGAAAATTTCGACAAAAGCTGCGCCGGCGAAGTAACCGTAGAACGGGCGCTGACTTACTCGCTCAACATTCCGGCGGTACGGATTCTGGCCGAGGTGGGCGTGCCCGTTTTCACGGATAAGCTGCGCGAGGCCGGATTCAAAAGCGTGGCCAAAGCCGCGCCGCGCCTGGGTTTGAGCACGATTCTGGGTGGCTGCGGGGCCACGCTGGAGGAGCTGACGGGGCTGTACGCCGCGCTGGCGGACGGCGGGCGCTGGCGGGCGCTGCGGCTCACCTCACCCCCGGCCCCTCACCCGCGGAGAGGGGAGCCAATCGTCAGCAAACGTCAGAAATCATCAGGCTCCCCCCTCTCCACGGGAGAGGGGGGCCGGGGGGGTGAGGTGAACGCGGAGGGCGACCCACTGGTTTCCCCCGCTGCCGCCTTCCTCATCACCGACATCCTCGCCCAGCGCACCCGGCCCGACCTGCCGATGGGCTACCAAAACAGCCGCCACCTGCCCAAAATCGCCTGGAAAACCGGCACCAGCTACGGCCGCCGCGACGCCTGGAGCATTGGCTACAATAAGGATTACACCATTGGCGTGTGGGTGGGTAATTTCAGCGGGCAGGGCAGCCCGGCCCTGACCGGGGCCGACGTGGCGTCGCCCCTGCTTTTCGACCTGTTCAACACCCTGGCCTACAACTCGCCCAACCGCTGGGCCGTGCCGCCGGCTACCCTCGATTTCCGGCTCGTCTGCGCCGAAACCGGCCTCGTGCCCGGCGAGCACTGCCCCAATCAGCTCATCGACTACTACTTGCCCGGCACGTCGTCGGCCCGGCACTGCGAGCACCAGAAAGAAGCGCTGGTCGCGGCCGATGGCACCGTAGCCAACAGCCGGGCCTGCGTGACGGCGGCGGGCTTCCGGCGGCAACTAATTCTGAACCCATTGCCCGAGGGGCTGGCGTTTCGGGAGGCGCAGGGGCTGCCCAGTAC
>JANNDE010000399.1:0-2991 GCA_031387395.1 Hymenobacter sp.
CTGGCCGCTGCCGTGCCGGCTCTGGGTCCCGGCGATGCCGTGCGCAGCGTTCCGCAAACCAGCTTCGGGCGGGGCGAAACCATTAAGTATACGGTGCATTATGGCCTCATCAACGGGGGCGAGGCCACCGTGGAAACCGGCGGCAGCCTCGAACGCTTCAACGGCCGCCCCTGCTATAAGGCTTCAGTAAGCGGCAGAACCACCGGCTCGTTCGATTTCTTCCTGCGCATCCGCGACCAGTGGAAAGCGCTTATCGATACGACCAGCATTCTGCCCCTGCGCGCCCAGCGCGAAATTGCCGAGAAGAACTACCGCAAGCGCGAAACCGTGGATTTCGACCACCTGCACGACATGGCCGAGGTAACCGACCACACCCACGAAAACGCCCGTTCCACCGTGAGAGTGGCCAACAACACCCTGGAGCTGGTAAGCGGTTTTTATTACCTGCGCACCCTCAATTTCGACCGCATGAAGGTGGGCGACGTGGTGCGCGTGCCGGGCTATTTCGACGGCGACAATTTCATGCTTGATGTGGTGTTTAAGGGCCGTGAGGTGGTTGAAACCAAAGCCGGCGACGTACGGGCCTTCAAGCTGGTGCCGCGCATGCCCAGTAACAAGCTTTTCCGGGGTGAAAACGCCATTTCGGTGTATTTCTCCGACGACCGCAACAAGATTCCGGTCCTGTTTCAGGCCGAGATGTTCGTGGGCACCGTGAAGGTAGACATGGTGCGCTACCAGGGCCTGCGCTGGAAGCTGAACATGGTGAACTAAGGACCACAGATTTATAGGCAGCCCTTACGCTGCTCCGTTCCCAAACGGCACGAGTAGGTGCGGAACCACAAAAAATCCGTTGAATCCGTTAAAATCCGTTAAATCTGTGGTCACGTAATCGTAACACCGCCCCGGCCGTGGATAGCGGTACTTTTGCGGAAACATTGCCCCGCTTCACTTAAGCCCCAACGCCGTGACTGCCGCCAAAACGCCCGTGTACAAGATTCTCGTGGTTGATGATGACCCCGATATCGTGGAGCTGCTGGAGTTCAACCTGAAGAAGGAAGGCTACCAGACCGCCTCGGCCCCCGACGGCCGCAAGGCCTTGGAAGTAGCCGCCGATTTCAACCCTGACATCATCCTGCTCGACGTGATGATGCCCCACCTCGATGGCATCGCCACTTGCCGCCTGCTGCGCGAAAACCCCAAGTTCAAGGATACTTACATCCTGTTTCTCACGGCCCGCGCCGAGGAGTTCTCCGAAGTAGCCGCCTTCGACGCCGGGGCCGACGACTTCATCGCCAAGCCCATCAAGCCGCGCGCCCTGCTCGGCCGTCTGGCCGCCGTGAAGCGCCGCGACCAGGACCCCCACGCGGCCGTGGATGCCATCGATATCAACGGCCTGCGCATCGACCGCACGGCTTTTGCGGTGTACCAGGACGGCAAAAAAATCAGCCTCCCAAAAAAGGAGTTCGAGCTGCTGGCGTTCCTAGCCTCCTCGCCCCACAAGGTGTTCAACCGCGAAGAGCTGCTCCAGAACATCTGGGGCAACGACGTATTCGTGCTGGCCCGTACTGTGGACGTGCACGTGCGCAAAGTGCGCGAAAAAGTGGGCGACCACCATATTCAGACCATCAAGGGCGTGGGCTACAAGTTCAACGCCGACTGAATGAAGTCTTAAGTTTTGAATGTTGAGTTTTGGGATAATATTGAGTCCGATTCCTTATCGACACAAGGTTCACGCTCCTGATTTAAGCTCTGCGAATGACCAGTAGCCACTCAACCCCTAACATTCAAAACTCAGCACTTCTGCCATGAACTTCTCCTCCCGCACCATTGCCGTTTTCATTGCTGTGCTGGTGGCCTGCGTGCTTACTACCTACGCGCGCATTGCCCCCACCCTGCCGTTCCGGGAGGCCTTTCTGGCGGCGGGCGTTACGGTAGCGGCCTGCTTTCTGCTGGTATATCTGTCGTTTGAGGCGCTGCTTTTTCGCGAAATCAACGGCGTGTACGCGGGCCTCGAAAACATCAAGCGCAAGGAGTTCAAGAAACTGAGCAACAAGTTCCTGTTCCGCCCCGAACCGGTGAAGCGCGTGCGCGACGAAATCCTACAAATGGCCGAGCGCCGCCAGCAGGAGCTCGACGAGCTGGTGCGCCTGCAGGCCCTGCGCCGCGAGTTCCTGGCCGACGTGTCGCACGAGTTGAAAACCCCGCTGTTTGCCGCCCAAGGCTTCGTGCACACCATTCTCGATGATGAGGACGATGAAATTGACCTGGCCACGCGCCGCAAGTTTCTGCGCAAAGCCGCCACCAGCCTCGACACCCTCGATGCCTTGGTGCAGGACCTCGTCACCATCGCGCAGCTCGAAAAAGGCGTGGTGCGCATGCGCCGCCAGCGCTTCGACCTGATTGTGCTGGTGCGCGAAATCTTCGAGCTGCTGGAGCAGCAGGCCGCCCGGCGTGGCACCCGCCTCGAGCTGTTTCCGCCCGGCCTGCCCGACACTGGCCTGCCGGTGATAGCCGACCGCAACCGCATTCGCAAGGTGCTGGTCAACCTGATTGACAACGCCATCAAGTACGGCCGCGACAATGGCCGCGTAGTGGTGTCGCTCATCGAAGGCGGCCGGTCCGTGCGCATTGCCGTACGCGACGATGGCGCGGGCATTGCGCCCGAGCACCAGAGCCGCATTTTCGAGCGGTTTTACCGGATTGATAAGAGCCGTTCGCGCGATTCGGGCGGCTCGGGCCTGGGCCTGGCCATCAGCAAGCACATTGTGGAAGCGCACAAGTCCACCATCCACGTAAAAAGCACGGTGGGCGAAGGTACTACCCTGGAATTCAAGCTGAACAAGCCCAAAACCGGCCCGGTGGCAGGCGCGGCCTGAGGATTTTAAGGAACGTCATGCAGAGCGCAGCGAAGCAACTGTACCAAAGTACTAAATATTTTGATTTAGTTGCGCGGTAAATAATCTTAGCTGCGCACTGCAATACAAGCATCCA
>JANNDE010000431.1:0-1160 GCA_031387395.1 Hymenobacter sp.
GCCCTGAAACGAGCCCACGTCGAAGCTGGCCGAGGCATCGCCGCTGCAGGCTTTTATTTTCAAGAGGTTGGAATTGTAGGAAGGCCCGAAAAACGTGTCGAGGGTAACCCGCTGGCGGTACAGCCACTGGTGGCCCACCACCAGGCCCCCGCCGATGGTGTTGAGAACAGCCTTGGCGGTGGCCGGCGTGCCATCTTCGGCAGTGGTTTGCAGGCGCAGGCCCAGGTTCTGGTAGCGCAGGAAGGGGGCCACGTAGAAGCCCTCCAACGCCTGTTTTTCGTTGGAGAGGTAGCGCCGGTATTCGGGAGTGATGGCGAAGCCCGATATTTTGGTATCGCCCAAGCCAATGTGCGTCACCAGCCCGCCCAACTGCAGGCTGCTGGCCTCATTCAGCTTGTGCTCGTAGAAGAATGAGCCCGTTTTGAACAGCGGGCTGAGCAGGTTCACCTTCAAGGCGTTGGTCTGGGCCGAGGCGGCGGTGGCCCCCAGCAGCATGGCGGCGGCAACGAGGGTGGCGGGGACGGGAGCTTTCATAAAACAGGGGTTGATAAGGGATTGAAAAAGAGTGCGATTCGATGATGCAAAGTTGGATACTGCCCCCACGCGGCGAAATCGCCAGAAAGCAGTAATTCGCCTTCCCCATAAACCAGTAGTTTCGGCGCGGGGCCGGTTTTTTGCCGATTCCTGCCCAATTTTGAGTCCTATGGCGGACTGGCTTTCCCTTGTTGTTGCGCGGCCGGCGGCCTGGCTCGGTCGGCGCGGGCCAAGCTGCCCGGGACGGTGGCGGGCTGGGCTGGGGCTGGTGCTGCTGGCGCTGGCGCCAGGGTCAACCGGCCCGCTGGCCGCCCAAACGCCTTCCAACCGCCCCGACAGCCTGCGCCGCGCCCTGGCTGCCCCCGCCCCCGACACCACCCGCGCCAAAACCGCCCTGCGCCTCTCGGCCGCGCTGGCCGCGACCGACACCGCCGCCGCCCGCCGCTACGCCCGCCAGGCCCTGGCCCTGGCCCTGAGCACGGGCGCGGGCTTCGGCTACGGGCAAGCCCACGCCTGGCTGCAGCTGAGCGCACTGGCCATTATTGGCAGCGACAATGCCCGCGCCGCCGCCTACGGAGCCCGCGCCCAGGCCGTGGCCGCGCCGCTCTACCAGCGGCAGCCGGCCG
>JANNDE010000436.1:0-3403 GCA_031387395.1 Hymenobacter sp.
GGCCAGCGCGTTCTGGTAGCAGTCGTAGCCATCGGTCATCGAGCAGCGCAGCTTCGTTTTCTTCAGGGCCGCCTGGTAGGCGTCGGAGGCGTACTGGCTGCCGCCGTCGGAGTGGTGGATGCAGCCGGTGGCGGCCCGGCCGGCTCCGCGCACGGCCCCCTCCAGCGCGGTCAGGCAGCCGGTGGTATGCAAGCTGGCGTGGACGTGGTGGCCGACGATGCGCCGGGAACAGGCATCGGTGACCAAGCTCAGGTACACCGTGCCCTGGCGGGTGGGCAGATAGGTAATGTCGCGGACCCATCGCTGGTTCGTGGCCGTCGGCTTGGGGGCATCTTTGACCGGATTGGGGTGGCAATGGAAGCGGTGATGCGAGTCAGTAGTCTTGGTGTAGCGCCGTTTTTTGGGCACCGGCAAGCCGCGCTGGCCCAGGAGTGTGAACAAGGCATCGCGCCCGCAGGCCACGCCCTGGACCCGCAACAGGGGCGTGATTTTAGGGCGCACTTTGCGCGTGCCCAGGCGCGGGAGCTTGATGCGCACGGCCCGCACGTGTTTGAGCACCTGCTCCGCGCGGGGGGCCGCCGCAGCCTGGCGCTGGCGGCGCTGGTAGAGGCCTTGCCGGCTCACGCCATAGAGCTGACAACTGCGCTGCACACCTAGTTCTTTTTGGCGCGCCAGCCGGGAAACGGCCGCCGGAAAGACTTTTTTGGCAGGGGGATACCGTGGTCCTCCTCCACCACCTGCAGCATCGTGCGCAACAATAAATTCAGGTCCGTACTATCTTTTAACTGCTTCTCGTACTGTTTTTTCTGCTCGCCCAAAGCGGTTTCCAACGGCTTGACGCGCTGCTCCGGGGTCGGGTCCACGGCGGGGGCACCGCCGGGGGAAGTGGGTCCGGCGGCCTGAAAAGACACGAAATGGCTGGCATAGCGCCGGCACCAGGTCAGGACCGTGGTCCGGCCCTGGATGCCGTAGCGCCGCTGGGCTTGTTTGTAGCGCAGCTCGCCGCGGCCGACTTCGCCCACCACGGCCAACTTAAAAGGCAAACTGTAATCACGCTGACTACGCCGCTCCCGCGGCTCAGAAGGGTTTTGCATGACATCTTCGGAAAAGGTGTCAACACATGTCCGGACGAAACAACGGCATTAAAAAAGCCGCTTCCTGAATCAGGAAGCGGCTTTTTGCGTCATACTTATTTTGCGGCTACACGCCTTTCAGCGCCTGCTCCAGCGCAGCAATTTTGGCTTCGGCGTCGGCCAGCTTCTGGCGCTCTTTTTCCAGCACTTCGGGCTTGGCGTTCTGGGCGAACTTCTCGTTACCGAGCTTACGCTGCACCGAGTCGCGGAAACCCTGGGCGTATTCCAGCTCTTTTTCGAGGCGGGCGCGCTCGGCGGCCATATCGATGTGGCCTTCGAGCGGGATGAAGAACTCGCCGCCGCCCAGCACGAAGCTCACCGAAGCGGCGGGGCCGGCATCGGCAAAACTCACCTCGAAAATACCGCCCAGCTTACGGATAATACCTTCGTAATCAGTCACCAACTGGGGTTCGTCGGTCTTTGCCACTAGCGTGAGCGGCTTGTTGGGGCCGAGGTTTTTCTGGTTGCGCACGGCGCGGATGCCGGCCACGATGGCCAGCGCCTTATCCATGCTATTCAGGGTTTCTGCGTTGTTGGCGGAAACGTTGGCGCGGGGCCAGGGGGCCACGCACACGTAGTCGCGGGGGCCGCGCTCGGCCAGTTCGTGCCATAGCTCTTCGGTGATAAAGGGCATGAACGGATGCAGCAGTTTGAGTAGGGTTTCGAGGTAGGCCGTGGTGTGGCGCAGCGTTTCGGCATCGATGGGATGCTGGTAGGCCGGCTTCACCATCTCCAGGTACAGGGCGCAGAAATCGTCCCATACCAGCTTGTACACCGTCATCAGTGCATCCGACATCCGGAATTTCTCGAAATGGTCATCCATCTCGACAATGGCGACCTGCAGCCTGGCATTGAACCAGGTCACCGCCTTCTCATTCACGAAAGGCAGCGCAGCGTTAGCCTCCCAGCCTTTCACGAGGCGGAAGGCATTCCAAAGCTTATTGCTGAAGTTGCGGCCCTGCTCCACCAGTTTCACGTCGTAGAGCAGGTCGTTGCCGGCCGGGGCCGAGAACAGCATGCCCGTACGCACGCCATCGGCGCCGTACTGGGCAATGAGGTCGAGCGGGTCGGGCGAGTTTCCGAGCTGCTTGCTCATCTTGCGGCCCTGCGCGTCGCGCACGATGCCGGTGAGGTACACGTTCTTAAACGGCACTTCCTGGCGATATTCCAAGCCGGCCATTATCATGCGGGCCACCCAGAAAAAGAGGATGTCCGGACCCGTCACCAGGTCGTTGGTGGGGTAGAAATAGTTGATGTCGGCGTTGTCGGGGTCCTTGAAGCCGTCGAACACCGAAATCGGCCACAGCCAAGACGAGAACCAGGTATCGAGCACGTCCTCGTCCTGGCGCAGGTCGCTGTGCTGCAGGTCGGCTTTGCCGGTCTGGGCAATGGCCTGCTGCAGGGCGTCCTCGGCGGTGAGGGCGACCACGAACGAGCCATCAGGCAGGTAGTAGGCCGGAATCTGCTGGCCCCACCAGAGCTGGCGCGAGATGCACCAGTCGCGCACGTTCTCCATCCAGGCCCGGTACATGTTCTTGAACTTGGGCGGGTGCAGGCGCACGGTATCGTTTTCCACGGCGTCGAGCGCGGGCTTGGCCATGTGCTCCATCTTCATAAACCACTGCAGGCTGAGCTTGGGCTCAATCACAGCTTTCGTCCGCTCCGATGTCTGCACGATGCTGGCGTACTCCTCGACTTTTTCGAGCAAGCCGGCTTCCTGCAAATCTTTAGCAATCTGCTTGCGGGCGGCAAACCGGTCCTGCCCCACGTAGAGGATGGCCTTCTCGTTCAGCGTGCCGTTGTCGGCCAGAATGTCGATAACCGGCAGGTTGTGCTTCACGCCCAGCTCGTAGTCGTTCAGGTCGTGGGCGGGCGTCACTTTCAGCGCGCCCGTGCCGAAATCCATCGATACGTACTCGTCAAAAATCACCGGAATCTCGCGGCCCAGCAGCGGAATGCGCACCTGCGCGCCGGCCAGGTGGGCGTAGCGCGGGTCGTTGGGGTTCACGGCCACCGCCACGTCGGCCATGATAGTTTCGGGGCGCGAGGTAGCAACTACCAGGTAGTCAGCCCCCGGCACTTGGTAGCCGGACGGTTCAGTCTGTTTGTCTGATGACTGACTACCGACTACCTGATACCGGATATAATACATCTTGGCCTGCACGTCCTTGGCAATCACCTCCTCGTCGGAGATGGCGGTGCGGCCCTCGGGGTCCCAGTTCACCATGCGCACGCCGCGGTAAATCAGGCCCTTGTTATACAGGTCGACG
>JANNDE010000457.1:0-1030 GCA_031387395.1 Hymenobacter sp.
GCCCAAAAGGCCCGCATTCCCGTGCGCATTGGCACGCGCAGCCGCTGGCAGCACTGGCTTACCTGCAACCGGCTGGTGGCCCTCAGCCGCCGCCATTCGCCCCTGCACGAGGCCCAGCTGAACCTGCGGCTGCTCCGGCCCCTGGGCGGTGCTTCCGAAACGTCCCTGCCCGCCGTGGCCCCGCTCGTGCACCTCGAAGCCTCCGAGCCGCTGGCTGCAACCTGGGAGCAGCTGCTGGCCCAACGCCGCCCCGGCCAGCTCAACGTCATCCTGCACCCGCGCAGCCGGGGCAGCGCCCGCGAGTGGGGCCTGGCCAATTTCAGCCAGCTCGCCCGGCTGCTGCATCAGGCCAGTCACCGCGTGTTCATCACCGGCACGGCGGCGGAAGGGGAGGAGCTGGCCGAATGGCGGCGTGAAAACGCGGCTTTTCTGGCCGCCGACCTCACCGGTCGGCTCAGCCTGCCGCAGTTCATCGCCTTCATCGCCGCCGCCGATGGCCTCGTGGCTGGCAGCACCGGCCCGCTGCACCTGGCCGCCGCGCTGGGTCGCCACGCGCTGGGCCTGTACCCACCCATTCGGCCTATGCACCCTGGCCGCTGGGGGCCGCTGGGCCCGAATGCTGAATTTATGGTCTTTGATAAGCCTGCCTGCCAGGATTGCCGCCCCCAGCCTGCCGCTTGTACTTGCATCCGGGCCATCGGACCGCTGGCGGTGGCCGCGCGAGTGCTGGCCTGGCAACTCTTAGCGGGCCGTTGAGGCCCGCGTTTTGTCGGCAAACAAAGCCGTATTCATCTAGTTAGTTTGCTGCTTGCCGGCTTTTGTGCAACCTAGGCAGTGTCGCAATCCGTACATCGGGCACCAGGCCGTGCGTTAGGCGTCGTTGTTTGGGGCTCGGGTGAGCCGCAGGCCGCCGCCCCGGCCCAGCAGGCAACGCGGCCACCCCTGCTTAGCGAGTTGCTGCGGCCAACCCCGTACTTTGTTCTCATTCCGCATTTTTTTGTAGGTTTCGGCCTGTAATTTTTCCCGCCCC
>JANNDE010000767.1:0-7788 GCA_031387395.1 Hymenobacter sp.
GCTCGCGGCGGTACCCGGCTTCGCGGGCAGCGACGGCGCGCTGTTGGGCGGCAGCAGCGGCGCGCTGCTTGCGCTTGTTGTCGATGTGCTTGCCCACCCCATAGCCAATAGCGCCACCCGCCACGCCGCCCACTATGCCCCCCACGGCCCGGTTGCGCTTGTTGATGAGCGCCCCGGCGGCCGCGCCACCCAGACCACCAATAACGGCCCCCTTAGCCTGCGGGCTCCACTGAGCGCGGGCTTCGGGAGCGTAAAACGAGGTGAGCAGGATAATGAGCGCGAAAAAATAGGGAAGCTTAGTCATGGACGAAGTCGTTTGATAATGGAGAGAAAATAATCGGTATTGACGGCTGCTCGACAAGGAGCATGCCAATTCTGAGGGCTGCCACCGGACGCCCTCAACTGCATTATCGCCAACATATTGATTTACAATGCGCTGGCTCTTCAGAAGCTGGTCCAGCCCTGGGCCTGCAGTGGCACGGCCTGCCCGGCTTTCGTCACGAGGTTATACCCGTCGGCCTTGTCGGTGAGGTGGCCGATGATGGTGATATCGGGGTGATTTTTGATTTTCTCATGGTCCGTAACCGGCACCGTGAAGAGCAGCTCGTAGTCCTCGCCGCCGTTGAGGGCGCAGGTGAGCGGGTCGAGGTTGAACTCGGCGGCGGCTTCGAGGGTGGGGTTGGCCAGGGGCAGGAATTCGGTAAAAACCCGCGCTCCGGTGCCGCTGGCCGTGCATAAGTGCAGCACTTCGGAGGCCAGCCCGTCCGAAATATCAATCATGCTGGTGGGCCGGATGCCGCGCTCGCGCAGCTCGTGCACGATGTCGAGGCGGGCTTCGGGGCGCAGCTGGCGCTGCACGATGTACTCGTAGCTGGCCAGTTCGGGCTGCGTTTCGGGGTCGGCCAGGTAGGCTTGCTTTTCGCGCTCCAGCACCTGCAGGCCCAGGAAAGCGCCGCCCAGGTCGCCGGTCACGCACAGCAAATCGGTGGGCTGGCCGCCGCTGCGGCGCACGGCCTCGCCGGTGGCCACTTCGCCCAGCACCGTAATGGCCAGCGTGAGGCCGCCCCGGCTGGCGGTGGTGTCGCCACCCACCAGGTCCACGTTGTAGGCCTCGCAGGCCAGGCGCATGCCGGCGTACAGCTCCTCAATGGCTTCCACGGTAAAGCGCGGGCCGGCCGAGAGCGCCACCACCAGCTGCGTGGGCAGGGCATTCATGGCGGCCACGTCCGACACGTTCACGGCCACGGCCTTGTAGCCCAGATGCCGCAGTGGGCAAAACGAGAGGTCGAAGTGAATGCCCTCCACCAGCAAATCGGTGGTCATCACGGTATCGGTACCGGCGGTGGGCCGGATAATGGCCGCGTCGTCGCCAATGCCCAGCACCGTGCCCGGCTGGCGCGTGCTAATACCGGCTTGCAGGCGGCGGATGAGGGCAAATTCGCCAATGGCGCTGAGCGGCGTGAGTTTATCAGACATAAGTTTTTATTATCAGTTATTCGTTCGTCCGTTATTCATTGTCAGTTGTCAGTTGTTGAACAGCCTGACTACTGACAACGAACAACCGACAGCCAGCTGCTAAGCCACAAAAGTACGCCCACAAAAAAAGGAGGGAATTGCTTCCCTCCTTTTCGGTTTTAATTCGGCCGGCAGCTTTCGCGCCTTGCCGCGACGACCGCGCTCAGCGTGACTGTTCTTTTTAGCCTGTTCGAGCCGTCTTTATTGCACCACCAGCTCTTTGTAGATTTTGGTCTGGCCGTCGGCGCTCAGAATCTGCACGAAGTACATGCCCGGCTTCAGCGCTGAGATATTGAGCGTGAGTTTCTCCTGGCCCTGGCCTTTAGCCTCGGCACTGATGGCTTGGCCCAGGTTGTTGAGCACGACGACGCGGCCCACTTTGGCATCCTTAATCTCGACCGTAGCGAAGCCATGGGCCGGGTTGGGGTATACGCTGATGTTGGCGTCGAACCTGGCCAGCGTGCCCAGGGCAGTCTGGTAAGCACCAAAAGGACCATTATAGTCGAGGTGCTCACCGAGGCGGTCATACGACTGACCGGCGGCGTTGGTGGTAGTGGTGCCGGGAGCGGTGGCGTAGCTGTAGGCCACCCACTGGTCGGCAATGTTGTAGCCACCGGCATATACACCACCCGGAGCCGGGCCGTAGGTGGTTGCGGTGGTGCTGCCCACACCCTTTGAAACGGTTATCCGGCGCGTCAGCGACATGTTTTCCGATACGACTTCCGGCACAAACGTCGTGGTGCCGTAGGGCGGGTCGAGGGGGTTGGTGCCGCGCCAGTTGCCCTCGGGCGAAATAGTGCCGTTGCGGTTGGGCGGGTTCTGCCCGGTTACGCCGATAAGGTCGACGATGACCCCACTGCCCGTGCCAGCCGTGCCGCTGGGGTAGCGCACCAGCGCCACCGCGTCGTTGCCGTTGAAGTAGACTGTACCACCACCAAAAATCACGGTGCCCCCAACGGGCTGCGGCGCGTGGCCCACGCTAAACTGGTCGGCCTTGAGGCGGATAGCCGGCAGCGTGGCTTCGCCCGAGGCCAGCACGAAGGCCGTGTGCGGCGTGATGGAGTTGACCCCAACCGGCTGCTGGGTGGCATTGCTGCGCAACAGGCGCTCTTCTTCGGTAAAATTAGGGTTGCCGTTGGAGTAGCGGCGCACCGAATACGGGGTCAGGCTGACCTCGCTGTTGGTCGGGTTGTAAATTTCGATAGCCCGCTCACTGCCGGTCGAGTTGGGGCAGCCGGTGCAGTAGCTCGTGCCCGTAGCGTGCGAGCCCTCGTCGTACTCCGAAAAGAAAAGCTCCGTGCCCTGGGCATGAGCCGCGCCGGCAACCAGCAAGGCCGCGGATAGCAGTAAGTAGTGTTTTTTCATAAAATCGACATTTTAAAAACGATGCGATGACGAAGATACGCTGCCGGCCCGGTTCGTTGCGCTGCCAGGTTTGCCATGAAACCGAAACTTGTCTGGCTAAGTGCATGGCCGTCGCTGGCTGGATGAGCGGGCTTGTTGGTGCCGCCCGGGATACGGCCGCACAACTATTTTTTGCTAACGAGCGTTAGCAAGTGTATATTTGTTCCCACTCATGATGACTGCTGCCCCCATCCGTTCGCGCAAAGCCCAGATTGACCGCACGGCCACGGCCTTGTTTCGGGCGCGCGGCTACGCGGCGACCAGCATGCGCGAGCTGGCTACCGCCCTGGGCCTGGAAGCCGGCAGCCTTTATTCGCACATCAAGTCGAAGGAGGAAATCCTGCATCGGGTGTGCTTCGGGCTGGCAGATGAGTTCTTTGCCGGCTTCGATGCGGCCACGGCCGACGTGGCCGCAGCCGTGGCCACCCAGCTGCGGCTGGCCATCGAAGCCCACGTGCGGGTGCTCACCCGAGACAGCGCCGCCTCGGCCGTGTTCCTGCACGAGTGGCGGCATTTGAGCGAGCCCGCCCGCACCGAATTCCTGGCCCTGCGCGACCGGTATGAGGCGGGTTTCCGCACTCTTATTGCCCAAGGGCTCGCCACCGGCGAGCTGCATGCCCCCGACGCCGCTTTTGCCGCCCTCACCCTGCTGGCCAGTCTGAACTGGCTGCCCGCCTGGTACCGCCCCGACGGCAAGCTCTCGCCCGATGAAATTGCCCACCGCCTGGCCGAGCAGCTCTTGCGAGGGTTGGCGGTAGGGGCGGCTTGCAGCCGCCCGCCCGCTCCCCCGGTACCAAATTACCAAGTACCGGATTACCAGGCTTCACTTTAGAAATATTCACTTCCACGGGCGGCTGCAAGCCGCCCCTACCCCTAACAACCATGTACGGTTCCGCCAGCACCCACGACCTGCCCAGCACCGCCACCACCGGCCTGGAAAACGAAGACCCCATTCTGCTGGCCGAGTTTGAGGCCCGCATTGCCCGGGGCGAGAAGATTGAGCCCGGCGACTGGATGCCGCAGCTCTACCGCAAGCAGCTCACCCGCATGATTGAGCAGCACGCGCACTCCGAAATCATCGGCTCGCTGCCCGAAGGCACCTGGATTACCCGCGCCCCCGGCTTCCGCCGCAAAATGGCCCAGATGGCCAAGGTGCAGGACGAGGTAGGCCACGCCCAGCTGCTGTACTCGGCCGCCGAAACGCTGGGCAAAACCCGCGAGCAGATGCTGGTCGACCTCATCAACGGCAAAAGCAAGTACTCCAACGTTTTCAACTACCCCACGCCTACTTGGGCCGATTCGAACGTGATTTCGTGGCTGATTGATGCCGGGGCCATCGTGAACCAGCTCGCCAACGCCAAGGGCAGCTATGGCCCCTACTGCCGCGCCCTCGACCGGATTTGTGCCGAGGAAGCGTTTCACCTGAAGTACGGGCACGATGCCGTGGTGCACCTGGCCACCGGCACCCCCATTCAGCGGGCGATGATGCAGGCGGCCCTCAACCGCTGGTGGCCGGCGATTATGACCTTCTTCGGCCCAAGCGATAAAATGTCGGTGCACACCGAAATTCTGATGCGCTGGAAGGTGAAGATGGCCAGCAACGACGAGTGCCGCAACCAGTTCCTGGACATGTACGTGCCCAAAATCTGGGAAATTGGCCTGACGCTGCCCGATGCTAACCTGCGCAAAAACGAGGAAACCGGCCAGTGGGAATTCACTGAGCCCGACTGGGAAGACTTCAAGCGCGTGATTAACGGCGACGGCCCCTGCAACGCCGAGCGCCTGGCCGTGCGCCGCGCCGCCGAAGAAAACGGCGCCTGGGTGCGCCGCGCCCTCAGCGCCGGTAAAACCGAGCGCCAGTACGTGAAACCGCTGGCTTAGGGAAGTTTTGAGTGTTGAGGGCTGAGTGTTGAGTTTATAGTTCAACACTCAGCCCTCAACACTTAGCCCTCAACACTCAACCCTTCCAAATGATACACTCTCACGACCCGCGCATGAACCGGCTGGGCCTGGCCGAAACCGCCCCGGCGGTGACCAAGCCAGCCCTCGACCAGTTCGAGACCTACGAAGTATTTCACCAGAAAAAAGAGGGCGCGCCCTTCGTGTACGTGGGCCCGGTGCACGCGCCGGAGGCCGATTTGGCCTTTCTCTTTGCTAAGGAGCAATACAGCCGGCGCTTCGCCTGCACCGGCATGTGGGTGGTGCCAACGTTGGCCATTACCGTGACGGAGTACGTGGGCGATACCGAATCGGCCTACGACACGCTGCCCCTGCTGCCCCGCGTGGCCGCCCCGGTACCGGTGGATGAGTCGGTAATGGCAGAAGCCGCCTACGCCGCCGCCGAGGAAGACTACGACATCTTCCACCTGAAGAAGCGCGGCAAGGCCCACCAGCACGTGGGCAAGGTGCGGGCCAGTTCGCCCGCTGAAGCCCTGCAAATGGCAAAGGCCGTGTTCGGCGAGCAGCGACCGGTGGTGAACGTGTGGGCCGTAAGCTCGGCCGACGTGCTGCACTCGGAGGACGAGGACCGCGATATCTGGACGACTACGCCGGAGAAAAAATACCGCGACGCTATTTCCTACAAGGTGCAAGACCGCATCGAAAAATTCAAGGCCGAAAACCCGCAAGCATAGTTCATGGACCCCAAACTCGACCTGTTATACCGCCTGGCCGACGACCAGCTTATCCTCGGCCACCGCAACTCGGAATGGAATGGCCTCGGGCCGATTCTGGAAGAGGACATTGCGTTTTCGAGCATGGCCCAGGACAAGCTGGGGCATTCGCTGCAGCTTTATGGGCTGCTGCACGCGCTGGGCGAAGCCGAGCCCGACACGGTGGCTTTTACCCGTAACGCGCCGCAGTTTCACTCGTGCCAGCTGGTGGAGCTGCCCATCGGCGAGTACGATTTCAGCCTCACGCGCCACTTCCTGTTCGACCATGCCGAATTGCTGCGCTTCCAGGCGCTGGCTGACAGCAGCTACGAGCCGCTGGCCCAGGTGGCCCGCAAGCTGCGCGGCGAGCTGAAGTACCACGCCCTGCACGCCAACACCTGGATGAAGCGCCTTGGCACCGCCACCGACGAAGCCATTGAGCGCATGCAGGCGGCCCTGGACTTCACGCTGCCCTACGCGCTGGGCATCTTCGAGCAAACCGAGGCGGAAACGGAAATCATCAGCTCCGGCCTGTTTATCGGAGAGGCTGAATTGCAAAGCCGCTGGCTGGAAAGCATCACGAAAGTGCTGGGCCAGACGGCCCTGACGCTGCCCGATTTAGCTATTGCTACGTCCGTACTGGGCGGCCGCCACGGCCAGCACACCGAACACCTGCAGCCACTCCTGGACGAGATGGCAGAGGTATTCCGCCTCGACCCAACGGCCGATTGGTAGCGCTTGGCGCTTGATTCATGGCTAATTTACTTTTTATCAACAAATTGCAGCGTATCCTCCGGAAGAAAACCGCAAAAGTCATTAGTGACCAATGACCAAAAAATAAGTTCTCAGCAATAAGCCATGCACCAAGCACCAGCAACCAAGCACCAGATTTTCGACTGGCTGCAAGCCGTGAAGGACCCCGAAATTCCCACCATTTCACTGGTGGATTTGGGCGTGGTGCGCGGCGTGGATATTGACGAGGCCAGTGGCGCGGTGTCGGTGCACCTCACGCCTACGTTT
The DNA here is from genome assembly GCA_031387395.1 of Hymenobacter sp. Classification (GTDB taxonomy): domain Bacteria; phylum Bacteroidota; class Bacteroidia; order Cytophagales; family Hymenobacteraceae; genus Hymenobacter. The sequence goes on from JANNDE010000767.1 coordinate 6,591, forward strand.
GCCGGCTGCCCGGCCATGGACTACATGAAGCGCGACGTGGAACGCACCCTGCGCGCGCACGGCGTGGCCGACGTTCGGGTCGACATTAGCCTGCGCGAGGCGTGGTCGTCGGACATGATTTCGGAGGCCGGGCGGGCGGCCCTGCGGCAGCATAAACTGTCGCCGCCGCCGGTGCTGGGCAACGTGGTGTTCGACCTCGATTTTCTGGAATACGCCGAGTGCCCCAACTGCCAACAGCACAATACCGAGCTGCGCACGCCGTTTGGAGCCACGTTGTGCCGGGCCGTACATTATTGCCACGACTGCCGCCAGCTGTTCGAGCAGTTTAAGCCGGTGTAGCTTTGCCCACCCGGCACCTTTCATCCTTTTGTCTTCTATGTTTGCGTCTCCCCTTTCTTCCTCGTTGAAATCGGCCGGTTTAGGCCTCGTATTATTACTCGGCATGGCCGCTTCGTGCAAGCGCGACGGGGCTAAAACCATAGCCGTGAATCCGGCTTCGGCGGCGGCGGCCAAAGCCCAGCTGGCCGTGCTTCAGGATTCGGTGAACCTGAAATGGCGCGATATGGTGGAGAGCGACGACCAGAAGCTGGCCATTACGCGCCTGCTGCTGCGCGAGCTGCACGGCCAGCCCGGCCGCGCCGAGGCCCAGCTCAAAGCCCTGGAGCAAGCAAACGCCCGCCTCAAAACCCGCCGCTACGACCAGGCCACGATGAGCAGCTCGGCCCTGATTGACCAGTACGACAGCGCCCAGGATTCGCTGCTGACGGCATTGCTACCCGTAGCCGCGCCCAACGGGGCCGCCCCCACCGAAAACGCCCGCAACTTCGTCGAAGGCATCCAGCAGCTCGACGCCGGCGTGGTAGGCTTCCGGGTGCAGTACGACGACGCGGCCAAGCGCTACAACAACTACCTGCAGCTGCACGGGCCCGAGCTGCAGTCGCTGGGCGGCAAGTATGCCGGGCTGAAGCCGCTGCCGCTGTTCACCATCGGGGCGAAATAGGCGACTGTATTATTTGGCAGGCCATGCCTAAAGTAACGGCAGCCGGGCGTATCTTTAAGTCGCAGCCAATCAGGCTTTCACTTAACCGCTTCGCCCCATGCCCACCGCTACTTTTTTCCGCCGGCTGCTGCCGGCAGTACTGCTGCTTGGCAGCCTAACCCTGGCCTCGTGCGAGGGTTGCAAAGACCACGACCCGCG
>JANNDE010000483.1:0-8518 GCA_031387395.1 Hymenobacter sp.
TCACCGAGTTAAAGGAGTTTTAAAAACTCTGTGCAACTCCGTGAACTCTGTGCGCTTTTCGTCGCCTCTATGCCCGCCAAACTTCAGGAAGCCGCTTCTTACATCCAGGCTCACTCCGCTAATTTCCAGCCTGCCATCGGCATCATTCTCGGCACCGGCCTCGGCGCGCTGGCCCGGGAAGTCGAAGTTGCATACGAAATCAATTACGCCGACATTCCGCACTTCCCGCTCAGCACCGTGGAAAGCCACGCCGGGCGGCTGCTGCTGGGCCGCATGGGCGGCAAGAAAGTGGCTGTGCTGCAAGGCCGCTTTCATTACTACGAAGGCTACACTATGCAGCAAGTAGCCATGCCCGTGCGGGTGCTCAAGCTGCTGGGCATCGGGCAGCTGCTGGTGAGCAACGCCGCTGGTGGCCTCAACCCCGATTTCAACCTCGCCGATTTGATGCTGATTGACGACCACATCAACCTGCAGCCCGGCAACCCGCTCATCGGCCCCAACCTCGACGAGCTGGGCCCGCGCTTCCCCGACATGTTCGCGCCCTACGATGCCGGCCTGTGGGCCCGCGCCGACGCGGCCGCCGCCGCGCTGGGCCTGGCCGGCACCACCCGGCGCGGCGTGTACGCCAGCGTGCCCGGCCCCATGCTCGAAACGCCCGCCGAATACCGCTATCTGCGCACCATCGGGGCCGATGCCGTGGGCATGAGCACGGTGCCCGAAGTAATCGCCGCGTGCCACCTGGGCCTGCCAGTGCTGGCCGTGTCGGTCATCACCGACCTGTGCGCGCCCGGCCACCTCAAGCCCGTGGTGCTGGCCGATATTTTCGCCGCCGCCGGGGCCGCCGAGCCTCGTCTGACCGCACTCATTAAGAAGGTGGTGGAGGCCTTATAACGCATGCTTCAGCTTGCGCATTTGCACGCTGCTTCACAAACAAAAGAGGCCCGGACGAACTGCCCGGGCCTTTTTTGTTTGGCGTGATGAGGTACTACGGCTGGGCCGTAAACATGCGCTCTTCCGTTGCCCCGTTCTTATTGGTGAAGCTATAACGCAGCTCGGCGGCGGAAAGCGTCATTACGATGTATTCGGTGCTGCTGCCTTTGTTGTCGATGAGGTGCAGTATGGTGTTATTGGTCATCAGCATCCAGGTGCCGGGGTAGGTGGTGCCGGTGGCCAGGGTTTTCTGGGTATAGCTGCCGTCGGGGCGGAAGGTGAGCGAGTATTGGTCTTTGATAGCTGCGCCAGTGCCGGTAACCTGGCCGGCTTCCTTCACCTGGTCGAGGCGCCAGCTGCTGGTGCTGAGCTGCTGCGTGGCCGTGAGGGTAGTGGGCTGGGGCGTAGTGCCCGAATCTTTTTTGCAGCTGCCGAGGCTAATGGTAGTCAGCGCCAACGCGAGGAGGGCGTAGCGAAAGAAATTCATAAGGAAGAGAAAATAAGGTGGGTGATAATCGCAAGAGGCTCTGCTGGCCGCAAGGGTTGCCCGGGCAGGCCGGCAGTTGTTGAAACCAGCTATTTCGACAGCACTTTGGTGGCCGTAGTGCCGCTGAGCACCGTGAAGATGCCCACGCCGCCCTGCACGTTGCTATAAATGCCCGAAGGCTGGGCAAACGGGTTGCCGTTGGCTCCGCGCGCATCGCGCACCGACTGCCGGAAGCGGTAGTAGGCCAGGTCGGTGTGGTAGAGCGTGGCCGTCACGGTATCGCCGGGGTTGAAGCGGTAGCTGGTGCCCAGCACGAACGGCTGGCCGTTCAGCAGCCGGTCCTGCACCGACATATCCACTTCCGGCGATTTCAGCAGGGCTTTTTTGGCGGGGTCGCCCTTGTGCAGCTGTAGGCGGTAGCAGTCGTCGGGCGCGGCGGGGTCGCGGAAGCTGGTGAGGAAATAGGCCTTGCGGTTAGTACCGGTTTTGTCGTTGAACTTGTACTCCACCGAATCAATCGCAATCGGGGCCAGCATCGTGGTCGTGCCCGTGATGTGGCGGCCCTGGGTATCGCGCACATCAATCCTGAACACGTCGCCGGCCCTGGCCACCAGCGGGTCGCGGCCAATATGCGAGTGAAATTTTTCGCCCGAAGTCGTGTCGACCAGCGCCTTATAGTTGGGATTGAAGGCCAGTGGTACGGGCGCGCCGCTGGGCATGGTCAGCGTCACGGTCACATCGGTGGGCACCTGGGGCAGCACCGCGCCCAGGTAGGGCACGGAGGTGGTCACGGCCAGGCTGGGCACCTTGCCGGGCTCCAGGTAGCACTCCAGCACCAGCTCGGCCGGGTAGGAGGGCAGCGGCACGTTGATGTCGTTCTGCAGCTTGCCGCAGCCAGCCAGCGCCAGCCCAACGCTCCCAAACAATCCAATCAAATTCAGCGTCCTTCTCATAACTAACTCAATTAAAAAAGCCCTTTCAAATACCTGCCCCGCTCCGTCCACAAAATCCGTGAAATCCGATTAAATCCGAAAAATCAGTGGTCAGAAGCGGAAATTATAGGTCAGCGACGGGATGACCGGGAACAGTGATACCTGCTTGGCCGCGAATCCGGTAATGCGGTCCGTCGGCTTGTCGCGCACGGTGTCGAAGAACACGAAGTAGGCGTTGCGGCGGTTGTAGGCGTTGTAGATGCTCAGCGTCAAATCCTGGTTGCGGCGGGTGCCGATTTTGTACACCGCGCCCAAATCGAGCCGGTGGTAGGGGATGAGGCGGTAGGAATTGCGGTCGGGGTAGATGGGCACCGGGCGCGGGTCGATACCCACGCTCGAGCCCGGAATGTCCTGCACGCCGAAGCGGCCCAGCGGCAGCGTGGTCAGGTTGCCCGAGGTGTAGATGAAGCTGGCCGTGAGGCTCAGCCGCGCGTTGAGCTGGTGGATGACTACCACGGTCAGGTTGTGACGGCGGTCGTAGTTGGGGTGGAAGTCCTGGCCCCCGTTCACGCCGTTGGTGCCGTTTTGGGGCTGGAAGTTGCGCCAGCTCCAGGCCAGGGTGTAGCCAATCCAGCCGGTGGTGCGGCCGGTTTTATTCTCCAGGTAAATTTCGTTGCCGTAGGACCAGCTCTTGCCGAAAATGAATTCCGCATCCAAATCGGGGTTGGCAAATAGCTGCGCGCCATCGCGGAAATCGACCTGATTCCGGCCCCACTTGTAGTACAGCTCATTCGTGAGCAGGTACTTGCCGTCGCCCAGCAGAAAGCTGCCCCCGCCGCTCACCTGCTGCGAGCGCTGCGGCTGCACGCGCAGCCGCGAAGGGTACCAGATATCGGTGGGCAGCGTCGCGCCCGAGTTTGTGACGAGGTGCACATACTGGTACATCAGCGCGTAGTTTAGCTTGAACGAGGTGCGGTCGTTCAGCGAGTAGCGGGCGGCGGCGCGGGGCTCCAGGCCGCCGTAGGAGTTGCCGCCGCTCCGGAAGCCGGTCAGGCGCAGGCCGCCTTCGAGCTGCAGCTTGTCGGTGGCTTTGTAGTTGTCGGAGGCGTAGAGGGCGCCGTCGAGGCCATAATAGTTGGTGTCGGAGCCGAAGTTGACGCGGCCGTCGCTGGAGTTGGCATTGAGCCGGCCCACGCCGAAGGTGTGCTGGGTGAGCATGGCCCCGAACTTCACCTGGTGCCGGTCGTCGGGGGTGTACTCGAAATCGGTGCGCCCGGTGTAGTCGGTGATGCGCGAGCCCAGCGTGAAGCTGAACTGGTCGAGCTTGTTGGTGAGGGTGTATTTGTAGTCGGAAATCGACGCCGTGGTATTTACGAACAGCCGGGGCGAAAACACGTGGTTCCAGCGCAGCGCGCCCAGGGTGTTGCCCCACTGAAAGCTGAAATTGAACCCATTGTTGCTGTTGAAGCCAAATACGTCGCGACCCAGGTAGCCGGTCAGAAACAGCTGGTCTTTCTCGCCGAGGGTGTAGTTGGCCTTGGCGTTGAAGTCGTAGAAGTAATAGTCGGGAATGGGGCTGTAATCCTCCTTGCCCTCGTTGCGCTTGTTGATGGCGCGGGTGAAAATGTCGAAATACGTGCGCCGCCCACTCACGATGAATGAGCCTTTGCCCTTGTTGATTGGCCCCTCGAACGTGCCGCGCGACGAAATCAGCCCCACGCCGCCCGTGGTCACGTACTTCTGCCGGTCGCCCTCGCGCAGCTTCACCTCCACCACCGATGACAGCCGCCCGCCAAACTGCGCCGGAAAGCCCGACTTATACAAATCCACGCTCTGCACGGCATCGGAGTTGAACACCGAAAACAGCCCGAACAAGTGATTGGGGTTGTACACCACCGTGTTGTCGAGCAGCACCAGGTTCTGGTCCGAAGAGCCGCCGCGAACGAACAGGCCACTGGTGCCCTCGCCGCCACTCTGCACGCCGGGCTTCAGCTGCAGGGTTTTCAGAATATCGACCTCACCAAACAGCGCCGGCAGCAGCTTGGCCTCCCGGATGCTCAGGTGCTCGACGCCCATCTGGGTGGTTTTCAGCTTCTGCTCCAACGATATGCTGCCCGTCACCAGCACCTCGCCCAGCTCCTGGTTGCTTTCCTCCAGGTCGAAGCTCAGGCGCTGGCTTTTGGTGAGGTTGAGGTCGCGCGTGATGGTGCGGTAGCCGATGGAAGCAACCACCAGCTGCACCCGGCCGGCCGGTAAGTTCAGGTGGTAGCGGCCCACCGAGTCGGCGGCCGTGCCCGTGGCCAGGGCTGGCACGGCCACGCTGGCCCCGGGCAGAATTTCGCCGTGGGCCCCGTGCACAATGCCGCTCAGCGTCACGCGCGCGGCGTCCTGCGCCCGGCCGGGCACCACGTTCAGCAGAATCAAAAAAGCAACAATCCAGAAACAGCGCGTCGTCAAACCAAATACCATATAGCAACAAACAGGGCGAAGCACAAAGGTAGCCTCCGGGCAACGCCGGCCCTGGCCGGATGGTTTGCGCCCGGCGCTAGTGTTCCACGAACGGCCGCAGGGCCTGCGCAATCTGCGGGGCCGGCACCACGCCGGCCTGCCGCCACACCGGCTGCCCCTTATGGAAGAGAATCAGCGTTGGGATACTCTGCACGCGGTATTGCTGGGCCACTGCCTGGTTCTTATCCACGTCAATTTTGATGACGCGCAGCTTGCTGCCGTGCTGGGCGGCCACTTGCTCCAGAATGGGGGCCATGGTTTTGCAGGGGCCACACCAGGTGGCAAAGAAATCGACCAGCACGGGCATGCCGGGGCTGTTGATGAGTTCAGCAAAGGATTTACGGGGCACGGAATAGAAATTTAAGGTGGAAAGAGATGGCTGCGGGTTGGGCCGCAACACAACAGGCCCGACCAAGGGCCGGGCCTGTTGTATACGGGAAGCCGGCGGTAGCCAGATGCACCCCGCCGGGATTCGCTATTGTTCTTTTCGGATTATGGTCACGTCGTTGCCCACTTCGGGGAACACGAAACGGCCGCCCACGGCGCGCACGCCCTTCACGCGGCACTCCCAGGTGTAGCGGCCCGGCGTGGCCTGGGCCGCCTCGCCGTTTTCGGTCTTAAAATAGTCGGGGTCGGAGGGGTCGGTCGGGAACAGCACGTCCACGCCGGTCTGGCCTTTGGTCAACTCCTTCACCAGCAGGAAGTCTTTGCCTGAGCGCTCACTGTGCACCACAAACGTAGCAGTGTAGGTCCCCAGCTGGCCATATTTATCCAGCACACCCAGCTTAATCTGGGCGGTGGTGCTCACCATCCAGGTTTGGGCCCGGGCCGCTGGGGCCGTGGCCAGCAGCAGGGCCAAGGCCCCGACAAAAAAGGATTGGCGATGCAGGGAGAAAGGTATTGAAAGCATCATAGTAATAGTAATGGGTGAAAGTGAATGAAAAGAATCTACTATACAATATATTTACAATATTCTACTATTGGCACTCGCAGCGCCAAGATAAGATGATTGAGCTGGGATTGCAAACTTGCTTTCTTAAATTATTAGTCAAATATTCTTCCATATAGTACAAATTAAGTCGGCTCCTCGGTGAACGTCAGCTAATCGACGGCCATAGCACCTGTAGCCTAGGCGAAACGCGCAGGTAGAAGCCGGCGCGAGGTTTCGGCTTCATAATCAGTAGGCTTGGGTGGCGTATGCGAGCCGGCCCGCGAAAAAAAAGGGGGCAGGTGGTAATTCTGTCCCAGCTTTGCGGCCATGAACCGCTATTTCGTACCCTTTGCGCAGCTTCGGCAGCAGCCCACCATCGTGGTCGACAGCGTAGGGCTGGGGGCGGCCCTCACCCTGGCCCACTGGCGCGGGGCCGCCACGCCCGCCCCACTGCGCGACGACACCAGCGCCGGCTCGGCCCTGCGCGCCCTGCACCAGCCCGATACCCCAGGGCTGGCGGCGGCCGTTACGGCCAATCATTTCGACGTGGACGGCTTTGTGGGCGTCTGGTGCCTGCTGCACCCTGGCCCGGCGCTGCGCCACGAGGCCTTGCTGCGCCTGGTGGCTACGCTGGGCGATTTCCGGGAAATCGACTTCGCCCATCCGCTGGCCAGCCAGGTGCTGCAGCTGGTGGCCTGGCTGAATGCCGAAGAAAAGGCCCGGTTCTACGAGCCCTTTGGGGCACCTGCCCGCCGCCGCCGCGAAGACGAAGCCTCGGCCGAAAAGTTTGCGTGGTTTCTGCCCCGCTTCGGGGCTATACTTGAAAACCCCGAAGCCGGCCGCGCCGCCTGGCAGCCCGAGTATGAGCGGGTGCTGGCCGCCGTGGCCCGCCTGCAGGTACCGCCCGCCCAGCGGCGGCACTATCCGGAAATCGGTTTGGCCGTGGTCGCAACACCCGCGCCGGAGCCGTACTACGCCCTGTTTGGCCCCACGGCGGGCTCCGACATCGTGCTGAGTCTGTACGAAGGCCAGCGCTATGAGCTCGAGTACAAATACACTACCTGGATTGACCTCGAAAGCCGCCCTACGCTGCCGCGCCTGCCCCTAGCCCCGCTGGTGGCCCGGCTGAACGCGCTGGAAACCAGCGGCCGCGCCTGGGCCGCCGATGGTATCACCGACACCGGCCCGCTGCTGCGCCTGGGCGGAAAAAAACTGAGCAAACCCCAGCGCTACGCCGACCCCGACGGCCGGCCGATTTACGCCTCGTCCATCGCGCCGGAAGTATTCGAGCAAGAGGTCATGGCGTTTTTTCGGGCCGGCTACGCGGGCATTCAGCCCAAAAAATACTGGACCTGGGCCGAGGTGAAAGCCGCCGTTTAGTTGTCAGTTGTTCGTTGTCAGTTCCAACTACAAACAACTGACAACTAATACTGCACCGCGCAGTCGGTTTCGTCGCCACGGCCGTCTACCAGGTGCACGGTGCTGTTGCCGCCCGCGCCGGGCCGCACCCGAATCTGGGTGCCGATGCGTTCCTTGAGGTCGGAAACGTGGGAGATGATGCCAATCATCTTGCCCGAGTGCTGCAGGCGCTCCAGGGCGTCGAGGGCGGTGTTGAGGGCATCGGGGTCGAGCGTGCCGAAGCCTTCGTCGATGAACAGCGACTCGATGCGGGCCTTGTGGCCGGCCAGCTCGCTCAGGCCCAGGGCCAGGGCCAGGCTCACCAGAAAGCTTTCGCCGCCCGAAAGCGAGGCCATGGGGCGCACGGTGTCGGCCTGGTCGTGGTCGATGATTTGTAGCTCCAGGTTGCGGTTGGGCGTTTTCAGGATGGTGTAGCGGCCCGTGAGCTGGCGCAGGCGCAGGTTGGCCAGCCGGGCCAGGTGGCTCAGGGTGAGGCCCTGGGCAAACTGGCTGAACTTGTCGCCCCGGGCCGAGCCAATCTGCTCGCTCAGGTCCTGCCAGCGCTGTTCTTCCTGCTGGCGCAGCGTGAGTTCGGCCAGGCCGGCAGCCAGCTGGGCGCGGGCATCGTCGTCTTGTTTCAGCTGGTTCCCTACGGCCCCAAGCTGCTGCTGCAGAATATCATCGGCGGCCGAAAGCGTGTGGAGCTGGGCCGTGAGCTCGGCGGCGGTGTGGGGGGTGAGGCCTGCCTCGGCGTGGTGCTGCAGCTCGGCCGTGAGGTCGGCGAGGCGGCGGGCGGTGGCGGCCTGGTTGGTGAGGTGCTGCTGACGGCGCTGGCCCAGGTGCTCGGCTTCGGCGGGGGGTAGCAGCAGGGCGCGGGCCTCGGCGGCGCTGGCCAGGCCGGCGGCGGCGAGGGCGGCGGCGAGCTCGGTTTCGCGGTCGGTGAGGGCGGTACGGTGGGTAGTAAGCAGCAGCAGCAGGTCCTGCTGGCGGTTTTGCTGAATGGCCAGGGTTTTCTGCTGCTCGGCCAGCCGCGCCTGGCTGAAGCGGGCGGCTTCGGCCAGGCGCTGGGTCTTAAGGCGCAGCTGCTCGGTTTCGGCGGCGGGGTCGGGGCCGGCGTAGCAAGCCTGGCGGGCGGCCTCCTGCGCCTCAATGGCCAGCTGCCCGGCGGCCAGTGTGGCGGCGGCGGCGGCCAGGTGGGTGGCAGCTTCGGCGTGGGTGGCGGCGCGGGCCCGGAACTGGCTTTGGCTGGCCACCAGCGTTTTCTGCAGCTCGCTGAGCGCGTCTTTCCGGGCTTCGTAGTAGTCGGCGCGCTCGCGCAGGGTGGCCAGCAGG
>JANNDE010000579.1:0-5323 GCA_031387395.1 Hymenobacter sp.
CCTCATTCCTCATTCCTCATTCCTCATTCCTCATTCCTCATTCCTCATTCCTCATTCCTCATTCCTCATTCCTCATTCCTCATTCCTCATTCCTCATTCCTCATTCCTCATTCCTCATTCCTCATTAAGCCGAAGGCGTCACACTTCGCTTTCCTGAATGAGCTGGCGGCGGTAGCGCACCAGGATGGCCGATTTCAGAATGAAGCCCAGATAGCGGCCGTCTTCCTCGCACACGGGCAGGGCCCAGGCCCCGTAGCGGTCGAGCAGAGCCAGGGTGTGCTCCAGGTCGTCGGTGGGGCCCACCACGGCGGGGGCGGGCTTCATCAGCTCGCCCACGGTGGTGGTGGCGTAGTGGGCATCGTCGAAGAGGGCATCGCGCACCGAATCGAGCGACACCACGCCCAGCAGCCGCCCCCCCGCTGCCACCACCGGAAACAGGTTGCGCGAGGCGTGCCGGAAAATAGCGACCAGCTCGCCGAGCGTCGTAGTGGGCCGCACCGGAATAAAATCGGTTTGGAGCAGTTTGCGCGGGTCGAGCTGGGCCAGCAGGCCCCGGTCGCGGTTGGCGTACACGTCCACGCCCCGCGCCGTGAGCTTGCGGGTATACACCGAATAAGGCTCGAAGTACTTGGTAATCAGATAGGAAGAAGAGCTGACGACCATCAGGGGCACAAACAGGGCATAGCCCCCTGTAATTTCGGCAATGAGGAAAATAGCCGTGAGCGGCGCATGGATGACGCCCGCCAGCGTGCCCGCCATGCCCAGCACCACAAAATGCACCTCCGGGATATGAATAACCCCGCTCAGGTTGATGAGCCGGGCGAAGAAAAACCCCGCCAGTGCCCCCGCAAACAGCGACGAGCCGAACATGCCCCCGTTGCCGCCGCCGCCCACCGTGATGCTCGTGGCCACCACTTTCAGCATCATGCTGAAGAGCACCAGCACCAGCAGCAGCCAAGGATTGTTATCCTGATAAACAGAGAAGATACTGCCGTCGGTGATGTGCTCGGCGTGGCCGCGCAGCAGCAGCTCCACCGTGTTGTAGCCCTCGCCGTACAGCGTCGGAAACAGAAAAATAAGCCCGCCCAGCATGGTGCCGGCCACTAGCACCTTGCGCCAGTTCAGGCCGGGCCAGCGCTCGAAAAAATGGTCGAACCAATGATAGGTTCGAATCATGTACACCGAGAAAAAGGCCGTGAACAGGCCCAGCAACACGTAAAATGGTACCGCATCGACCGGCCAGCTCGTGGTGATGAGCACGAATGGTTGGCCCGCGTACAGGGCTTTCGAGACCACCGTAGCCGTGGCCGAGGAAATCAGCAGCGGAATAAAATACTGTGCCGGCAGCTCCAACAGAATGGTTTCGACGGCAAACAGCACCCCCGCGATGGGCGAGTTGAAGATGGCCGCCACGCCCGCCGCCGCCCCGCAGCCCGTGAGCAGCCGCCGCCGCCGCCGGTCGAGGTGCAGCACGCGGCCAGCATTGGAGCCCATTGCCGCGCCCGTCACCGAAATTGGGGCTTCGGTGCCGGCCGAGCCGCCGAACGTCACCGTGATAAAGGCCGTAATCAGCTGCGAGTAGAGTTTGGAGCGCGGCACCACGCTGCCCTCGCGGGCCGTGTTGTAAATAATGGGGGCAATGCCTCGCCCCAGCTGCCCACCCAGAAACAGCTTGGTGAACAGTGCCGTGAGCCCAATGCCGACCACCGGATAGATGGAAAGCGCAAACACCCGGTTGGGCTCCGTGATGCCGTTGCGCAGCATTTCCTGCCCCCAGCGCACCGACGTTTTCAGGGCCACTGCCGCCAGGCCGGCGGCTGCTCCCACCAGCACACTCAGCATGAGCATGTACATCCGTTCGCTGATGTGGCGCGCGCGCCACACGAGCAGCGGGCGCAACAGGCGGTGAACGGCGTGAACGGGCATAAGCAGCGGCGGAAAATGGGGCATCAGTAGCAGCGCAAATTTCGGGCCGGCGGATGCGTGCCGGCCCGGTGGCGCTCGCAGGCAACCTAGCCCGCCGCGGGCCGGCCCAGGCCGTAGCGCTGTTTCAGGTGGCGGGCCAGGTGGGGCAGGTTGGCATCGTGCGGGTAGAGCAGGTTGCGCCACAGGCTCTGAATGAGCAGCAAAAGCTGCAGCGTGGTCAGCTCGGGGGCGGGGTCCCCGACTTCGACAAACGCTTGCCTGAGCAGGTTGTCGATGGGGCTCATGAAGCGCTGAAAATATTTCTGCACCAGGGGCCGGTTAAATTCCTTGTCCTGCACCTTCCAGAAATCGGGCTCGTCGTGCACCAGCTTGTAGGGCAGGTCGATGACGTTTTCGATGAGCACGCGCGGGTCTTTCTCGGCCACGATGCCGCGGTTGGCTTCCACGATGCGCCGGAAGCCCTGTTTGATAAGGTATTCGAAAAGCTTTTCCTTGCTCAGAAAGTATTTGAACAGCAACGCTTCCGACACCCCCGCCTGCCGCGCAATCAGGGCCGTGGAAGTGTTGTCGTAGCCTTTCTCGCCGAAAAGCTGCAGGGCTGCCTGCTCAATTTTGGAATGACTGGTCATGGCCGGGCCCGGGTAAATGAACCGGCAAATAACGGCCCGAACGCGCTAAAACAGCTCCATCCCGCCGCCGCTGAAGATGGCAAGCGTCGAAAAACCACCCCCGGCACCCCCTTGAAAATGAGACAGCCGGCCGAAGCGACACAGGGTCGACTCAGCCGGCTGTAACACGTCGAGAACCGGGTAACGTAGCTTCTCGCGAGCAAGAAGACCGAACGGCGCTCAACTAATATTCTCCGGATGGGGTGGGAGGCACCCGGAAAAAAGAGTAGGAATTGTTGGGAATTAGAAACCATCAGTGAACTGGCTTCCGGTAACGCGGGCAAAGGTAGGGTAGCAAGTAGCCGGAGCCGATGAGTGGAGCCTCACTTATGAGTAAGTGTTCACTCACCTGGCTTGTTACCAATGTAATAATTTACAGCAATCAATGGCGCAATACCTTACAATTTCATAATATCCTCGTTCCAGAGTGTGGGTTCGGCTTCGATAAACTCGTCCATCATGTCCACGCATTCCTGCAAATCGAGGTCCACTACCTCTACCCCGTGGCTTTCGAGGAAGGCGCGCGACTCGCCGAAGGTGCGGCTTTCGCCCACCATTACTTTGGGTATTTTGAACTGCACGATGGTGCCGGCGCACATGTAGCAGGGCATGAGCGTGGTGTAGATGACGGTGTCGCGGTAGCTGCGCTGGCGGCCGGCATTCGTCAAACAATCCATTTCGCCATGCTTGATGGCGGAGTCTTCCTGCACGCGCTTGTTGTGGCCCTGGCCAATGATTTTGCCGTCGCGCACGAGCACCGAGCCGATGGGAATGCCGCCCTGCGAGCGGCCCAGCCGGGCTTCGTCGATGGCAGCTTGCATGAATTCGTCTTTGCTGGGGTGGTTTTGCATGGGTGTGGAGTTGGTTGATTGAAGCTGTCATCCTTCGTCTCTGCTTTGAGTGCAGAACGCGCAGGATGACAGACGTTAGCGTGCGCAAATGCCCCGATACGGGCAATACTCGCACTTGGTGAAGTCGTCGGTTTTGCGGATGGGCTCGGCGGGGTCGAGAATGCGTAGCACGATTTTACGCACCAAGTCCTCGGAAACCTGCACGAAGTCTGCGCCGCCTTCGGTGAGGAAGCTGAGGTCGGCAGAGAGCAGGCCCTCGTCGATGTTGCGCAGGGAGAGGATGGACGTGTCGGCCGTTTCGCGCCCGGCAGTGTGGGCCAGCATGAGACGGTAGAGCCAGAGCTGGCGCACTTTGTCGGCGCTGCTGCTGGGCTCGTGCAGGAGGCGGTCGACGGCTTCGGCGGGGCTGAGCTTGTCGCGGTAGCCGCGCAGCTGCAGGTCGGCGCGCTTCACGAGGCCCGATTTGTAGTCGACCACGCGCAGGCGGCCGTCGGGCAGCTCGTCCACGCGGTCGGCGAAGCCGAACAGGCGCACGGCCAGCTGCTCGGGCTGGCCCGGCACGTCGACAAACACGGTAGCGGCCAGCTCTTTTTCTAACCCAAACAAGCGAATGGGGAGCAGGTCGGGCTGCTCGGTCAGGCTTTCGAGCAGGCGCACCACCAGGCGGGTGGCCACCTGGCCGTACACGTGGTTCAGGCCTTCGTCGGCGCGGGCGTGCTTTTCGGTTTCTTCCTGGCGCAGGGCTTTTTGCACCTCAACCGGGGCTTGGCGGATGAGCTCGGGGATATCGGCGGCCGTAATCGGGCGGGCATCCTGCTCGAAGGGCCGCATCAGATGCTCCAGCGCCTCGTGCACCATCGTGCCGAAGCTGCTGGCCTCCAGCGTTTCCTCCACGGCCTCGTTTTCGTGGAACCGGGCCACCTTCGAGAAGTAGAAGCGCAGCGAGCAGGCCAGGAAATCGTTGAGGCGCGAGGGCGAGATGTTGCGTTCGAGCACGCCGCGCAGGGCGGCCAGCATCTCGGGGTCTTTCTCCAGAATGAGGTCACCCTCAACTGAGTTAAAAGTGAAAAGTGAAGAGTGAAGAGTTGATTCGGCAGATTCTCCAGCTTCAACCCTTAACTCTTCACTTTTCACTTTTAACTCGGTTGAGGGCACCGAAACCGTCAAGTCTTCCAGCACCAGCTGCGGGTTCTGGGGCAGCAAATCGTTCTGGAGCTGCAGCAGGAAGCGGCTGCGCTCACCGCTTTTCATGCCTTCAGCCCCGGGCAGCACGTGCACCAAATCCACGCGCTGGGCGCGCTGCAGCAGCCGCCAAAAGTTGTAGGCCGTGATGGCCTCCGCGTCGGCGTAGGTGGGCAGGTTGGCGGCGGTGAGAACGTCGTAGGGAAACAGCGACTGCTGCTTTTTAGGCGCGGGCAGCACGCCCTCGTTGCAGCTGAGGATGATGAGGTGGTCGAAATCCAACGCGCGGGTTTCGAGCAGGCCCATCACCTGCACATCGGCCAGCGGCTCGCCGGAGAAGGGCAGGCGGGTGCGGCCCATCTGCTCGTACAGGAAACGGCGGAACGAGCGCACCGACAGCCGCTGCTCGCGGCAGTCGAAGGCCGAATCGAGCTGCTTGACGAGCGTATAGAACAGGTACAGGTACTCGGCGCCGAGCCCGGTTTCGCGGTCGGTATCGGCTATTTCGGCCGAATACACCTGGCGCAGCAGGTCGATGACGGTATAGCAGGCACGGATAATATCGTCACAGTTGTTCCAGGTTTTGAACAGCGCCTCGATAAGCGGGTGGTGGGCACCGAGCTTCAGCAGCTCTTCGGCGGGCAGCAGTACGGCGTTCAGGCGCACGATTTCGCGGCAAATCTGGTCCAGAATGCC
>JANNDE010000652.1:0-1688 GCA_031387395.1 Hymenobacter sp.
AACGGCTACGTGAGCGTGTACGTGGGCAACGAGAGCGCCGCCGACGTGTACTTCGACGACGTGACCATCGAGCACCGTCCCGGCCTGCAAGTGCAGGAAAACCAGTACGACCCCTTCGGCCTGGACCTGGCTGGGGTGAGCTCGGCCGCCCCCAGCCTGCGCGGGAAGAACTTCTACCAGTTCAACGGCAAGGAAAACCAACTCGACCTCGGCCTGAACTGGAACCACCAGGATTGGCGCTTCTTCGACTACCAGATTGGACGGTGGCATGTAGTGGACCCGGAAATCGAAAACGCGCAGGAAAGCTGGACGCCATATTCGTTTGGGTTCGATAACGCGGTGCGCTATGCGGATGCGGATGGGCGAGCACCAGATGGCGGCGGAGAACCACCCGCCGGGGGCATCACAGTCGCCGGCATGCTGTATAACACGGTCGTCGGTATTGGCGTCTCGGCCGTGAATACAGTGCTGGTGTAAGCTTCCCCATAAAGTGCGCCAATCAAAACTAGAGGTCAGGCAGCTTGTCGAAACTCGATGGGGGTTAAGAAGTTGAGGGCTTGGTGAGGCCGCAGGTGGTTGTAATCGTACTGCCACTGCTGGCACTGTTCGCGCACCTGGCGCAGGTTGTTGAAGAGGTAGGCGTTGAGCAGCTCGCGGCGAAACGAGCCGTTAAAGCGTTCAATGTAGGCGTTTTGTGTCGGACTCGCGGGCTGAATCCAGTGCAAGTCAATCCCCTGGCCCTGGCACCAGGTCTGGAGCAGCTGACTGATCAGCTCGGGGCCGTTGTCGACCCGGATGCGGGCCGGGATGCCGTGGCGGCTGACCAGCGTGGTGAGCAAGGCGACGACCCGCGTGGCGGGCAGCGAAAAATCCACCTCGATACCGAGCACTTCCCGGTTCCAGTCTTCGACCACGTTCAGGGTCCGGAAGCGGCGGCCGTCGGTCAGCGCATCGCTCATAAAGTCCAGTGACCAGCACACGTTGGGCTGCGTGGGCACTTCCAGGGGCCGTTTTATGCGCTCAGGCAGGCGTTTCTTTTTCCGCCGCTTACCCAGTTGCAGGTGCAGCAGTTGATAGATACGCCACAGGCGCTTGTGATTGACCACCACCCGCAGCTTGCGCAGGCGGTGATAGTATTTCCAAAAGCCCCAGCCGCTGTGCCGCTTGGCCAGCGCCCGCAGCCGGGCAACGAGTTCGGCATCGGCGGGCTGGAGTCCCCCACGGCCCCCGCCCGGTGGCGGGGCGTAGCTGTTGCGGGCCAGGCCCACGAGCGCACACGCCTGGCGCTGGCTCAGCCCCCGCCCACAGGCGTAATGGGCCACTGCGCGCTTGGCCGTGGGGGTGACTACTTTTTTCGCAATACCTCCTTGATAACGTGGTGTTCCAGACTCAGCTCGGCGTAGAGCTGTTTGAGGCGGCGGTTTTCCTCTTCCAGGTGCTTGAGGCGCTGCAGCTCACTCACGCTCATGCCCCCAAACTTGCTTTTCCACGCGTAGAAGGTGGGCTCACTGATGCCGTGCTCCCGGCAAATCTGGGCCACGGTCTGCCCCTGGTCCTGTTGGCGCAAAATGCCCAGAATCTGGGCTTCGCTGAAGCGGCTTTTTTTCATAAACAGTCAAAAATAGAAGAAGTGAAAAGTTACTGCTTCTCTCTATTTTTGACTGGCTCACTTTATGGGGAAGGCTACA
>JANNDE010000653.1:0-2545 GCA_031387395.1 Hymenobacter sp.
AACGGCTACGTGAGCGTGTACGTGGGCAACGAGAGCGCCGCCGACGTGTACTTCGACGACGTGACCATCGAGCACCGTCCCGGCCTGCAAGTGCAGGAAAACCAGTACGACCCCTTCGGCCTGGACCTGGCTGGGGTGAGCGGGGCTGCCCCCGGCCTGCGCCTGAAAAACTTCTACCAGTTCAACGGCAAGGAAAACCAACTCGACCTCGGCCTGAACTGGAACCACCAGGATTGGCGCTTCTTTGATTACCAGCTGGGGCGCTGGCATGGGCTGGACCCCATGATTGAGGACGGACAGGAAAACTGGACCCCCTATGCGTTCAGCTACAATAACGCCGTACGCTACAGTGACCCGGATGGGCAGTTCCCACCGTTGCTGGTGGCAGCTGCGGCAGGAGCCGCCATTGGGGCTATTATTGGCGGCGGTATCGAGGCCGGTACCCAGATGTACCGGAACGGCGGCCATGTGAGCGACTGGCATGCCGTGGGCGGTGCGGCCCTGCAGGGCGGGGTAACGGGCGGAGTCGCTGGGCTAACCGGGGGCACGAGTTTGTTACGCTCGGGCGCGGCGGGAGCGATTAGCAACGTAGCTGGGGGGGGTAGCACGAAACCTACACGATGGCAAGCCGTGACGGTGGGCTCCGTATCCAAAGATGCGGCCATTGGGGCCGCGACGGGCGTAGCTGGCTACGCCGCGGGCAAGGCGGTGGGAGCCGTCGCCAATCGCCTCAGGGGCGGGGCAGCGCAGGCCGAAGCTGGAGCCGCGAGAGGCGCAGTTAGAACCCCGTGCGGCTGCTTCACGGCTGGCACCGGCGTGAGCACCCGCCTGGGCCGCAAGCCCATCGAGCAAATCCAGGTCGGCGACTCGGTGTGGGCCTACAACGAGCGCACCCGCCAGACGGCGCTACGGCCGGTCACGCACCTGTTCCGCTACGAGCGCGACACGGTGTACGTGCTGCACACGGCCACGGGCGAGGCCCTGCGCACCACTTCCGACCACCCGTTCTACGTGCGCGGGCAGTGGGTGCGCGTCAAGCGCCTGCGCGTGGGCGACTCGCTGGTGAGCCAGCGCGGCCAGCGCCACGTGCTGCGCCGCATCGACCTCCAGCCCGAGCATGTGACAGTATACAATTTCACTGTCGATGAGTTGCACACCTATTTCGTTGGCCAGAACGCTATATTGGTCCACAATTCAGGTCCATGCCCTGTAAAATCAGTAATTCAGGAAACCCAAACAGCTCCTAAATCAGGATATACTAGCAAGCACACATTGACAGAATCGCAAGCACTTGAAGCAGGTGAACAGTTTGCGGGTAAGAATGCTACTGAAATCGGGAAGAACGGCTCGGGGGTATACCGAAGCACTACTCCAAACTCAAATGGTACTGTGAACCAGTTTCGTATGGATAATAATGGTCTCCGTGGAGCACAAATTCCAGGAAGCGGAGGTGCAAAAGTCCCGCACGTGCATTTAGAAGTTGTTAATCCTGCTACTAAAGCAGTTCTTAGGAACAATCATATTCCCATTAAACCGTGAAAGACGCAGTTTATTTTTTCGGAAAGGAAGGTCGTATAATTCAAGGAGAGAATTTAGGCTGGTCTATTGAGATAGTTGATGATAGAGAGGGAGAAACCGGAGGATATTTTATCGTAGTCAGCGATAGAAAATCAAACGAGCCAGAAGTTTTCGACTGGTGGCTTGAAGAGAAGGAAGACATTCCACTTTTCATTGACGATATGGGATGGATTATTGAGTGGACTGAATAGATTCATCAATTAGCTGCAAAGTCAACATGCAATGGAACATTGAGCGCAGAATTGGTACTGCTGTAATTTCAATTGGTTGAATGTTATCAAATGTTTCTATGCTTATGCATTCGTTTGAGCATGAGCTGGCGCAGGTAAACTTTTAACTTTATGAGTCCTTCCTTTTCGGCCGCTGCCGGGCCCCAAGCTCTTGGATACCTCTACCAAGCCCAGTATGCGCTCTACGCCCTGCTCACGGCCGATGGCGAGGAATCCGCCCTCATCCTGGAAGGGCTTGATGACGTGGAGTTGCAAAGCGTGACGGCGACCGAACTTCAGCAGCTCAAGCACCACCTGAGCACCAAACGGCAGGCGGTCTTGTCGAACCGCAGCACCGACTGGTGGAAGACGCTCCGGTTCTGGGGCGACTTGTTGCAGCAGCAGCAGTGGGACCCGCTGCGCACCCGGCGGGCCAGTTAGGGGCATAGAAGGCGTTTCGTTCCTTGATTTGCAAGAAACTGCCGGCGCTTTCCGCTGCCGCTGTTGCAGGTGGGGCTGAGCGCGGCCACGCTGCTGGCCGTGCGCCAGCTGCCGGGCGGCGTGCCCCAGGGCTACCTGCGGGTGCTCTCCTTCAACGAGGACTCGGTGCTGGTGGACCAGCGCACGGTGCAGCTCACGGCCGCCGCGCTGGGCCACTACGAGGCGCTGAGCACCGGGCCGCTGGTGGTGCAGCAGAACGGCTACGTGAGCGTGTACGTGGGCAACGAGAGCGCCGCCGACGTGTACTTCGACGACGT
>JANNDE010000708.1:0-1503 GCA_031387395.1 Hymenobacter sp.
TACGGCGTCGCCAGCCGCCGCGATTCCGACGGCGCACTGTTCTGCCGCCGCATGGTCAAAGATGAGAACCTTCGCCGGGTACGCACGGAAGCGGGTAAAAAGGGCGGTAACCCCCGTTTGCTTAACCAAAAGCCCAAGCAAAAAGCAACCACCCGGGTTAAGCAAATTCCAACCCCTTCATTTTCATCTTCAATTACAACTTCGGTAATAGAGAGAGAGGCGGCTGACGCCGCCCCGCCCGCGCCCGCCGTTGAAAAGAAAGTTGAAAAACCGGCCGGCAAGCGCCCCAAGGGAGGCGTGCCGCCCGCGCTGGCCGAGGTCCAGAATTACGCCGCCGCGCAGTACCCCGACAGCGCCGACGCCCAAACTGAAGCCGCCACCTTCCACGACCACTACGAAAGCAACGGCTGGCGCGTCAGCGGCAAAACCCTGATGGCCGACTGGCGCGCCTCCTTCCGCAACTGGATGCGCCGCCGCCCGCAGTTCCAGGCCACGGCCGCCGCCCGCACCGGCACCGGCCCACCAGCCCCGGCCCGCGCCCGCACCGCCCCCAAATCCACCGACCCCACCCGCTGGAGCTAACCCAACCGCCTCATGTCCGAAGACCGCCCCAAACCATATTCCGCCCGCCGCCCCGCAGTTTCCGCGCCCACCACCGGCCAGTTGCCCCCGCAGGCCTTGGACCTCGAAGCCGCCGTGCTCGGCGCGGCCCTCCTCGAAGCCGACGCCCAGCGCGCCCTGCTCGTCACCCTGCCCACCGAGGAAGTATTCTACTCCGCCGCCCACCAGCAGGTCTACCTGGCCATCCGCGACCTGGTAGCCCGCGGCGACCACGCCGACCAACTCACCGTCGTGCAGCAACTGCGTCACCGGGGCACCTTGCAGCGCATCGGCGGCCCCGCCTTCGTCGCCCAGCTGACCATGCGCATCAACTCGGCCGCCCACTTCGATACCCACTGCCGCATCCTGCAGGAGCAGCACGCCCGCCGCGTCGTCATCCGCGCCGGCACCGAGTTGGCCGCCCATGGCTACGACGACAGCCGCGACCCACTGGAGCTGCTGGCCACTGCCCAAACCCACCTCACCAGCCTTCACCGCACCCTCGAAACCAAGCCCGGCCAGACCGCCGCCGCTGCCTTCGACCCCACGTTCGACCGCCTCGCGCAGTCCGTCGGCCAGCATGGCCTGACCGGCATTCCCACCGGCCTCACCCAGCTCGACGGCCTCACCGGTGGCTGGCAGCCCGGCGACCTCATCATCCTGGCCGCCCGGCCCGGGATGGGCAAAACTGCCGCTTTGCTGCACTTTGCCCGTACTGCTGCCCTCGACCACGGCCAGCACACCGCCGCCTTCAGCCTCGAAATGCCCACGCTGCAGCTCATGCAGCGCATGGTGGCCAGCGAAGTCCCCGGCTACTCCAACTCCGACCTGCGCCGCGGCAATCTGCCCGGCGGCCTGGAGCAGGTGGCCCACATCCGCCAGCAAGCCCAAAGACTCCAAACC
>JANNDE010000747.1:0-1813 GCA_031387395.1 Hymenobacter sp.
CAGCGCCTGGAACTGAGCACGCAGTACCAGCAGCGTCTTTCCGACACGCGCAAGTACGCCGGCTCCCTGGCCTACTACGAAGAGACCGGTCTGACCCAATCCCGGGCCATCATCAGCCAGTCGCAGCGCCTGTTTCGGGCCGGCGAAATCAGCTACCTGGTCTTGATTCAGAGCCTGAACCAGGCCTTTACCATTCAAAACGCCTACCTGGCCACCATCCGCGACTACCGCCAGGCCATTGTCGAACTCAATTACCTGCGGGGCCAATAACCATGAAAAAGCTCTTGATACTTCTGCTGCTCGGTCTGCTGTGGGCGGGCCGCGCGGCCGCCCACGGCGGCGAGGACCACGGCGCCCCCAAGGCCTCCACGCCGGCGGGGGCCACTTCCTTTTCGGTGGCGGCGCTCTCCGAGCAGTTCGAGGTGCTGCTGCGCTACGAGCCGCTGGAAGGGGGCAAGCCCGCCGACCTGCGCTTGTTCCTCTCGGACTACGCCACCAACGCTCCCATTAAAGGCGCCAAGCTGACGCTCACCAACCCGGAAGATGCCAACCTGAAGTGGGCGGTGACGGAAAAGGAGCCCGGCGTGTACCTGGTGGAAGGGCAGTTTCCGGCCAACAAAGCCTACAGCTTCGCAGCCAATATCGTGGCCGGCGACAAGGCCGATTTAATGCTGCTCGAAGGCATCAAAGTGGGGGAGAAGCTGCCCGTCGCGGCCACGGCGCCGGCAGCCGCTGGCTCGCTTTTTTCCTCCTGGAAAACCATTCTGGCCCTGGTTGGCGCCTTCGTGCTCGGCATCGGCCTGACGGCCCTGCTCATGCGCCGTCGGCGTCCGGAGCCCGTGCTGCAGACCTCGGAGCAGGCCCTGACCGCCAGCCGCCGCAGCCCCTTTCCTTAAAGCTCAACAGATATGAAAACCAAACATAAATTCCTGGCCGCCACGGCCGCGGCCGGCTTGGTCCTGACCGTCCTGTTGCCTCCACCAATAGACTTGCAGGCTCACCCGGGCCACGACGAAGGCGCGAAGGCCAGCACCGGCGCGGCCCTGACCGACGAGGTGCTGCTGCCCAAGGAAAGCCAGTTCCTGTTTCAGGTGCAGACCACCCTGGCCGGTTTCTCCACGACGTATAGCCGCGCCACGCTCTACGGTACGGTGTCGGCCGCGGCCGGCGGGGAAGGCCGCGTGGTGGTGCCCCAGGGTGGGCGCATCGTGAGCCTCGCGGCGCAAGTGGGCAAATCCGTGCGCGCCGGGCAGACGCTGGCCGTCATCGAGCAAACCCTCGATGCCACCCAGCAGATTGGCCTCAGTACCGGGCGGGCCAATGCCCAGGCTGAGCTGCGCGCCGCCCAGCAGGACTACGCCCGCCTGCAGAGCATCGCCGACATCGCCGCCCGCAAGGACGTGGTGGCCGCCGAGCTGCGCCTGCGCCAGGCCCGACAGAACGCGGGCATCCAGAATGGGCAGGCCAGCCAGCGTCGCGTCAGCATTACCTCGCCGGTGAGCGGCACCGTGGACGTGTTCAACCTAGCCGTGGGCCAGCAGGTGAACCAGGGCGACGAGCTGTTCCGCGTCATCAACCCCGGCAAGCTGCGGGTGGAAGCCCAGGTGTTTGCCCAGGACCTGGCCAAGGTCACGCCCGGGGCCGCGTTCCAGGTGGAAGGCCTGCAGGGGCAGCCCGGGGTACCCGCCCGGCTCGTGGTGTTCAGCAACGTGGTCAACCCCGTGAACCAGGCCCGCCAGCTGGTGCTGGAGCTGGATGCGCAGCAGGGCAGCGCCTACCGCGCCGGCCAGGCCGTGAACGTGCAGGTGGTGGG
>JANNDE010000028.1:0-2905 GCA_031387395.1 Hymenobacter sp.
CGGGCGTGCACGGCCAAAATAGCATTCACCGATAAGTCAGAATTGCTGAGGCGGCGCTCCTCGTGGGCGCGACGGTCGGCCACGTCCACGAACTCCACCCCCGGCGCGGCGGCCAGCTGGGCCGGCGCGAAGCCCGTAACGGTGAGCGTGCGGGCGTCGGGGCCGGGCTGGGCCACCTGCGCGGCGGGCTGCTGCTGCCGCACCCACTGCCGGAAAGCCGGGCCATCGGCCACGCGCACGCGGAGCGTGTGGGGCACATTGGCCGCGGCGGCAGCTTGCAATGCGGGAGCTATTTTCACCAGCGCCGGACGGCCAGCCGGTACTTGGGCACCGAGCAGCTGCGGCAGCAGCAGCAGCGCAAGCAGCACCATCTTGGCGCTGCCCCGCATGTTTCCTGCAATAGCTGCTTCTTCACGCCAGGTTTGCATCATGCACTTCACGCTTTAGGATGAATAATCCGCACCGGGGCGGGCCTTGCCAAAGATAAAACAATCTGCTTCGCCGACGTTGAGCGGGCCGCGCATAAAAAAAGGAGCCCGCCAGGCGGGCTCCTTTTCCATCGGGCAATACATCCGGCTTACTCGCCCGGCTTCAGCACCACTTTCACGCAGCCGTCCTTTTTGTGCCGGAAAATGTCGTAGCCGTGCGGGGCCTGCGAGAGCGGCAGGCGGTGGGTAATGATGTCGTCGAGCTTCACGTCGCCGTCGGAAACGTGCTTCATCAGCTTGTCGATGTGCTTGTGAGCGGGCGCCTGGCCGGCCTGAATGATGATGCCCTTATCGAAAATCTGGCCCAGCGGGAAGTTATCCGTCGGGGTTGAGTACACCCCCAGGATGGACACGAAGCCACCCCGGCGCACGGCGCTGATGCAGGCCCGAACCACCTTGTCGGAGCCTTTTTCGAGGTTAATCACCGCCTTGGCGCGGTCGAGCAGGTCGCGGTCGGGCTCAAAGCCCACGGCTTCGACGCACACATCGGCCCCGCGGCCGCTGCTTTTGCTCCGGATTTCATCCACCACCTGCTGGTGGCTGTCCCATAGAATGGTTTCGGCGTTGGCCGATTTGCGGGCCATATCCAGGCGGTATTGCTGGGTATCGACGATGATGACGCGGCTGGCCCCCCGCAGCCAGGCACTCTTGGCGGCCATAATGCCCACCGGCCCGGCCCCGAAGATGGCCACGATTTCACCGCCCTTCACCCCGGCCCAGTCGATGCCGGAATACCCCGTGGGGAAGATGTCGGTGAGGAACAGGGCCTGCTCGTCGGTCAGGTTATCGGGCACTTTGCGAGGGCCGAAGTCGGCGTAGGGCACGCGCACGTACTCGGCCTGGCCGCCGTCGTAGCCACCATACAGGTCGGTGTAGCCGAAGAGCGCGCCACCTTTCTGGGTCAGCAGGCCGCCTTCGGGGCCGTAGTGGTCGGGGTTGGAGTTCTCGCAATGGCCCGGCAGCTCGTGGTTGCAGAACAGACAATGGCCGCAGGCCACGGGGAACGGCACCACCACGCGGTCGCCGCGCCGCAGGTTGGTGACGCCCTTCCCTACTTCTTCCACAATGCCCATGAACTCGTGGCCGAGCGTCTGGGGTGTGGGCTGGGGCAGGCTGCCGTTGTAGATGTGCAGGTCGGACCCACAGATGGCCGTGCTGGTGACGCGGATAATGGCATCGCGCGACTCATGGATTTCGGGGTCGTCGACCGTATCAACCCGGACATCGCGGGCACCGTGGATTCGGAGGGCTTTCATAGGAAGAGCGTTAGAAATGAAGAGTTAAAATCTCCTCTGCTAACGGCCTCTCTTTTCGGGGGTTGCTACGGTTCAGCACCATTTGTCGATAAGCTCCACCGTAGCTCCCTGCCTTACATCTGATACACCGCCACTCCCGCCGCCGTGAAAATATACGCGTAGGTTTCGCCCACCAGCACCTGGCGCACCGCGCCGGAGTCGACCCCCACCGGCAGGGCCACGCGCCGGTCGGTGAGGTTGTAGAGATGGAAAAAGCGGATGGCCCCGGCTTCCATCAAATACAGCTCATCACCCCGAAAGCCGATAGTGCTCAGCCCCGGAAAAGGCAGCTTTTTCTTGTAGTTGCCCAGGTTGTCGAACACGTATACCCCCGTGCTGCGGTCCACGAGGTAGATGTTGTTCTGATACTGCCGGATAAACCGAAAATCGGGCCGCGTACGACCGATGAGCAAGTCCAGCGGCGTATTCTGCACCGCGCGCAGGGTATTGGGGTCAAATTCGCGCAGCGTGAGCGCGCTTTCATCGAGTAGCCAGATGAAGTTGTCGGGGGCCAGCGTGGCCACGCGCACCGTGCCATCGAGCACCTCACTCAGCCGCACTTCACTGATGAGCGCCAGAAACCTATCGAGCAGCACTAGCTGCTGCCGGTCGTCGCTGAAGAGGAGCGTCGTCGCTACGTTCCAGGCCTCTACCTGCGCTACGTGGCCGGGCTGAGCGGGCGCATAAGTGTTCAGCGGCAGCCCTTCGGG
Organism: Hymenobacter sp.; assembly: GCA_031387395.1. Classification (GTDB taxonomy): domain Bacteria; phylum Bacteroidota; class Bacteroidia; order Cytophagales; family Hymenobacteraceae; genus Hymenobacter. The sequence continues at coordinate 2,494 of JANNDE010000028.1, forward strand.
GCCGAACTGGCGCAGGTTGTTATCGGCATCGGCTACGTACAGCGCCCCGCGCCGGTCGAGCGACGCCGCGCCGGGGTTGGGCATCTTGATAACGCGCAGCAATTTCCAGGCGGCCACGGTGGGCGCGGCCGTGGCATCGAGCGGCGGCGGCGGCGCGGCCTGCACGGGAGCAACCGCCTGCTTAGCCGCCGGCGCGGCCGAAGCGGCGGAAGGCACGGTGGTTTGGGCCCGGGCGACGGCGGCGAGGAGCAGGAGGACGGCGCAGGCGATTAACCTCACCCCCGGCCCCTCTCCTGCGGAGAGGGGAGCCACGGCGGCGCGGCCGTCCACAAACGTGAGGCTACCCGCACCAGGGGAGAGGGGCCGGGGGTGAGATGACCCGGGCGCGCCGGTGGACTTAACGCTCAAAATG
>JANNDE010000108.1:0-8755 GCA_031387395.1 Hymenobacter sp.
GGCTTCTTTGGCCGAGCTGGCTGGGGTGTAGCTGAAGTTATTCATAGCTTCTTAATTTTTTTGGAACGTCATGCAGAGCGCAGCGAAGCATCTTTACCGCAGCAGTAGACCAATCGATTGGAATGCGTTGCGCGGTAAAGATGCTTCGCTGCGCTCTGCATGACGTTCCAAAAAAATTAAGAAGCTATGAATAACTTCAGCTACACCCCAGCCAGCTCGGCCAAAGAAGCCACCGCCAGCCGGGCCGGCACGGCCCAGTCGGCCTACATCGCGGGCGGCACCACGCTGCTCGATTTGATGAAGGCCAACCTGGAGGAACACGCCCAGCTGGTCGACATCAACATGCTGCCCTTCAAGGGCATCGAGCAGACGACTGATGGTCTGCGCATCGGCGCGATGGAGCGCATGAGCGACGTGGGCGAACACCCGCTGGTGCTGCAAAACTACCCGGCCGTGTCGGAGTCGCTGCTGCTGGCCGCCTCGCCGCAGCTGCGCAACATGGCCAGCATCGGGGGCAATATGCTGCAGCGCACGCGCTGCGGCTACTTCCGCGACGCAGCGTTTCCGTGCAACAAGCGGGTGCCCGGTTCGGGCTGCCCGGCCATGGCGGGCGACAGCCACAACCTCGCCATTCTGGGCGTGAGTGATGCCTGCATCGCCACCGCCTACCCCGGCGACCTGGCCGTTGCCCTGGCCGCTCTCGATGCCGTGCTGACCCTGGAAAACGCCAAAGGCAAGCAACGCCGCGTGCCCGTGACCGAGTTTTACCTGCTGCCCGGCAAAACCCCGCAGCACGAAACCATGCTGGAGCCCGGCGAGCTGATTGTGGCCCTCACCATCCCGACCGCCACCCACGCCCGTCGCTCGACCTACCTGAAAGTGCGCGAGCGCAGCAGCTACGCCTACGCGCTGGCCTCGGCCGCCGTGGGGCTCGATGTGCAGGGCGGCACCATCCGCTCGGCGCGGGTGGCGCTGGGCGGCGTGGGTACCAAGCCCTGGCGCAGCTCCGAAGCCGAGAAAGTGCTCACCGGCGCACCAGCCACTGAAGCCACCTTCCGGGCCGCTGCGGCCGCTGCCCTGCGCGGTGCCCAGCCCCGTGAAGAAAACCGCTTCAAAGTAGAGCTGGCACAGAACACGCTGGTGCAGGCCCTGATGAAAGTAGCGTAGGGGCGCGTTGCCCGCGCCCGCCGGACGCGGCCCCACGCCTTCGAGAGCTTCTTAACTGGTGGCTTACACAACTACCCCGCTTCCCTGACATATTCCCGCATTCCGGCTGGTTGCCGGGCCATTTTTTACTTCGTGCCTGGTCGTGCAAGCGGCCGGGCGCGTGCAACGCGCCCCTACGATGGATACCGAACCAAAATTTTTCGAAACCAACCCCGGTACCGGCATAGTGGGCCAGCCTCTAAGCCGCGTGGACGGCCGCGATAAAGTGACGGGCCGAGCCAAATATGCGGCCGAGTACAACCAGCTGCCGGGCCTGGTGCACGCGGTTATCAAAACCAGCGACATGGCTAAGGGCCGCATCACCGGGTTCGACACGACCGCCGCCCTGAAGCAGCCCGGCGTGCTGGCTATTCTCACCTACCAGAACATTCCAAAGCTGGCCAAAACGCCCAACGATGCCGAGGGCAAAAAAGCCATTGGCGCGCCCATGGGCTACCTGCCGCTGACCGACGACCAGATTCACTATGCCGGCCAGCCGGTGGCCGTGGTGGTGGCCGATACGCTGGAGCGAGCTCAGTACGCCGCCGCCCTGCTGAAAGTGCAGGTGGCCACCGAACAGCCCATTGCTTCCTACGAAGACCCGAAGGCCCAGCTGTTCGACCCCGAGAAGATTCAGGATGGCAAGGCCGCCGGCCATGTGAAACGCGGCGATGCACAGGCGGCTTTCGCGGCTGCGCCGGTGCAGCTCACGCACAAGTATACCCACGCCGTCAACCACCACAGCCCAATGGAGCCCGGGGCCACCACTGCCCACTGGGAAGCGCCCGACCGCCTCACCATCTACGACGCGACGCAGGGCGTGACGCGCACCCAGAAAGCCGTGAGCACCATGCTGGGCCTCTCGGCCGAGCAGGTGCGCGTCGTGACCAAGTACCTCGGCGGCGGCTTCGGCTGCAAGGGGTCGAGCTGGCCGCACACCATTCTCACGGTGCAGGCGGCCAAGGCCGTGGGCCGGCCGGTGAAGCTGGCCCTCACGCGCCCGCAGATGTTCACGGGCATGGGCCACCGCGAAGACCAGACCCAGACTCTGCGCCTGGGCGCGACCAAGGAGGGCAAGCTTACGGCCCTCATCCACGAGAAAACCTCGACCACGTCGCCCTGGGATAACTACGCCGAGTCGAACAGCAAAATCATCAACATGCTCTACGAGTGCCCCACGTTCGAGGCCTCGTACCAGCTGGCGCGGGCCAACGTGATGACGTCGACCTTTACCCGGGCTCCTGGCGAGGCCCCAGGCTCGTTCGCCCTAGAAAGCTCGATGGACGACCTGGCTTATCAACTGGGCATCGACCCCATCGAAATCCGGCTGCGCAACTACGCTGAGAAGGATTCCAGCACTGGCCAGGCTTGGAGCAGCAAGAGCCTGAAGCAGTGCTACGCCCGCGGGGCCGAGCTATTCGGCTGGAGCAAGCGCAACCCGAAAAACGGGGCCACCCGCGACGGCCGCCTGCTGGTGGGCTGGGGCATGGCCACGGCCAGCTACCCGGTGCACAACTCGCAGGGCACGGCCCGCGCCCGCCTCTACGCCGACGGCCACGCCGTGGTGCAGTCCGGCGCGACTGACCTCGGCACCGGCACCTACACCGTAATGACCCAGGTAGCGTGCGATGCACTGGGCCTATCCATGGAAAAAGTCCGGTTCGAGTTGGGCGATACCAAGCTGCCTACCGCACCCAACTCGGGTGGCTCGGTGGCCGCTGGCACGGTGTCGTCGTCGGTGTACATGGCCGTGCAGGACTTATGGCAGAAACTCATCAAAATAGCGGTGCTTGATAAGAAGTCACCCCTGTTCCGCGCCAAAACTGCGGATGTGGAAACCAAAGCCGGCCGCCTCCAACTGAAGTCGGACCCGAAAAAAGGCGAAGGCTTTGCCGAGCTGATGAAGCGCGCCGAAATGAGCGACGTGGAAGGTAACGGCCAGGGCCGCTACGGCAGCGGCTACGAAGACGCGCAAGCTGCCGCCAACGCCGACCCGAGCAAGAAGGACGAAGCCGCCCACCACTCCATGCACTCCTTCGGCGCGCACTTTTGTGAGGTGAAAGTCGACCCCGACCTCGGCACTGTGCGCGTGACGCGCTGGGTGAGCGTGCACGCCGCGGGCCGCATCCTCAACGCCAAAACCGCCCGCTCGCAGATTATCGGCGGCAGCATCTTCGGCATTGGCGCGGCCCTGATGGAAGGCACCATGCGCGACCAGCACTTCTCGCGCTACACCAACGCCAGCCTAGCCGACTACCACATCCCCGTGAACGCCGACATCCCGGAAATGACCGTGGAATTCGTGGACGAGCACGACCCCTACATTAACGCGATGGGTGTGAAGGGCATCGGCGAGATTTCGATGGTGGGCGTGTCGGCCGCCGTGGCCAACGCCGTGTTCCACGCCACCGGCAAGCGCGTGCGCGAGCTGCCCCTCACTCCTGACAAAATTCTGGGGGCGAAAACCGTGTAATGTCGGATTTTATCGCATCTGAACCCAGCGCCACCGCTCCCGATTCGTCGGGGCCGGTGGCGTTGCTGTTGCTGGCTGCCGGGGCCTCCACCCGCATGGGCCGCCCCAAGCAGCTGCTACCCTGGCAAGGCCGCACCCTACTCCGCCACGCGGCCGAGACGGCCGTGGCCAGCGGCTGCGCGCCCATTGTGCTGGTAACCGGGGCCCTGCATCAGGAGTTGGTGGCCGAAGTAGCCGGCTTGCCCGTGCAGGATGTGCGAAATGAAGGATGGGAGTCTGGCATGGCCTCGTCCATCCAAACCGGGCTGGCAGCTGTAGCCTTGGCGCAGCCCCGCGCCGTCCTCATCATGCTCACCGACCAGCCGCTGGTAACGCCCGAGCTGCTCCGGCAGCTGGTGGCGCGGCAGCAGCAAACGCAGGCCCCCATCGTGGCGGCGGCCTATGGTGATACCCTCGGCGTACCCGCCATTTTTGCTCAATCTATGCTACCAGAGCTGCTTCAGTTGCAGGGGCAGCAGGGAGCCGTCCGGCTCATTGCCCGCCACGGCGCGGCCGTGGGGCAGGTAGCCTTTCCAGCCGGTTTGCTCGATGTGGACACGCCCGAACAATACGCGGCGCTGCTGGCCGATGGCAAAGCAAGTTTCCGCTAGCTCCGCTGGCCGTAGTCTAATCAGAATTGAGTAGTCAGTAGTCAGATAATAAAAATTTGGTTATGAGCGCATTATACAAAGCCTGACTACTGATTACTTATGACTGACTACTTAAGCGTAGCGACGACTGCGAGCTACAGGTAAAGTGAGTTTGCAACTCACGGACGCGAAGCAGCCATGCAGAACCTGAAAACCGCGCCAGCGAGTCGCGCTAAACTGCGGCCAGCAGTCGAAAACCAACAGAAATCAGGAACCAACATCACTTTGTACCCGACTCCAGCCGGCGCAGCTTATCGGCCCGCCAGGCCGTGACGGCCACCACTACCAAAGTCATCGCCCCACCAAATACCACCGACGTTACCGTGCCCATCAGCTTGGCGGCGGCTCCGCTTTCGAACCCCCCAATCTCGTTGCTCGAGCCGATGAAGATGTTATTCACCGCCGACACCCGGCCCTTCATGTACTCCGGCGTGTAGGTGTGGATGAGCGTGGAGCGCACAATCACCGACACCGAATCGAACACGCCCGTGAGGAACAGCAGAAACAGCGACAGCGCGAAGCTTTTCGAGAGTGCAAATGCTATGGTGGCCAGCCCAAAGCCCGCTACCGCCCATAGCAGCTTGCGCCCCGCCCCTTTTTTCATGGGCGAGTATGTGAGCCACACGGCCATCAGCACGGAGCCCACGGCCGGCGCGGCGCGCAGGTAGCCCAGCCCGTCGGGCCCGGTTTGCAGAATGTCCTTGGCGAAGATGGGCAGCAGCGCCACCGCCCCGCCAAACAGCACCGCGAATAAGTCCAGCGACAGCGCCGCCAGCACAATCTGGTTGGCAAAAATGAATTTTACCCCGCTCAGAATGCTCTCGCCCAGGCTCAGCCGCTCGCCCTCGCGCACCGGCAGCGCCCGGCTGGCAATGCTGAGAAACAGCAGCAGCGACAGCAGCATCAGGCCCGTGTCCACGCCGTAGGCGAAGCCCTTACCCAGCTTGGCAAACAACAGCCCGCCAATGGCCGGCCCCAGCACCGCCGACGCCTGCCAGCTGGTCGAATTCCAGGTCACCGCATTGGGGAGTAAGGCCCGGTCGGGCAGCAGCTGCGGCATGAATGAGAACAGCGCCGGCCCCAGAAACCCACGCGCAATGCCGCTCACGAACAGCACCACGTACAGCATCGCCACATACAGCGGAAACGAAGCCAGCTGCTGGTTGGCAAACAGCGCCATCCCCGCCGGCCGGGTTAGTAGAAACAGGCTCAGCGAGCAGGCAAACAGCACCACCATCATCGGCACGATGATGCGCTTGCGCGGCACCGAATCGGCCACGTGCCCGGCGTAGAGCGACACCGTGATACTCGGAATAGCCTCGGCCAGGCCAATCAGGCCCAGCGCCAGCGGGTTGTTGGTAAGCTCATAAATCTGCCAGCCCACCACCACGCCCTGAATCTGGCTGGCAATGATGAACAATACCCGGGCCGACAACAGCCGGCGAAAATCGGGCACGCGCAGGGCCGCGTAGGGGTCGTGGGCCGGGGAAGCATCAGCGGAAGGCAGCATGGGCAGCATGGGTAGAAAACCACCTGTTGTACGGGCAGCCGACTGCAAAGGTAGCCCCAGCCACCATGCTGGTTGGTTTTGCGCGAGGGTTTCGGCTATCTTGCATAGCCACCCTCCCCCGTTCTCCCGCACCTGGTCAGGCCCAACTTCGGCCTCAATATCACACCTCGGCCCGACCTGCCAGCCGTAGTAGCGCGCTGGCAGCGCGAAATCAGCGAAGCGGAATTGCACGCCGGTTATTTCGCCATCCTGGCCGCTGCCGATGCCCTGGCTTGCTGGCGGTGGCTGCTCGACCTGCGCCGCCGCGAAGAACTGGCTACCCCCGCCCTCGCCCAATGGCTGAACGACGAATTTTTCCCGCAGCTGATAGGCCGTTACCCAACGCCCTTGCGCATTGCCTTCCTGGTTTCGCCCCTGCGTGCCCAGCAGCAGGCTTCCGATAGCTCGGCGGCAACCAGTAGTGCCAAATCGCGGCTGGAACAGGGCTATCTCACCGCCCTTTTCATCGATGAAGCGGCAGCCTACCAGTGGCTGGCCCGGTAGCTTGGGCTGCCAGGCCAATTATTTTGCACGCGGCGGAAAGTTTTTTTGTCGCAGCCACCACGGACAACCTCGCAAAAAATGGCCTGGATGAAGTTTTGCGGAAGGTTGCGTGATTTTGGTGAAAAAATTTTGTCATTTTTCATCAAATGCTATTGCACCAATGCACAGCATTTCTCTACATTTGGACAGATTCCGTCGGGCAGCAACACCGCCCCCGACGTCGACCCTCCTTTTTTTCCGGTAACTGCATACTATGGCCTGAAGCTCTACGTTCCCATCTCACCGTAGCCCTTTATGGACCTCTTGCAACCGAGCGACTCCGCGCTTATCTCGCTTTACCTGGCCGGCCAGGAATCCGCTTTCGCCACCTTGCTGGAGCGACACCGCGGCCGTGTGTTCACCACTATTCTCCTCATCGTGCGCGACGAGGAAGTGGCCGAGGACCTCCTGCAGGATACGTTCATCAAGGCCATTCACACCATGAAAAGTGGCCGCTACAACGAAGAGGGCAAGTTCGCCCCCTGGATTTGCCGCATTGCGCACAACCTCGCCATCGACTCGTTTCGACGGGGCAAACGGGTTCCCCACATCAGCCTCACCGACAACGACCGCCTCACCAATACCCTGACCATTACCGACGACGGACCGGATGATATTCTGGCACGCGAAGAAACCCACACCCGCCTTCGGGCGTTAATCCAGGAGCTGCCCGCTGCCCAAAAGGAGGTGCTGCTGATGCGCCATTACGGCGATATGAGCTTCCAGGAAATTGCCGACGCCACCGGCGTGAGCATCAACACGGCTCTGGGCCGGATGCGCTACGCGCTGATAAACCTGCGGAAAAAGATGACCGCAAATTCCCTGCATCACTATGATTCAAACTTTACCGTATTCGACCCTGCTCCAGTATGTGTACAACGAATTGCCGGTTGAAAGGCAGCGCGAGGTAGAGGAGGCACTGCAGCACGACCCGGACTTGGCCGCCAGCTGCGCCGACCTCCTTTTGGCCCAGCGGGCGCTCGACGGCGTACGTCGGAACCCGCGGCCCCAAACCTCCGAGGCCATTTTGCGCTACTCGCGCACTTTCTTGAGCAAGTCCTGAGCCCCTTCAATTTTTTGTGGCGACCACTGCACCCCCCACGCTGGCGGGCCTGAGGCAGTAGTCATCTGCCAGATAACAAGAACGGTCATGCTGAGCGTAGCCGAAGCATCTCTACCGTTGTAGTAATCCTATCAATTGGGTTACTATTGCGGTAGAGATGCTTTGGCTGCGCTTAGCATGACCGTTTTATTTTTGCCTGCCTTTTCGCTTCCCCCCGCATGACTCGCGCCAACCGGTTCCGCTCCTTCCTCGATTACTTCACCACCAACTTTCCGGAGCCGAAAACCGAGCTTGCCTACCGCAACCCCTACGAGCTGATTGTGGCCGTGGTGCTCAGCGCGCAATGCACCGACAAGCGGGTGAACCTGGTGATGCCCGCGCTGCTGGCCGAATTCCCGACGGCGGCCCACCTGGGTGCCGTCACCGCCGACGATATCTTCCCCTTCATTCGCAGCGTTTCGTACCCGAATAACAAGGCCAAGCACCTGGCTGGCCTGGGCCGCATGCTCACCGATGACTTCGGCGGTGAAGTCCCCAGCCAGATTGACGAGTTGCAGCGCCTGCCCGGCGTGGGCCGAAAGACGGCCAATGTGGTGGTTTCGGTTATCTACAACCAGCCCGCGATGGCCGTTGATACCCACGTTTTTCGGGTGTCGCATCGCATCGGCTTAGTACCAAAAACCGCCACCACCCCCCTGGCCGTGGAGAAAGCCCTGGTGCGCTACATACCCAAGGAACTCATCGCCAAAGCTCACCACTGGCTGATTCTGCACGGCCGCTACATCTGCGTGGCGCGCTCGCCGAAATGCGGTATTTGCCCCCTTTCGGCCAGCTGCGCCTACTTCGCAAAAGAAGTTGTTAAGCCCACTGGCAATGCGCTGCAGCCTAAAAAATAGCCCTTTCCTGGTGGTTTCGGCCACTTTTTAGCACACAAAGCTCCATTCACAGTACTAGGCAGCACAAAATTGCCGGTGGGTAGTACAAACTCAATTAGCGGCAGCTTCCAATACCCGCTGCACGCGGACGGCTAGCTGCTGACGGTCGAATTCGCGGGCGGCCAGCGCCTGGCCGTTGGCTCCCGCGGCGGCCAGCTGTTCTGGCTGTTTCAGCAGCTCGCGTAGCCGGGTGGCCAGCGCCTCGGCATCGCCGGCCGGCACGTACCAGCCGCAGCGGTGCTCCTCCACCAGCGCCTTCGTCCAGCCCGCGTTGGTGACCACCACCGGCGTGCCCAC
>JANNDE010000110.1:0-1258 GCA_031387395.1 Hymenobacter sp.
TGTTCCTGCGCCCGGCCGCGGGCGCCGACACCTCCTGGACGCCCGATTTCAGCATCATCTGCGCCCCCGGCTTCCAGGCCGACCCGGCCGTGGACGGCACCCGCCAGCCCAACTTCGCCATCCTCAACTTCACCAAGAAGATGATTCTGATTGGCGGCACGGGCTACGCCGGCGAAATGAAAAAGGGCATTTTCGGGGTGCTGAACTACCTGCTGCCCCACGAGCACAACACGCTCAGCATGCACTGCTCGGCCAACGTGGGCGAGAAGGGTGACACGGCCGTGTTCTTCGGCCTGTCGGGCACCGGCAAAACCACCCTCTCGGCCGACCCCAACCGCGGACTCATCGGCGACGACGAGCACGGCTGGACGCCTGATGCCGGCATTTTCAACTTCGAAGGCGGCTGCTACGCCAAGGTAATTGACCTGAGCCAGGAGAAGGAGCCCCAGATTTGGGACGCCATCCGCTTCGGCTCCATCGTGGAGAACACGCGCTTCATCCCTGGCACCCACACCGTGGACTACGCCAACAAGTCGGTGACGGAAAACACCCGCACCGCCTACCCCATCAACTTCATCGACAACGCCATTGAGCCCGGCGTGGCCGACGCGCCGAAGAATATTTTCTTCCTCACCGCCGATGCTTTCGGCGTGATTCCGCCCATCAGCAAGCTCGATAAGAGCCACGCCATGTACCTGTTCATGTCGGGCTACACCGCCAAGGTGGCCGGCACCGAAATGGGCGTAACTGAGCCGCAGACGACGTTCTCGGCCTGCTTCGGAGCAGTGTTCCTGCCCCTGCACCCCACCAAGTACGCCGAGATGCTGGGCAAAAAGATGGACGAGAACCCCGACATCAACGTGTGGCTCATCAACACCGGCTGGACCGGCGGCAGCTACGGCACCGGCTCGCGCATGAAGCTGCCCTACACCCGCGCCATGATTACGGCCGCCCTCAATGGCCAGCTCGAAGAGGTGAAGTTCACCAAGCACCCCGTGTTTGGTATGATGGTGCCCGGCGCGGTACCCGGCGTTCCCTCCGAAATCCTGGACCCACGCAACACTTGGGCCGACAAGGAAGGTTACGACCGCACCGCCAACTCCCTGGCCGAGAAGTTCGTGACCAACTTCCAGAAGTACGCCGAGTTCGCCAACGAGGAAATCCTGGCCGGCGCGCCCCGCGTGGCCGTCGAAGCGTAAGTTATTCCCCCCCCCCCCCGCACTCTCCTCTTTCACTCACCAAAGCTAGAAACCCGTCA
>JANNDE010000011.1:0-1303 GCA_031387395.1 Hymenobacter sp.
GCGGGGTGTAAAACTCGCCGGCCTTTTTGCCGGAGCCGGCCGCGAATTGCCCAATGAGGTACTCGTAGGCGTCGCCCAGGGTGCCGGCATCGGTGGAGAAGTCGCAGATGCCTTCCGAGATTTTCTGGATGATGGTGCAGAGCTTGGCGTTGCGCTCGGGGTAGGTGCGCCCGAGCTTCTCGGAGTTGAGGTTGATTTCGGAAAGCAAGCCCCGGAAGGTGCTGTCGAAGGACTCGTTTTCGATGAACTTGAAGCCTTCGTCGAGGGTCATCAGCAGTTCGTCGTGCTGGGTGCGGGCCAGCTCGGCGATGTGGCTCCACAGGTGCCGGGGCTCGATGACGTAGTGCACGCGGCGGCGCATGAGCTGCTCTAACTCGGGCACATCGGCCGCGTTGGCGGCGTACCACACGGCCAGCGGGGCGCGCTGGTCGCCGGGGGGCAGGGTGGGGTAGTCGGTGCCCAGCTCCTTGCGGGCGGCGGTTTCGTAGTGGTCGGAGAGGTAGCGCAGGAAGAGGAACGACAGCATGTAGTCGCGGAAATCGTCGGCGTTCATCGCGCCCCGTAGCTGGTCGATGGCCCAGCTATGGGGTTTGCTTCGTTGTTAGCTTTGGGAGTTACTCATGGTAGTAGACCAAAATAAAGAGACGTAGCTCCTTTGGGTTTAAAAGAAGCCTTACTTACACCGACGCATGATTTCCTGCGTGAGGGTTTCAAACAAGTCGTAGTTCTTCTTGACGGCGTACGTGTGCGACCCAATCGCCCCGTCGGCGGGTTTTAGCATAAACATAGGCTTATGAGCTTCCATCGACATGGGCGCGAGGCTGCGATAGTGCTTGAGCAACGCAATGCAAGCCGAGTCAGATTCTATCGAGGCAGCCGGGTGTGACGAGCTTTTCATCACGAACTCCGAGAAATAGGCGGGTATTCGATTCGCCCATTTCAGATAAGCCTGTACCGGCCGGCTATCTCTGGCCGAGTACTGCATCACGATGTAGCCGGCCGGCCGGGCAAGCTTTTGAGGAATGTCGAATGAGACCCCGACGGGCTTTTGTGCAAGGCGCTGCGTCCACTCTTTATCCCATTTGGTTAACGTCTGGCCTAGGTTCTTGATGCCTTGCAGCGAAAACAGGTCAGGAGCCACCGGCATTATCAGATGGTCGGTGCTGATGGTGACGGCGCGATTGATGGCGCCGAGGTTTGGGCCAACGTCAATCAGGACAACCTCGGCCTGGAATTGCTTGGCGGCATCGTGGACCATGGTATTGAATAGGCTCATCAGCCGGAAGGAGTAGGCGTCACCCCC
>JANNDE010000131.1:0-1150 GCA_031387395.1 Hymenobacter sp.
CTTTGCGCTACAATCGGCAGCGCCATCCACAAAATCCGTGTAATCCGTGGTCGAATCCGTGCGAATCCGTGATCAGTGTAACTTGCGGACCCAATCAGCATCCACTGCTGAAAAATCAGCGCAAATCAGCGATTCATGGACGATAGCATCAAATCCAAATACCAGCCCGTTATCGGTCTGGAGGTTCACGCGCAACTGCTCACGCGCAGCAAGATGTACTCTTCCGACGAAAACGAGTATGGCGCTTTGCCTAACAACAACCTGAGTGTCATTACGCTGGGCCACCCCGGCACGCTGCCCCGCGTGAACTACACGGCCGTGGAGTACGCCATGAAAATGGGGTTGGCCACCAACTGCCACATCCGGCGCGACAACCTGTTTGCGCGCAAAAACTACTTCTACCCCGACCTGCCCAAAGGCTACCAGATTACGCAGGACAAAACCCCGATCTGCCACGACGGGCACGTGGATATCCGGCTGGGCGATGGCTCGGTGAAGAAAATCGGGGTGACGCGCATCCACATGGAGGAGGACGCGGGCAAGAGCATGCACCTGGCCGGCGAGGTGGAAACCCTCGTGGATCTGAACCGGGCCGGCGTGCCGCTCATCGAAATCGTGAGTGAGCCCGATATCCGCAACGCGGAGGAAGCCTATGCCTACCTCACCGAAATCAAGAAGCTGGTGGAGTACCTGGGCATCTGCGACGGTAACATGGAGGAAGGCTCTTTACGCTGCGACGCCAATATTTCGGTGATGCGTAAAGACGCCACCGAGTTCGGTGTGAAGGTGGAGGTGAAGAATATGAACTCGTTCCGCAACGTGCAGCGGGCCATCGAATACGAAATTGAGCGGCAGATTGCGCTGGTAGAAGCCGGCGAAATCATCGACAGCGAAACCCGCGGCTTTGACGCGCAAACCGGCACCACCAACGGCCAGCGCAGCAAGGAGACGATGAATGACTACCGCTACTTCCCCGAGCCCGACCTGCCGCCGGTGGTCATCGACGACGCCTGGCTGCACCGCATCCAGAGCGAGCTGCCGGCGCTGCCGCAGCAGCTCTATGCCCGCTTCACCGGCGAGCTGGGCCTCTCCGACTACGACGCCATGGTGCTGACGTCGGATAAGGATATGGCGCTGTATTTCGATGAGC
>JANNDE010000137.1:0-2155 GCA_031387395.1 Hymenobacter sp.
CCGGAAAGTCGACAAAAAAGGTAAAACCGAGTACCAGCTGGTGTTCGACCAGACCCCGTTCTACGCCGAAAGCGGCGGCCAGATTGGCGACACCGGCTACCTGGAATCGACCCTGAGCAAGGTGCGCGTGATTGACACGAAAAAGGAAAACGACCTCATCATCCACACCACCCTGGAGCTGCCGCAGGAGCTGAGCGAGACGTTCCTGGCCCGGCCCGATGCCGCCCGCCGTGCCCTCATCAAGAACAACCACACGGCTACCCACCTGCTGCAAGCCGCCCTGCGCGAAATTCTGGGCAGCCACGTGCAGCAGAAAGGCTCGCTCGTGAATGAGAAGCTGCTGCGCTTCGACTTTTCGCACTTCACCAAGGTGAGCGACGAGCAGCTGCGTGAGATTGAGCAGCTGGTGAATGCGCGCATCCGCCAGCAGATTCCGCTCGATGAGCGCCGCAACGTGCCCATCGCCGAGGCCAAAAACCTGGGCGCGATGGCTCTGTTCGGCGAGAAGTACGGCGAGTTCGTCCGCGTCATCACCTTCGACCGCAACTACTCGGTGGAGCTCTGCGGCGGCCTGCACGTGGCCAACACGGGCAGCATTGGCTACCTCAAAATCACGAGCGAAAGTGCCGTAGGCGCGGGCGTGCGCCGCATTGAGGCCGTGACGGCCGGCGCGGCCGAAGCCTATGTGGATGCCCAGCTCGACCTACTGGTCCAGGTGCGCGAAATCCTCGGCAACCCCCAGCACCTGCTCACCACCCTGGAGAAGCAGGGCGAGGAAATGGCCACCCTGCGCAAGCAGATTGAGCAATTCGCCCAGCAAAGCATCAACCAGCAGAAAGACCAGCTGGCAGGCCAGGTGAAGGACCTGAATGGCGTGAAGTTTCTGGCTGCGCAAGTGCAGGCCGGCAGCGCCGACGCGCTCAAAACCCTGGCCTTCAACCTGCGCCAGGCCGTGCCTAACCTCGTGCTGGTACTTGGCGCGGAAGTTGACGGCAAGCCCCAGCTGGCCGTGATGCTGGCCGACGAGATTGCCCAGGCCGGCAAGCTCAACGCCACCACGCTGGTGCGCGAGCTGGCCAGGGAAATCCAGGGCGGCGGTGGCGGGCAGCCGTTCTTCGCCACGGCCGGCGGCTAGTACCTGGCCGGGCTGGCGGCGGCCATTGCCAAGGCCGAAGGGCTGGTGGCGGCGGGCGTGTAAGCGCTGGTACCAACAAAACACACCAAATGCCGCCCGAGCAGCTGAATGTATCAGAGCTCGGGCGGCATTTTATTTGGGCGCTAATTCGCAAAAAAAATACGGTAATGCAAAAATCGGAACTGAACAGGGAGCTAAAGCACAAGCTGGAAAAACTGCTGTTGCAACGCAGCACGTTGCTGCTTACTGCTGCGGCAAAGCCTGAATCGACGCAAACAATATCGCATTGCGGTGGCGACCCGTACTTCGAAATGGGCGAGGAGTGGCCAACGAATCCGGACACGGGGCAGCCCTTGGAATTAATATTTCAATTGGTAAACGAGGATAATTTGCCGTGGCCGTTTCCTGCCAAAATAGTGCAGTTTTACCACAACTATTACGATGGCGAGCTGCCCTTTGATGACAGCCATGAGCCCAAAGACTATTGCCTGAAGACCTACCCCGTAATCTGCTCCGACCGGCAGGTGCGCCTGCCCCGGCCCGCCGCATTGCCGCCCATTGGCTTTAAGCAAATAACCGTGCGTGTGGAACCGTCGTTGCCCGATGATGACGAGCTGGAATACATCAGTTCCGCCACGGAAGCGCTGTGCCAGCAAATAGCGCCCAGCGACTGGCGGGTTGCCTATAACTTGGCCGTTGAGGAGCTGATTGGTGAGCAGGATTTTGGCTCGTGGGTGGGCGGCTACGCGCACTGGCTGCAAAGTGCCAGCCCCATGGGTGTTTTCTGGCTGGAATTTGATAGCACGGAAGATTTTTCGTGGGGTGACTCCGGTCTGCTCTATTTCTTTTCCGACCCCGCTAACCCCCTGGATATCAGCTTCCAGCTGCAATGCTGCTAAGATAGCCGCGCTTTCGGCCTAACTGGTGGCCAGAAATAAATGACTGGCGTCTGAATCCTGAAAGAATGTAGGTGCCAAGTAGCAGCCGGTACCCGCCCGGTGTAATGGCACGCACCCGTCG
>JANNDE010000159.1:0-1688 GCA_031387395.1 Hymenobacter sp.
CTTGCCCGCAGTCACTAACTCAATCGTGAGAGCGTTAATGATTAGTGGTGGCGGGCAAGATGCTTCGCTGCGCTCTGCATGACGTTCTTTGTTCCTGACAATGATTCCGATTTACGAGAAGAAAACCCGCATAAAAATCCTGGTGGCGGCGCTGGCGCTGCTCATCGGAGCAGCCACCATCATCTACACCAACTGGCTGGTGCAGCGCGTATCGGAGCGCGAGCAGCAGCAGATTCAGCTCTACGCCAAGGCGCAGGAGTACATTATCAACGCCGAATCGGAGTCCAGCACGTTTGTGGTGAACGAGATTGTGAATGCGAACGCCACCATTCCCGTCATCCTCAGCAGCGACGGCAAGGACATTATCGCGGCCAAAAACGTGCTCATGCCCGCCCACCTGCCCGAGGCCGACTCGGTAGCCCTGCTGCAGCGCGAGCTGCTGCTGATGCAGCAGCAGCACCCGCCCATCGTGGTGAAGTTTGGGGCGGGGCAGGTGAACTACATTTTCTACCGCGACTCGCAGCTGCTGCGGCAGCTGCGCACCTACCCGCTGGTGCAGTTGGTGGTGATTGGCTGCCTGGCCATCATTGCCTACTTCGCGTTCAGCTCGTCGCGCCGGGCCGAGCAAAATCGCGTGTGGGTGGGCCTGGCCAAAGAAACCGCCCACCAGCTGGGCACGCCGCTCAGTAGCCTGGTGGGCTGGCAGAACTACCTGCGCGACTCTGACCGGTTCAAAGACGAGCCCATTGTGGAGGAGTTGGGTAAGGACATCCGCCGGCTCGAAATCATTACCGAACGGTTCAGTAACATCGGCTCGGTGCCGGTGCTGAAGGACGAAAACCTGTACCTCACCACCCGCAACGCCATCGAGTACCTGCAAAGCCGGGTATCGAAAAAGGTGAAGTTCACCATCGAAAGCGACCTGCCGATGGACACGCCGGCCCGCATCAATGTGCCGCTGTTCGATTGGGTCATCGAAAATATCTGCAAAAACGCAGTCGATGCCATGGAAGGGCGCGGCGCCATCACGCTGCACCTACGGCGCGTGCGCACCCGCCGCACCTGGTACCGGCGCGGGGCCCCACCCCGCCAGGTGGCGGTCGACATCACCGACACCGGCAAGGGCATCTCCAAAGCCAAGCTCGAAACCGTGTTCATGCCCGGCTTCACCACCAAAAAACGCGGCTGGGGCCTGGGCCTGGCGCTGGCCAAGCGCATCATCGAGAATTATCACGAGGGCCGGCTCTTCGTGAAGTGGAGCGAGCTGGGCAGAGGGACGACGTTTCGGGTGGTGCTGAACCAGTGAATTGAAGGGTTGAGTCTTGAATGTTAAGGGTTGAATTGTCTTATCTACTCAACCCTCAACACTCAAAATTCAACCCTTTTCTACCGGTTGGTGATTTCCACGTAGGCCTGGCCGGTTACCGGCTGCCCGTTGCGGGTGCCTTTCACGCGGCACATGCCTTCCCAGTAGTACATGGTGAAGGCGTGGAAAAACCGCAGCGCCAGCTCCTGCTGGGGCACCAGCGGCTCCACGGTGAGGTCGTAGCCCTGGGCGGGCACCTGCACGCGCCAGGTGGCGGGGTACTTTTTCTTCGATTTCGGACTGGTCCAGTACGTGAGAGGCGTGAGCGTGAAATCGGGGCCCGACAGGTGCAGGTCGCCACCGCTGGGTCGGCTCAGGGTGC
>JANNDE010000183.1:0-5550 GCA_031387395.1 Hymenobacter sp.
CGGCGAAATCGCGGCCTGGATTGGCGAGCACTGCTTCGAGCACCTCGACGCGCCGGTGCGCCGGGTGGCCTCGCTCGATACCGCCATTCCGTTTGCGCCGCCGCTGGAAGCCGCCTTTCTGCCCCAGCAGCGCCTGCGCGAGCAGGTGCAGGCCCTGCGCAACTACTAGGCTGGCCCGGGGCAGGTTGGCGCGGTTTTCGCGCGGTTGCCATATTGCTATTTACGTATTCTGAGCTTCGGCCCGACTCGCAGTGAAACAACGCTTCCTCTCTCCTTTTTTTTCGTTGCTGCTGGGCGGGCTGCTGCTGGCCGGGCTGAACGGCTGCAGCCTTTACCACCAGGTGGTGCACCCCTACCGGCTGCCCACGCCCAAGCCCTCGCGCGAGTTCATCGCCCAGCAGAAAGCTGAGAAAAAGGCCAAGGATGCCCGCCAAAAAGAAGCCCAGGCCAACAGTGGCCAGAAAACCGGCCTGCTGGGTGGGGTATTTGGTGCGGGCAAAAAAAAGAAGAACGCCAACAAAGATGGTGCGCCGGAAGCGGCCACCGACGTTGCGACGCCCTCGGGCGCGCCGCTGGCTTCGGCCACGGCCCCGGTGGCGGCACCGGCGGCCAGCACCTTGCCCGAGCGCCCCACGGTGCGCTACGACAAGCACCAGATACTGATGAAGCCAAAGCTGAACCGCCGCAAAATTCACAAGCAGCACAAGGGCTTCCATCCTATCGAGTCTATCCGTAACTTCTTCAAATTCGGCCTCCATGCAAAGCCCAACTACAGCCCCGACCATCGGCCCGCGCCCCAGCAGCCCCCGCCTGCGTCCGACGATGCCCCCGCCCGGGAAGCCGCTCCGGACGGCCCGCCCGCAGCCCCCGACGCCGGCCCTGGCGGCCCACCCGCTGCGCCCGGTGCCGGCCCCACGGGCAAGCCGTAGCCACGTAGCCGGCCTGTTGGCGCTGGCGCTGCTACTGGCCGGGCTGCTGGCCCCCGCCGCCCACGCTCAGATTGTGAAGGGAAAGCCCGGCCGCATCCGGGCGGCCAACCGGCGCGCCCTGCGCGAGGCCCGCACCACCGAGTCGCCCTACAAGGAAAGCCACCTCGATGTAACATCTGACCGCCTGAAGCGCGGCGGCAGCAACGAGCCCCGCCCGGCCACCAACCGCGAGCTCGAATACAAAACCGGCACCGCACCCAACGTGCAGCCACCCGGCCTGCTGGGCATGCACCGCCGAACGGCCATTCAGCACCCTCCGACCCCGGAAACCAAAAAAGAAAAAAAGAAGTGAGCCCGCTCGCGGGAATCAACTGCCCGCCGGTTGTTGTAGTATAGCCTGACCAGCCGACGGGTGCACCAAGCAACCGTCGTTTCATAACCAAGTAACCCCCGAATGTCCACTCCCTGGCTTCCCCTCACCCAGCCCGAACAGCTCACCGAACTCGCGCGGGCCTCGCACGAGCAACCCGTGCTCATTTTCAAGCACAGCACTACCTGCTCCATTAGCGCCGCCGCCAAGGGCAAAATTGAGCGCCAATGGGCCGACAGCGGTCTGAACCTGCCCATCTACTACCTCGACCTGCTCCGCTTCCGCCCCATCTCCGCCCAGATTGCCGAGCAGTTTGGCGTAGAGCACCAGTCGCCTCAGCTGTTGCTCATCAAGGGCGGCGAATGTGCCTATGATGCCTCGCACATGGGCATCCGCCTCAGCGACGTGCAGGCGGCAGTGAAGTAATAGATTGATTGGTTGATGTGCTGAGTACGGACCAACAGCAGCACATCAACCAATCAACCCGTTACTTGTACTCGAACACGATGTTCTGCCGCACTTCCGGGTGCAGGCTCAGCCCCACCGGGCAGGTGTGGGCGGCCCGTTCCAGAATGATGCGGTCTGGCGGGGCCAGGGTGGCGGGCAGCGTAAATGTTACGTCAATCTGGGCAATGCGGCGCGGCGCCTCGGTGCTCATGTGCTTGCGCACGGCGAAGGTGCTGCCCACGAGGTCCCAGCCGTGGCGCTC
Source organism: Hymenobacter sp. (assembly GCA_031387395.1). GTDB lineage: Bacteria > Bacteroidota > Bacteroidia > Cytophagales > Hymenobacteraceae > Hymenobacter. Next base: position 2,009 of record JANNDE010000183.1, read on the forward strand.
GGCCACGATGCCCATCACCGTCATCATGCACGAGCCCAGGGCCGTGCTCACGAGGTCGGTGGGGGAGAAGGCTTCGCCCCGGCCGTGGTTATCGACGGGCGCGTCGGTCTGGATAGCGTTGCCCGAAGCGGTGTGCGTAGCTTCGGTGCGGAGGTGGCCGGCATAGCGGGCGGTGGCGGTGTTCTTCAAGTCAGATAGTTACCTTTAAGGCATCATGATTTCAGTAGCTAAATTACACCTCGCCGAGGGTTCCGCTTCGAAGTGGTTCGGTTTGGTCCGTCTGCGGGCCGGTATTCGTGTCGTGGCGCGCCGCTTGCCGGTGGTGGTGCTGGGGCTGCTGGCAGCGGCAGGAGTGGCGCGGGCGCAGGCCCCGTCGCGCCCCGGCACGGAGTCCGTAGCCCCGTCCGACGAGCAGTCGTACAGCAAGGAATTTGTGTTTGGCATCAATTTCAACAACCAGGGCGGCCTGCTGGGTGGGGCTTCTATTCGCTCGTCGCGGGTGCTCGACGACCGCAACCTGCGCTTCTGGATGCTGGAAGGGGTGATGCTGAAAAATACCAAGGAGCAGCGTGAGCCCACGGCAGCCGGCGGTAGCTACATTGCCAGCAAAACCAACTACGGCTTTGTGTTGCGGCCGTCGTTTGGCCTGCAGCGGGTGCTGTTCCGCAAAGCCGCCGATGCTGGCGTGCAGGTGAACGTGCTGGCGAGCGCGGGCCCATCGCTGGGGCTTCTCATGCCCTATCACATCACCTACGACTACACCTATGCCCGCGTCGGGGGCAATACCATCAATCTTTCATCCGATGATATTGTCACCGAGCAATACGACCCCGCCAAGCATACCATCAGCTACGCCATTCTCGACCACGGCCCCCTTTTCAGCGGCATTGGCCAGACGCAGGTGGTGCCCGGCGCGCACCTGCGCGGCGCACTCAGCTTCGAATATGGCCGCTACCGCGATGCCGTGGCCGGCCTGGAAGCAGGCTTTCTGGTGGAAGGGTTTACCAAGCGCATGGTCATTCTCTCGCCCGACCCCAACCTGGCCAGCGACCAGCTCAACCGCCGGTTTTTTCCTTCGGTGTACCTCACGCTCTACTTTGGGCACCGCAGCTAAAAACAGTTAAGTAAGTAGCCGGGATTAAGTAGTAAGACTATACTAGTCAATTGCTTGAATAAAAACTTGCTACTTGTTACTGTTGTCCTGCTACTTAACAGTTGATAGTGAACAGTTAGCAATGACTGTTTAAATCGGGATACGGGTGTTGCTGCTGGCCGCTGATTCCAGGGTTATTTTTGTGCCGCTGCCAGGTCGAAACGATTTAGCCGCAAATTGCTTTTCATAGGGTTAACTGCTGACTGTTAACTGCTAATTGTTAACTGAAAATGATTGACTTGCCCGTTATCCAGCCCCAAACGGCTGCCCCCGCCCGCCCCCGCAAGCCCGACTGGCTGCGCGTGAAGCTACCCGTGGGCGAAGAATATGCCGCCGTGCGCCGCCTCGTGGATGAGCACAAGCTGCATACCATCTGCGAGAGCGGCAACTGCCCCAACATGGGCGAGTGCTGGGGCGCGGGCACGGCCACCTTCATGATTCTGGGTAATATCTGCACCCGCTCGTGCTCGTTCTGCGCCGTGGCCACCGGCCGCCCCACCGAGTACGACCTCGACGAGCCCCGCCGCGTGGCCGAAGCCATCGCCCTGATGAAGGTGAAGCACGCCGTGCTTACTTCGGTGAACCGCGACGAACTGAAGGACCGCGGTGCCAGCGTGTGGCACGAAACCGTGGTGCTCACCAAGCAGCTCTCGCCCGGCACCACCATCGAAACCCTGATTCCGGACGTGAAAGCCAACTGGGACGCGCTGGAGGTAATGATTTCGGGTGGCCAGGAAGTGATTTCGCACAACATCGAAACCGTGGGCAGCCTCTACCGCCTCGTGCGCCCCCAGGCCCGCTACGACCGCAGCCTGGAGCAAATCCGGCGCACCAAGCAGGCCGGCCACCGCACCAAGTCGGGCATTATGCTGGGCCTGGGCGAAAAGCCCGACGAGCTGTACCAGGCCATGGACGACCTCGTGGCCAATGGCCTCGACATCCTCACCCTGGGCCAGTACCTGCAGCCCACCAAGCGCCACCTCGACGTGGCCGAGTTCATCACCCCCGACCAATTTGCCCACTACAAGGAAGAAGGCCTGCGCCGCGGCCTGAAGTACGTGGAAAGCGGCCCGCTGGTGCGCAGCTCCTACCACGCCGAGCGCCACGTGAACGTGCCAGTATAGCGTCGGTGAATCCGGGGACGCATACCATAAAAAAGGGCTCGCATCATCTGATGCGGGCCCTTTCGGCAATTGCCAACTGCTTAGCGGCGGGCGTTGTTATCCTGCGGCGGGTAGGTACTCAGGATGCCGTTCACGATGCGGTGGGTTTCGACTTCGTCGATGGTGTTCTGGTTTACCTGTGCCTGGCCGGTGCCGCGCCAGGCGAGCTCCTTGCGGTGGGCATCCACAATGTCAATTACCACGGTGCCAGCCTTATACTGCGTTACGGGTGAGTAGCCGCGATAGCCACCATACCCATAGCCATAACCATAGGGATACCCCATGCCATTGTAATAGGGCGATACCTGCTGCTTGTCTTCGACGCGGGCGCTGTAGGCCACAAAGATGTCGGGAGTGCCATTGGCGGCTACTTCGGTTAGGCCTTTGGCGGTCATTTCGGCCGCTACGGCCGCGCGCATGCGCTTATCCAGAAAGGATTCGTAGCCTTTAGCGGGGCCACCTTCGGCATCCTTAGGTTGCTGCGGGTACCAGGCCCAGGTTTTGAAGGCGCGGAAATTAACGGCGTGGTCGAAATCGTTGGTTACGCCCACGCGGGCAGCGGTAGTACAGCCGCTGGGGCCCAACAGCAAGAGCAAGCCAGTGGCGGCCAAAGCTACCGGACGGGCCAGGAAACGGGTGATGCGGTTCATAAAGCAATATGTAGAACGAGTGGATGGCACCCCTAACAGGCGGTTTGTCAGTGCAAACGAGCAGCTGCGGGGGCTATTGTGTTAACGGAAAACAGCAATCCGACGTTCAAATTTTACTAGTTCGCGAGCATATTCCGGCCATCCGCCAACTATCGTTGGCTGCTATTGACACAACAGGATTTTACCCTGCCTCATCCGTAACACCTTTCCTTTAAATTTTTATTTTATTACTGAAAAGTGCAATATTATTCTTCGTTGCCGCAGTTGGTTTGGTTGCTGCCCGCACCGCATCACGCGACGAGCTGAACCGGGGCAGTACCGAGCGAACGTCTGTTGCTTACAACACCATTGTCGGCTGCCCGGTGTATGATGGCATGAGTAAAACATCGGTTCTTCTTGCCCAACCTACTACCGGCAACGAGGTGCAGGTCATCAATGCCATCAACGCCTGTTTCGCCCGCGTTCGCCTCGATAAGGGCGGCCAGGTCCGGGTGGGCTACCCGGACCGCCGCTGCTTTGGCGAGCACGGCAACAAACGGGGAAATCGGAAGTGATTTGCGAGTCAGACGTTAAAAA
>JANNDE010000193.1:0-9226 GCA_031387395.1 Hymenobacter sp.
ATGCCGGTATCGGCGACCCAAAAGCGCAGCGTGAGGGTTGCCGGGGTTTCAGCCACTACTTCGGCCCCGAGCTCGACGCGGCCCCGCTCGGTGACTTTGATGGCGTTGCTGAGCAGGTTGAGCAGCACCTGATGCAGGCGGTAGGCATCGCCCACCACGCGGGGCGGGGCCGGGGGCAGGGCCCGCACCACCAGGGCCAGGTCTTTGGCCGCGGCCAGGGTGGCCACGGCCTGGCCAGCCGCCTGAAGCACCTCGGGCAGGTCGAAGGGCGTCGCGTTCAGCTGCAGGTGGTGCGAGGTGATTTTGGCCATGTCGAGCACGTCGTTCACCAGGGCCAGCAGGTGGCGGCCGGCCTGCTGCATGGTCAGCAGGTAATCGGCCTGCAGCGCCGACAAGGGCGTTTTCTGCAACAGCGCGGCCATGCCCAGCACCCCATTCAGGGGCGTGCGGATTTCGTGGCTCATGCGGGCCAGAAAGTCCTCCTTGGCCCGGGCATTTTCTTCGGCCTGCTGCTTGGCCTGCCGCAGCCCCCGCTGGGCCAGCATGCCCGCCGTCACATCGTAGCCCGAAGCCACTACGTAGGGCCGCTGCCCTGCTTCCGCGACGGGATAGGCGTAGCAGTGCAGGTAGCGCCACTCGCCGGCGCGCGTGCATACCGTCATCAGGCGGTCCTGCGACTGCTGGGCCCTGAGGGCGCCGATGTACTCGTGGAACCCGGCGCGGTGCACGCCCGGCAGCACCGTTTCGAGTGGGCGGCCCACCAGCTCGGCGGCCGGCCAGCCCAGCAGCGCCTCAATGGCGGGGTTCACCGAAAGCAGCTTGCCCTCCAGGTCGTGGGTGCAGATGAGCGTCTGGGAGTAGTACACCAAATCGTGGTACTGCTTTTCGCGGCGCTCCAGCTCCTGCCGGGCCTGCTTCACTTCGGTTACCTCGGTGCTGATGGTGAGGACGCCCACCTCGCCGCTGGCCCGGCGCAGCGGCTGCTTATACACCTGGTAATACAGCCGCTCCCCGTTCAGCTGCGTGAGCGGCATTTCCCGCGTGCCAGGCTCGCCACTGCGCAGCACCTCCTGGTTGAAGGCCCGCAGGGCCTGTGTTTCGTCCTCTACCGTAGGCGTTTGCAGTGAGCTCGTATGGGCCGAATTGGCGCTGCGCTCATTAAAACTGCGGTTCGAGAACGAGATTTGGCCGTCCTGCTCCACCAGATAGAGCACGTTGGGCAAGGCATCCACAATCTGCCGGATAAAGGCTTCCTGCTCGCGCAGCATGTCCTGCACCTGGTGCTGCAGCTTCTCGGCCATGTAGCGGGCCGTGATGTCGATACCCGAGCCCACCACCAGCCGCAGGGCACCATCGGCTTCGAATACGGGGCGCAGGTGGCGCACCATCAGCTGCGGGCGGCCCCGCCGGTCGAGGCGCATCTCCTCCCAGGTTACATCGGCGCGGGTGCGCACGGCCAAGTCGAAATACTGCTCGCGCTGCCGGGCCAGCTCGGGGTGCTGCGCCTGGCGCAGGGTAAAGTACTCCGCGCTGGTGAGACCGATAATCTGCCGGCGGGCGGCGGGGTCGGCCACCGACGCCGGGTTCACGAACAGAAAACGGTGTTCGGCATCGAACACGCCCACATCGAAAGGCACCAGGTTGAGGATGGACTCGTAAAAATCCTGCTGCTGTTTCACGCGCTGCTCGGCCTGCTTGCGCTCGGTCAGGTCGATGGCCACGCTGATAACCAGCGGGGTACCGGCCACGCCCCGCATGGGCCGGTAGCGCAGCAGGGTATGGTGGTCGCGGCCGTTGGCGGCCGGAAAGGTTTCTTCCCACTGCACCTCGCGGCCGGTGCGCATTACCTCGGCAAAGGCGGCCGCGCGCTGCTGCGCGATGGCCACCGGGCGCTGGCGGCGAACGCAGGTTTCGGTGCTGGTTTTGCCCAGCATCCAGGCGCGCAGGGCGGAGTCGGGCTCGGCGCTGGAATTGAGGAACAGGTAGCGGTGCTCCTCGTCGAACACCGCCGTGGCGGTGGGCACCTGCTCCAGCACGCTCTCGTAGAATACCCGCTGGCGCTCCAGCCACTCCTCGGCCAGCCGCCGGCCGGTAATATTGCTGAAATACAGCGTAGTGGCAGTCTGGCCGGGCACCGGTGCGGCCGTCACGAGGTAGTATTGGCCGGCCACGGTGAGCTCGCGGGGGCCGGGCGCGGGGCCTTGCCGCACGGCCCGGGCCAGTGCCAGCAGCGGCGGCAGCACTTCGGCCGGGGCCGCGCGCAGCACCTCTACCAGGGCGGCGGCGGCGGGGTTGGCATAAAGCAGCTCGCCGCCGGGGGCCAGGCGCAGAATGGGATTGGGGTTTTGCTCGGGCACGGCGGCCAGCAGGCGCTGGCGCTGCTCGCGCCGGTGCGCCCGGGTCACGTCGCGGTAGCAGATGAGGCGGCCCGCCCCGGCCTCGTCGAGCACGAGGTAGTCGAGCACCACCCGGCGGCCATCGCGCAGCAGGAAGGCCTCGCCGAGCACGGTTTTGCCGGCGACGTGGAGCGCCCAAACCCGCCTGGTAAAAGCGGGAGGGTCGGCAAACGCCTCGTCGATGAACAGCTGGCCCGGCGTGAAGGGCGGCCCGGCCACCGACTCCAAGCCAAACAGGCGCCAAAAATGAGGGCTCACGTACTGAATCTGGCCGTTGCCATCCACCAGCACCACGCCCAGGCGTAGGCTGTGCACCAGCGCGCCCAGCTGGGTATGCAGGGTCTGAAAGGGGCTGGCGGCCAACGGCTCCAGCGCCGCCAGGCGGGCGCGCATTTGGGCGAGCTCGGCTTCGGCCTGCTCGCGCCGGGCGCGCTCGGTGGCCAGCTGCTGCGCCCATTCGGCATCGGAAAAGGTGGAAGCAGCGGGCATGGCCAGGGCGGGAGATGAGCCCAAAAACGCCGTCCCAATTGGTGGGGCCGTTGTGCCAACGGAACCAATGAGCCGGCTTTCGGGGGCTATGCAAAGTAATGTAGCAGCACTCGAAGCGGTTGCCCCGGCAGCCGGGTTTTCTGCCGGCAAATATTACTCCCCGTAATAACATTTTGATTGTCAAAAAATTTTCTTTCTCAAGGTTGTGGTTGCGTCCCACCCAAAATTTGGCCGTGGCGGCCGGAATTTGGCCACGCGGCCCTGTAATATCTGGCCGGGCGGCACGATTCAGCCCCGGGCCCCGGCTACCCGGCCGCCGCACGAGGCGGCTGTGGGCGCGTACTTCGGCCCCGCAACCGGCCCGCGCCGCCGGGCTTCCTTTCGCCATGTCTCTCAAACGCAATATTCGCCTGAGCGTGCTGCTGCTGCTGCTGCTGCTGCTGGGCCTGGGCGGTTACGCCTTTTTCACCATTCGCTACCTCGAAAACGGGGCCCACGGCATCGAGCAGGCCGATTTCGATACGGCCCGCCGCACGGTGCTGGCGTTTGCGGCGGCCGGCACCGCGTTGGGCATCGCCCTGATGGTGCGCCTGCCGCGCATGGTGGTGCGCCCGCTACGCCGCCTGCACGGCGACGTGGAGCGGGTGGCCGGCTCCGGCTCCGCCACCCGCGTGGCCGTAGGCCGGCGCGACGAGGTGGGCAGCATTGCCACCGCCGTGAACCGCGTGCTGAGCCAGGCCCAGGCCGAGCGCCGCCTCACCCTGGCCGAGCTTTTCACCGAGCGCAACCGCATGAGCAGCCTGGTCCGCAGCCTCGATGAGGGCCTGCTGCTGCTGGATGAGCAGCGCACCATCGTGCTAGCCAACCCCGTGGCCTGCGACCTACTGGGCCTGGCCCCGGCCGCCCTGCAAGGCCAGCCCGTGGATAAGGTGGCGGCCACCAACGAGCTGCTACGCGCCCTACTGGCCCCGCTCGACGCCCACAACCTGGCCGGCGATGCCGTGCCCGACCCCGTTTTCACGTTTCCGCACAAGGGCGAAAGCCCGCACTACCAGCTCAGCATCAGCCCGATTGCGGGGCGCGACGCGACGGGGCGCGAGGTGCCGGCGGGCTACATCTTCTGCCTGCGCAACGTGTCGGAGTTCAAGAAGCTCGACGAGATGAAATCGGCCTTTCTGGCCACGATTTCGCACGAGCTGAAGACGCCCCTGGCCAGCATCAAGCTCAGCCTGATGCTGTTGCAGCACGAGCGCACCTCCGACGCCGAGCGCCAGACCCTGGCCGCCGGCATTGGCGAGGAAACCCAGCGCCTGCTGCAGATGGTGGGCCAGCTTATCGACGTGTCGCGCCTCGACGCGGGCGCGGGCATCAAGCTCGACGTGAAGCCCCTGCACCTGCCCGAGGTGGTGGGCTATGCCACCCGCACGGTGCTGCCCCAGCTGCGCGACAAGCAGCTGCAACTCGACTTGCAGCTGCCCGAAGGCCTGCCCCTGGTGCAGGCCGACGTGGAAAAAACCACCTGGGTGCTCATCAACCTGCTTTCCAACGCCATTCGGTACTCGCCGCCGGGCAGCCCGCTGGTGGTGCGGGCCGTAGCCTGGGGCGAAATGGTACGCGTGAGCGTGGAAGACTGCGGCCCGGGCATCGCGCCGGAGTATCACAAGCGTATTTTCCAGCGGTTCGCGAGCGTGCCGGGGCAGGTGGGCCAGGGCGGTAGCTCGGGGCTGGGGTTGAGCATCGCGCGGGAGTTCATCGACGCGCAGGGCGGGCAGCTCTGGGTGGAAAGCCGGCCCGAGTGCGGCAGCTGTTTCCTGTTCACGCTACCGCGCGGGTAGGTTGGGGGGGCGGGTTTCCGGTTGTTTGGGGCCGGGGCGCGTATTGGTGGAGGTAGGTCGGCCCAAAGCGAACGGTCATGCAGAGCGTAGCGAAGCATCTTGCTCGTGGCAGTAATCTTTTTCAACAAATGGATTAGCTACCCGAGCAAGATGCTTCGCTACGCTCTGCATGACGAGCCGATACCAAACCCTCCCCTCATTCCGCCATTCAACTTTATGACTGCCTCCGCTCCCACTTTCACCGTCGAACGCCTCAGCTTTGCCACCCTCACCGAGCTGCCCCACTCCTGGCAGGCGGCCGACTACCGCTCCCTGCTCGGGCAGCTCAATTTCGACGGCCCCGACGCCCTACCCGAGGCCGAGCTGAAGGAAATGTGCCAGATGGCCCTCACCGACCTGGAGCCGCGTGAGGCGGCCGTGGCCGTGCTCACCTACCTTTTTCCGGAGGAGCTGACGGCCGGCCAGGTCGAGAACCTGGCCCACCAGATACTAACCGAGCGCCTGTGGGAAGAAAACCCCGAGCTGCCGCTGCACCGGGGTTTCTACCAGGCCACCCAGCTGCTGCACGAGGCTTTCAACGGCACGTTCCCGAGCGTGAAGGCCGTCGAGTTTCAGGTGAAGTGCACGGCGACCAACCCGGCCGATTTGGCGGTTTTCGGGACCGACGCGGGCGACCGCGCCACGGCGGCCGCGCCGCTGCTACGCCTGCTGGCTGCTGGCCTGCCCGATAACGCCCTGCTCAACCGCCTGTTTTCGGGCCACCTGGCGGGCGATAAATTCGCCGAAGCGGCGTCTATCGTGTGGGAGCTGCGCGCCGTGGAGCAGACGGCCGACGCTATCACCTTCGACGTGGTGAGCTCGGCCTACTGGCTGGAGGATTTTAAATACGCTGACACTTATATTGCCCCCACCCACGCCGACGCGCCCGGTGAGGAGACCGAGTAGGCGGCGCGGCCACCCGGGCCGGGGCCGGCTAAACCTGGATTTTTCGCGTATGCGGCCTACCTTGGGCGCTGCCCCGGCGCGGCCGGGGCCAACCCGGCAACCCTGGCCCTGCACATGACACGTTTTTCTCTGCGACGAATTCTGGCCTGGGCAGCGGTGCTGCTTTTGCTGCTGGTGCTGGGCGCGGGCGTGGTGGTGTGGCGGCTGGGCGAGGGCTACGCCCGCCAGCTGGTGGCGTGGGAGGTGCGCACGGTGCTCACTAAAAATTCGGAGCTCGTGCTGGCCCCGTTTCGGGTGGAGCTGTCGCTCTGGCGCGATTTTCCGCACCTCACGGCCTCCCTGCAGCATATTGCGCTCACCGATACGACTTTTCGGCAGCGCGTGCCGGTGCTGCAAGTGGGCCGGGCCGACCTGCGCGTGGAGCTGTGGAGCCTCTGGCGTGGCCAGGTGCGGGTAAACCGCGTGGTGCTGACCGACGTGGATTTTCGCGAGCGGGTCGACTCGCTGGGCCGGGCCTGGGGGCTGCGCGGCAAGCGGGCCAAGGGCGAAGGGCAAACCCCGGCGCTCAGCTTGAAGCTGGATGAGCTGGAGGTGAACAACTTCCGCTTCAGCACCCGCAACAACTTTTTGCGCAGCGCCTTTGGGGTGCACGTGCGCCAGGCCCGGCTGCAGGCCCGGCTGCGCGGCGGCGTGCTGCGCGTGGCCGGCACCCTGCAGGGCGAGCTGAGCTACCTGCGCACCCGCGCCGGCACGCTGTTCGAGCGCGAGCCGGTGGGGGCCCGGGTGCACTACCGCTACTCGTTTGCCGACCGCCAGGGGCTGCTCTACCGCACCCGCGCCACCCTCAACGGCGACAGCGTGCGCGTGAGCGGCACCCACACCCTCGACCCCCGCCACCCCAAGGGCACCATGATGAACCTGCGCTTCGTGGGCAACCAGCCGCTGGTGAAAGTGCTGATGGCGGCCCTGCCCCCGCGCTTCGAAACCTACCTGGCCGGCACCACCAGCCCCAGCAAGGCCCACGTGCACTACGCCATTTCGGGGCTGAGCGGGCCAACGGTAGTGCCCCACAACGTGCTCACGTTTGGGCTGCGTGGGGCCAGCCTGCAATGGCCCGAGCCAGCCCGCCGCATCAACCGCTGGGACCTGGTGGGCACCTACGACAACGGCCCCGCCCACAACCCGGCTTCCACCGTGCTCACCCTGAAGCGCTGCCGCATCTACTCGGCCGCCGGGCAGCTCGACCTGGCCCTGAGCCTGCGCAACTTCCGCCGGCCGGTGGTGGACGGGCGTTTTCGGGGCCAGGCCACCCTGCCCGAGCTGGCCGCCCTGCTGCCCTCGGCCCAGTGGCAGGCCCGTAGCGGCGCGGCCGATGTGGACGTGCGGGTGCGCGGCCAGCTGCCGCCACGCCGGGGCCGGCCCGCCCTGGGCCCGCTGCCCCCGCCCCTGTCGCTGCGCGGCTCCCTTACCCTGCACCAAGCCTCCCTGCGGCTGCCTGCCCGCGGGGCCGACCTCAGCGAGCTGAACGTGCGCATTGGCCTGCGCGACAGCGTGTGGCAGCTGAACAATGCCTCGGGTGTGCTCAACCGCATGCGCTTCCGGGCGGCGGCCACCACCCGCAACCTGCTGGGCTACCTCAACGGCAAGCACCCCACGGCAGCCATCAGCGGGCAGTTTGCCATGGATGAGCTGCGCCTGGACGAGCTGCGCGAGCTGATGCGGCCCCGCCCGCGCCTGGCCGCTACGGCCATGCCCTTCGCGGGGGCCCGGGCCGCCCGCCGCCGCGAGGCCCGCGAACGCACCCGCCGCACCCGCGCGCCCCGCGACAAAGCCCGCTTAGCCGCCACCCTGGCCAGTGAGCTGATTCCGGCCGGCCTGCTACTCGATGTGCAGCTGCAGTGCCAGCGCCTGCTGCTGGCCAGCGATACCCTCTCGGACCTGGCCGTGACGGTGCGCCACGACGGCCACCAGGTGCAGCTGCAAAACCTGGCCGGCCGCATGTGGGGCGGGCAGGTGCGCGGCGGGCTGCAGTGGCCCACCGACTCGGCCAACCGCGTGGCCCCCGTGCAGTACCACTTGGATGTGCACTTTCCGCGCCTCGACTACGAGCAGCTGCTGGCCCGCCTGAACCGCCCGCTGCTGGCCGCCACCCGCGCCGCGCCGCGCCGCCCGGCCAGCGCCAAAGCCCCCGCCCTGCGCGACCTGCTGCTCGAAGCCAACGGCTTTCTGAGGCTCAGCATCGACCAGGCCGACCTGCCCGACGGCGAAAACCTGCGCGAAGTGAGCGTGCAGCTCGAAAAGTATGGCGGGCTGGTATACATGCCCTATCTGCGCTTCCTCACGCCCGAGGGCGGCCACGGCGAGGCGTCGGGCACGGCCCGCTTCCGGGGCCTGAAGCTGCGCCAGGCCGATACCGACCTCACCCTGCGTTACGCCACGCTCGACGTGCAGCGCCTGCTCGGGCTCATTGCCAGCCTCACCACGGCCGCGCCCGACTCGGTGCCCACGGCCCGCACCATTGCCCGGGCCGAACGCCGAGCCGAGCGGGCCCAGCGGCCCGGCAACCCCTCCCTGCTGGCCAGCGGCGTGCTCACGGCGGTGCTGCGCGTGGAGGCCGACCAGGTGAACTACGGCGCGCTGCGGGGCAGCAAGTTCCGGCTGGTATCGCACCTGCGCAACGGCGAGGCCCGGCTCGACAACTGCTCGGCCGATGCCCTGCAGGGCCACCTCAGCCTGAGCGGCTACATCCGCAGCCCGGCCAACCGCGCCCACCACCCCACCCAACTGCAGGTGCGGCTGCAGGATATTCAGCTGCCCGCGCTATTTGGTACGCTGGCCGATATGGGCCTGGGCCTGCTCGGGGCCGATAACGTGCTGGGCTCGCTGCGCGGCGTGGCCGACCTGCGCACCGACCTGGGCCGCAGCTTCCTGCCCAGCCTGGCCAACACGGCCGGCTACCTCAAAACCGACATTCGCGACCTGGAGCTGGTGAACGTGGGGGCCCTGATAGAGGCCTTGAAAATCCTCAAAAGCGTGCGCACCAGCCACTTATACTTCGAGCCGGTGCAGGGCGAATTTCTGCTGGCCGAAGGCCAGCTGCTCATTCCCGGCCTGCACCTCGACAGCAACCTGAGCAACCTCGACGTGAGCGGCCACTTTGGCCTGCGCGGGGCCACCAACCTTTTCATCGGCCTGCAACCCATGCAGGCCCTGTTCGGCAACAACACCAAGCGCATCGAACGCATTCAGAACGGCGAGCCCATGACCAGGGCCGATACCAAAGGCAAAAACAAGCTCACCTACGTGAGCCTGCGCCGCACCGCGCCCGGCGAGAAATTCCAGGTCCGCCTGTTTCAGCGCGACGAGAAGCGCGAGGCCCAGGCCCGCTTGCTGGAGCAGTACCGCAGCTACCTGGACACCCAGCGGCTGGATACCACGGTGCGCATGGTGCGATGAGGGGTTGGCGGGTTGCGGGTTAAATAAAGAACGGTCATGCAGAGCGCAGCGAAGCATCTTTACCTCAATACTAATCTTCTTGATTGCGTTGAGCGATAAAGATGC
>JANNDE010000195.1:0-6860 GCA_031387395.1 Hymenobacter sp.
CAACGGGTCGGCCGTCGATGCGCTGGTGGATGGGATTGACGTGTTATAAAAACGGTCATGCAGAGCGCCGCGAAGCATCTCGCGTGCCACCGCAACTCCTTTTTAAACCGAAGGTCGGTATAGCCAACGATTGGATTACTACTACATGCGGCATGCTTCGCGGCGCTCTGCATGACCGTTTTTTTGGTTACGTTTTCTCCTAACGAATGGCCTTCGACCTACTTTCCGAACCCATCCGGCGCTACGTGCGCGACCGGCGCTGGGAGGCGTTGCGGCCCATTCAGGCGGCGGCCATCCAGCACATCCTCGCATCGGATGATAATTTCATCCTGGCTTCGCGCACGGCTTCGGGCAAAACCGAGGCGGCGTTTCTGCCCATTTTGTCGAAGGTTGATTTCAGCCGTCCGGGCGTGCGCGTGCTCTACATCTCACCGCTCATCGCCCTGATTAACGACCAGTTCGAGCGCATTGAGCAGCTGTGCCAGTACCTCGACGTGCCCGTGACCAAGTGGCACGGCGAGGCCAAATGGAGCCGGAAGCAGCACCTGCTGCGCGCGCCGGCCGGCATCGTGCTCATCACGCCCGAGTCGCTGGAAGCCATGTTCGGCAACGCGCCGGGCAGCCTCCGCACCCTGTTTGCCGACCTGGACTACGTGGTGATTGACGAGCTGCACGCCTTCCTGGGCACCGACCGCGGCCTGCACCTGCAAGCGCTGCTGGCCCGGCTGGCGGCCGTGCAATCCGGCCGCTTTGTCGTGGTGGCGCTTTCGGCCACCATCGGCGACTATGCCGAGGCCAAGCGCTTCACCAACGAGCCCGACCGCACGAAGGTGCTACTCGACCGCGCCGGGCGCGAGATGACTACCGGGTTTCGCTACTTCGGCCCCGCACCGGGCACCAAGGCCACCCCGCCCGGCGGCGACCTGCCCCTCGACCTGCTCAAAGACCTCTACAAGCAAACCCGCGCCAGCAAGGCCCTGATTTTTCCGAACAGCCGCGGCCTGGCCGAGTTCCTGGCCGTGAAGCTGCGTCAGATTGCCGACCGCGCCCAGGGCCACGCCAACTACTTTTCGCACCACTCGTCGGTGGATAAGGAGGTGCGCGAATACGTGGAGTATTTCGCCAAAAACAACCAGCGCCAGCCGTTTTGCATTGCCTGCACCTCCACCCTGGAGCTGGGTATCGACATTGGCTCGGTCGAGCAGGTGGTGCAGGTCGATGCGGCTCCGTCGGTAGCTTCGCTGGTGCAGCGCGTGGGCCGCAGCGGCCGGCGCGACGACGGCTCGCCGCCCCGCCTGCTGCTCTACGCCACCAACCCCTGGAGCCTGCTGCAGTCGCTGGCCTGCTGGCAGCTCTACCAGGCCGGCTTCATGGAGCCGCTGCGCCAGGCCCGGCAGCCCCACGACCTGCTGCTGCACCAGGCCCTGTCGGTGGTGAAGGAACTGGCCGGCGTGCCCCGTACCGAACTGCTGCGCCGCTTGCGGGCCAACCCGGTGTTTGCCGAAATCGCGCCCGCCGACAGCGCCGCCGTGGTGGACGAGCTGCTGCGCCGGGGCTGGCTCGAAGCCCTGGGCCGGGAGCTGATTATCGGGGTGGAGGGCGAGCGGGTGGCCCACGGGCGCGACTTCTACGCCATGTTTCGCTCCGAGCCGGCCTACAAGGTGGTGCACGCCGGGCGCACCGTGGGCGAGGTGCCGTACTCGCCCCAGCTGCAAGTGGGCGAAAACCTGCTGCTGGCCGCCCGCACCTGGAAAATAATGGACCTGGACCCGGCCGCCCACCGCATCGAAGTGGTCCCGGCTAACGACGGCCGCAAGCCCGTGTTTTTTGGCGGCGGCGGGGCCGTGCATAGCCGCGTGCGCGAACAAATGCTGCACCTGCTGGCCACCGCCGACGAGCCTCCCGAACTGGACCCCGCCGGCCGGGAGGCCCTGCGCCTGCTGCGCCGGGCCTTCGCGCCGTTCGGCCTGCCCGCCGCCCCCGCCACCGCCCGCCCCGTAGTGGTGAAGGACCGCGAGGTGAAGCTCTTCACCTTCGCCGGCACCCGCGTGAACCGCACGCTGGCCCTGCTGCTGCAAGCCCTGGAGCAGGAATTCAGCCTCGACGAGGCCGAAAGTAGCCTGACCCTGCGCGTGCCCCCGCCCCTGCTGCCGGCCCTGTTCGAGCAGCTGGCCCTCTACGCCGAAGACGCGGATTTTCACCTCGCCCAGGCCCTGGCGGCCACGCCGGCCCTTATCGAGTTTGCGAAGTGGGGCACGGCCCTGCCCCTGCCCTTGCAAGTGGCGGTGCTGAAGAAGCGGTACTACGATTTTGAGGGGGTGATGGCGTTTCTGCGCGAGACGGAGGTGCTGCTGGCGGGCAATTGAGACAAGCGAAAGGGGCGGCACCGACGTGGCTGACGTTACGCGATGCTACGTTGGCGCGTGCCTACGAGGAGCAAGCAGAAGATACCGAATAAGTGGCTTTATTGCCGCCACTGGCCAAAACCACGCAGTCCGCTCTAAGTAGTCAGTCGTAAGTAATCAGTAGTCAGACTTTATTTAATGCGTTCATAATCAATTTTTTATTATCTGACTACTGACTACTCCATTCTGACTGCCTACTTAATTACTTAAATGCCCCACCAGTGCTTGCGACAGTTTAGTAATGCCGTGCCACGTTTGCCAAGGATGTAGCAGGAAGGCAATCGAAATTTGAGGCAAAACCCCAACTACTTCAACCCCAAGGGCAGCCAGGGGTAAAAGCAAATATGCCCACCAACGATATCGAAATCGGGCAGTCAGTCCGTGCGTCAGCGCACAATACGCGGCATACCTCCGGTCGCGGTAATGCCAGCAAATCAGACCAATCAATCCGATGTAATACGACAAGCGCCACGCAAAAGTCGGCAGAATCCGGATGTGCGTCAGGCCGACCACGAGCACATTAGCGGCAATGGGTAGCAGCAGCAGCGCCCCGAAAAGCGCAGTCCGATTCCGGAGCAGCTGCATACCAGCCACTATTTGCGACACGCCGACGAAGGACCGGAACGGCTCCTGCCCGAACAGATACCACGACAGTTTGAATAACCCCAACTGCCCGACCGGCAGGGCTGCCGGCGTTGCCGTCAAACCAAACTGACCACCCGTCAGCTTGCTATGGCCGCAGCTAATGAACGTGTACGCTAGCAGCAAGCGCGCTGCCAGGATGAAATAGTCCCAAAGCCAGGCTTTGGTGGCGCTAAGCGGCATCATGCGGCGAATAAGATGGTGGTTGATTGGTAAGTATTCTGCCGGGGCGCAATTGCCGCCACGCCAGCACCAGCCCCGCCGCGCCCACCAGCACGCACACACCGACCCACAGCAGCAGATTATACTGGTCAGTGAATGCCCGGTAGCCGGCGGTGAAGGCGAACAGCACCAGCCCCACCACCTCCCACAGCCGGCTGGCAAATAGCGGCGACGTGGTTTCGGGTACGGCCGGCTGGTTCGCCACCACGCGCAGCCGGTTCCAGTCCCAGGCCAGCAGCAGCAGGCCCGCCAGCAGCATCAGCCCGGTGATGACGGGCGTGCCCGCAAAGTCGTAGGAGATGGTGATGACGAAGATGTTGGCCATGATGCTCACGTAGGCCAGCGCCCCCAGCAACGCGTAGCGCTGCGTGAGCAGCAGCAGCCCCGCCACGCACTGCGCCACCCCAATAAACTGCCAGTACAGCCCCGACTGGTACATCATCTCGAAGAAATACCCCGGGTTATGGCCGGCTACCGTGCCCTCCATCTGCGTGAAGCGGTGCCCCTTGATTTTTATCAGACTGGCAAACACGAACGCGCCGCCCACCAGGTACCGGGTATAGATAATGGCCAGCTGCAGCAGCAGCGAGTGTTTTAGCGCCTGGCGGGTCATGGCAGCAGCGCTATTTCGTGGTGCCCAGGCTGCGCACGGCGGCCCCGGTCAGGGCCACGGTCGCGCTATCCGAAAACTGGTAGCGCAGGCCCGGAATGGCCGTAACCAGGTCGAGGTGGCCCCGGTGGCCAATGGTCAAATCGGCGGCCTGGATGTGGTTGTCGGCCGCAATCGTCAGGGTGGGCTCGCTGCCGGGGCGCGCCCCGGCCGTGGCGCGCAGCCAGTTCAGGGTGTTGCCCGCCAGGTCGATGTGGCTGCTCTGGTCCTGCCGCAGCGTCAGGCTGTCCTGCCGGAAACCGCTGACTTTCACCTTGCCGCCAGCCTCCCGGCGGGCATGCTGGGGCCGGCCGGCCACGGTGTACGTGCCTTCAACGGTAAGCGACGCCAGGCGCGGGCAGGTGATGATGACGGCCTCGCCGTGGCCCAGGTCCTCCGGCTTGGTGGGGTAGGCCAGCGTCACGAGCAGCTGCTGGCCGTGCTGCGTCAGGTGCACGTAGTCGGCGGCGTCCTTGTTCACTTGCACGGCAAACGGCCCGGCCACCACCTTCACCCGCAGCCCGCCGGCCGAAGGCACCTGCACGGCGTCGAAGTTGCGCAGGCCGAGGGCCTGGTAGTTGCGCAGCGGGTCTTTATAATTGCCGGTGCGGTATTCGGCGCGCAGGGCGGCGTCGTAGCTGGCCAGCGAGCCGAGCACCAGGGCCACGGCGGCCACGAAAAGCTTGTTACTGGTTTTCATCAGGAAACGGGGGTGGAAAGGGGTTGCGGTTGAGTATTCTTGAATTCCTCGTAGCGGCGCTGCACCTCGGGCAACCCGATGCCGAGCAACAGCATGGTGCCGAAAACCTCGGGCAGCTCCTGGCTCAGGAACCGCTCGCGGCGGGCGGCCTGTACCTGCGCCACGGCGGCAGGGGCCACGAAAAAGCCGATGCCGCGCTTGTTGTACAGCACTTCCTGGCCTTGCAGCAGCTCGTAGGTGCGCATCACCGTGTTGGGATTCACTTGCAGGTCGCCGGCCAGCTCGCGCACCGACGGAATCTTGCTATCCGGCGGCCACTTGCCGCGCAGAATCAGCTCGCTCACGTACCCGGCAATCTGCAGGTAAATGGCCTCGTTGTCTTTGAATTCCATGATTTTCTCGCCTTAAATCTGCTTCTCCTTCAGCCGCACGTATGCCGCCGCCCAGGCCAAGAGCATCAGGCCCAGCGGCACCAGCTCAAATCCGGCCAACTGCGCCGGGGGCAGCTCCAGGTGGTACCACTCCTCACCTTCGAGCAGCGTCATGCTCGAAAACGGCATCACCGAATTCAGCGACGGGCCCAGCAGAGCTTTCAGGGCCTGGTAGTTCACCATCGTCAGCACCACCAGCGCCAGCAGCACACCGAAGGCCATGCGCACAAAATGCTGCCTCGTGAAGAAGATGCTGCCCCACAAAAACACGGCATTCACCACCGCGTACGCCACCAGCGAATTATAAAGCTTTTCCGGCCCCGAAAACAGCCGCACCAGCTCGCCCGGGTGCGCGGGCGTGGCGTGCATTCGTAGCACCAGACTGTCAATCAGAAAAAAGCAGCCCACGTAAATTGCCATAAATATGGGCAGCGAATACAGCCAGCCCACCAGGTACTTCTCCCCGTGCGAGGCCGGCAGCAGCAGGGCCGCGGTGGCCTGCTTCTTATCGCCAAACGGCGCAAACACCGTGCTGGTGAAAAATGCCCCCGCCGCCAGCAGCCCCATCGTGAATAATACCGCCTGAATGGTCGTTGGCATCGGCTCCGACGACATGTAGCCCGCAAAGCCCAGCACCAGCCCAATGCCGCCCAGCAGTACCCCCGTGGCCAACAAATAGCCACTGGCCTGCTCGGTCGTATGCTTGCTGAACAAGCGCCCAAAACGCGAAAAACTAAAGAACTGGTTCATGAACAGCTTGTTTTTGAGATAAGTAAGAAGTCAGCGTGGGTGCTTCGCCCACCAGCGCATTGAATAGCAATTCCAAATCGACGCGCCCGGCCCCACCGCTCCGGTTGGCCCGAATCACCTGCGCGCCGCGCATCGATTCTTCGGCGTAGAGCTCGAGGCCGTCGGCCTCCGGCACGGTGGCAAACGTCAGCCGCTCGGCCAGCTCGCCCAGGTCGGCGTTCAGCACGATGCGCTGGCCGTGCAGCACGACCACCGTGTCAATCAGGCTCTCCAAATCGCGCACCTGGTGGGTCGAGATGATGAGGCAGCGCTCCTCCGTGAGGGCCGTGGCCATCAGCTTGCGGAATTGTGCCTTGCTCGGAATGTCGAGGCCATTGGTGGGCTCGTCCATCACCAGCAGGCTGGTGTTGGCGGCCAGCGCGAAGGCAATCATGAACTTTTTCTGCTGCCCGAAGCTCAGGGCGGGCAGCAGTGCGTGGGCCGGCACCTCAAACTCGGCGAGGTAGTGGGCCAGCGCCTCGTGGTCGAATTTCGGGTAGAAGCCGGCCGTCCGGGCCACGAATTTCGCGGCCGTTACACCGGGCACGTAAATTTCTTCGGGCAGAAAGAACAGGTCTTCCAACACCGCCGGCAGGCGCTTGGCGGCCGGCTGCCCCAGCACCTCACAGGTACCAGCATCGGGAAAGGCCAGCCCCACGATGTTCTTGAGCAGCGTGGATTTGCCCGCGCCGTTCTTGCCCAGCAGGCCGTAGATGTGCCCGCGCTCCAGCGTCAGGTCGAGGTGTTGAAAAAGCGGGTGCTTGCGGGAGTACCCAAAATGCAGGTTGCGGATGCGGACCATCGGAGGAAAGATGAGGTGTATTACCGTTCTAGTACACCACAAACGTAAGCAAGCTTTTCGCGATTGCAACACGGCCGCGGAAAATATTTTTCCGGGCACAAAAAACCCGCCCGTTGGGGCGGCTCCAGGGCTGATTGCCCGCCATCATTGCCGCGTGGCGCGGCGAAGCACCTCGCCCGGGGCGGCAAACAAAGGCGGCTGCCCCCGGGTAGGAGACAGC
>JANNDE010000353.1:0-2199 GCA_031387395.1 Hymenobacter sp.
CCGCCAGGCCACTACCACCACCCGTACCATGCAAACGGCGCTGGTACCGGCCAACAGCCTGACGGCATCGAATGCCATGGTAGGCGGTATGCCGCCCGCCGCCACGACGCCCGCTGCTTCAAACACCTACCTGCCCAATACGGCGTACGGTGATGCTTCGCACCCCTACGGCATGTCGGAGTATCGTCGGAAAAGCTGGTAATTCCCGTCTTGTTTCATCTTGCAACCCCTAGGCGCCCGCGCCCGGGGGTTGATTGTTTCTGACCAGTTGCCGCGGTGGTCACCGCCGCCCGCCCCTATTTCTTTCACCAATTCCCCGGATGTATGAAACCCCTTATTTGTAGCCTGTTACTGGCTACCGCCGCCCTCATTTCTTCCTGCGCGAAAGCGCCCGCCGACACGGCCAACGTGCAGAACCTGAACCGCGATTTTATCAACGCCTGGAACAGCCGCGACTCGGGCAAAATCACTGGCATGATGGCCGACGACATCACCTTCGTGCAGGGCAACGCCCACTGGAAGGGCAAGGACGAAGTGGGCCAAAAATGGGTGAGTGCCACGATTCCGACCATTGCCAACCTGAAAACCAGCGTAAGCAGCAGCAATTCCGACGACAACAGCGCCTACGAGGCCGGCACGTTCTCGGTAGACGTGCAGCCGGCCGGCCCCGGCCAGCCCGCCAGCTTCGGCGAAGGCAACTATATTTTCTACTGGAAAAAGGCCGCTGATAATACCTGGAAAATGAGCTACGCGCAGCTGGAGGACTTGCCGGTACAGCGCCGGAATTAAAAAGTAGCGCGGACTTTGTAGTCCGCGACCCCGCGCCGTCTGACTGGTTTTGACGGTGCGGGGACGCGGACTGCAAAGTCCGCGCTACTGCGCTACTTACCAAGCGAAAGCCCCGGTGGGCATCCCAATACGTTTGTCAACGTGAGGGGTGCCCGCCAGGGCTTTTTGGCTTCGATAACAGAAGCAAAAGAATCAATTGCCCGCCTGAAGCGTTATAGACCGTCTGCCACGGCCCCACTGCGGCTTATTGCTCCCGGCTGGCGGCCTCTTCCCTTCAACTTTTCGTTCATGACAGCTGATTCGTTTGCTTCTTTGGCCTTTTCCGTGCTGGATTTGGCTCCCATTAATGCCGGCAGCACGCCGGCCGATACTTTCCGCCACAGCCTGAACCTGGCGCAACAGGTGGAAAAGGCAGGCTATATCCGCTACTGGCTTTCGGAGCACCACAACATGGCCAGCGTGGCCAGTTCGGCCCCGGTGGTGCTGATTGGCTACATCGCGGGCGGCACCAGCACGTTGCGGGTGGGCTCGGGCGGCATCATGCTGCCCAACCACGCGCCGCTGGTGGTGGCCGAGCAGCTGGGCACGCTGGCCACGCTCTACCCGGGCCGCATCGATTTGGGGCTGGGCCGCGCGCCCGGCTCCGACCAGGTGACGGCCCAGGCCATTCGGGGCGGCCGCTTCGGTGGCCCGCAGGATTTCCCCCGCGATATTCAGCAGCTGCAGGCTTATTTCTCGGCGGCGAATAGCACGTCTACCGTGCGCGCCATTCCGGGCGAGGGGCTGGAGGTACCGATTTACGTGCTGGGCTCCAGCACCGATAGCGCGTATCTGGCGGCCGCGCTGGGCTTGCCGTATGCCTTTGCCAGCCACTTCGCGCCGGGGCAGCTGTTTGCGGCGCTACAGATTTACCGGCAGAATTTCCGGCCGTCGGCCGCGCTGGCCGCGCCCTATACAATCGCCTGCGTGAACGTGGTGGCGGCCGATACCGATGCGCAGGCGCAGCACCTGGCTACTTCGCTCAAGCAGTTTATGCTGGGCGTCATCAAGGGCCGGCCCGCACCGCTGCAGCCGCCCGTCGAGTCGATGGCCGGGCTGTGGGAGCCGGCCCAGCAGTACGCCGTGGAGCAGATGCTGGCCTGTGCCTTCATCGGCAGCCAGGCCACCGTTGCGCAGGACCTGCAGGCGTTTGTGGATGAGACGCAGGTGAATGAAATTATGGCCGTTTCCAATATTTTCAACCATGAGGCGCGGGTGTATTCCTATCAGCTGCTGGCGGAGGCGCTACGCGGGATTTCGCAGCCGCAGGAGGAGCTGGTGGGGTAGGGCGCGTACGCAAGCCCCAGCGGGGCGGCATATCGGTAGGAAAACCGAATGGGTAGAACATCCGAAGCCCCAGCGGGGCGACAC
>JANNDE010000370.1:0-2285 GCA_031387395.1 Hymenobacter sp.
CGCGGTAGTCGAAGCTGCCGATGCGGCCTTTGCCATACACGCCCAGGAAAAAGCCGAACTGGTCGGTCAGGTCCAGCGTGGGGAAGTTCACCACCGGGATGTCGTAGGTCATCATGGTGGCCGTGCTGGCGGCCGTCATCCGCGACACGCCCACCTGGTAGTTCAGGCCGGCACCCATGCTCAGGTATTTGTTCACCTTGTACTCGGCCACGGCCTCGTGCAGGTAAAACGTAGCGTGCTTGCCGGGGCCGGAAGGGTCGCCCGGCAGGCCCCCGCTGATGGCGGCCTGGCTTTCCATGCCCAGGTCCACGTAGGTCATGAACCGTGGGTTGAGCTGGGCCAGCATAATCAGGCGGGTGCGGCGCAGGCTGAACGCCAGCTGGTCGCTGGTAGGCTTGCCGTTGCGAACGGTGTTGCTGTTGTTCTCGTTATACTGGGCCCACACCTGGGTCCAGGTCAGGAAGCGCAGGTATTTCGAGCCGTCGGGCGATATGTTGACTTTCATACCCGCCCCGTAGGGCACGGGCTTGGCCGGAGTGGGCACGGCGGGCGGTGGGGCAGGCGCGGCGGGCGGCGGGGCCGTGCCCGTGGCGGGTGGCGTAACCTGGCCGAAGGCAGCTCCGGTCAGCAACAGGCCCCCGAGGGCCAGGGCGTAGCGAGTATGTCGCATGGGGGTGGGAATGGTGGTGGAACAGAAACGCGGCCAGCCGGCGGTTTTCCTCAGCAGCAGGCCCTGAGGAAGTTCTGCTGACCGCCAACCGGGCCGGAGCCGTTGGTTTGGTGAAGTAGCACCCGTTCTGCGCCGCCAGCTACCCGGCCGCTATCGTTTTGCTAAGCAACTATATCCCCGCTGCCCTACCCCGCCCGAAACCGCTCCCAGCGAATCACCATGAACTTATCGCCCAGCTCCGTTACCACCATGCCGGCCCCTTTCAGGTTGCCGGGCTGCTGAAAAAAATCAGCCAGCTCCTTGTGATTGAGGATTTTGTAGGTCGGATGGTAGTCGGGCTGGCGCGGGGCCTTCACGCCGTATTTCTTCACCCAGTTCATCACGCTCACGTGGCTCACGCCCAGCAGCCGCTCAATCTCGCGGTAGCTCACGCCCTCGATGTAAAGCTGTAGCGCCTTGATAACGTAGTAGCTATCGACCTCGCGCCCCACTTTGGCCACGGTGTAGTGGTAGCCGCACTGCCGGCACCGAAACCGCTGCCGCTCATTGATTACGCCACTTTTGGTGGCTTCGGTCGATTCGCATTTGGGGCAGGCGGGCGCAGTCATGGGGCACAATCGTTTGGGGAATCCACTAAAGCTACAGCTATTTAGCAAACATATACCAGTTTAGCAAATAAGCAGCTTTTATCCGGCTAATAGGTTCCCGCCAAGACGGTGGCCATCAGCGCATCCACGGCCAGCCCCAGGCGGCGCATATCCAGCCGGGCCAGCGTATCGCCCTTTTGGTGGTAGCTGCGGTTGCGGTAGAAAGCCGTATCGGTAAGCAGCAGGGCTGAGTAGCCGAACTTCCAGTAGTTGAGGTGGTCGGAAAAGTCGATACCCGGCAGCCACGCCGGGGCCTTGAAGCGTTTCACGGGCAGCGCGGCGGCCTGCCGGTACCGCCGCGCAAAGCGCCGCCCGAAACGCCCGTTCCCAAATTTCTGCGCCACCGTGACGTAATTGCCCCGGCTGCCATAAATGAATTTCAAGGGCCCGATGGGATAGTGCTGCGCGCCCCGGCGGTCGTCGTAGTAGCCCAGCATTTCGAGGGCTACCATACCCCGCACCGGCACGCCGGCGGCTTTCAGCGCGGCGGCATGCACGTAGCTGCCCATCTGCGGGGTCCGGAAAAACGGCGGCTCCTCCAGCGTGTAGGCTACCAGCTCGATGCGGTAGGGCAGGCGGGGCTGCTGGCCCAGCAGGCGGGCCAGCTCCAGCAGGGCGGCCACCCCGGTGCCATTGTCGTCGGCCCCGGGCTGCTCGCCGCACACATCGTAGTGCGCCCCAATTACCAGCCGAGGACCGTCGGCCGGGCCGAACGTACCCACCACGTTGCGATAGGTGCGGCCCTGCACCACGTAGGGCTGCTCGCCTACTTCGCGCGCGCCGGCCGCCCGCAGCTCCCGGCCCAGGTAAGCGGCCACTGAGTCGAGCACGACCGGGTGCCGATAATTACGCGGCTGCGGCGTAGTGGTAAGAAACTGCAGATGCTGCCGAAGCCGGGCCGTATCGGCCGGCAGCGGGCTGCCAGCGACGACGGCCAGTGGCAGAAGGAACAGGAATAAACTTTGCGG
>JANNDE010000461.1:0-3321 GCA_031387395.1 Hymenobacter sp.
CAGCGCCAGCACCGGCAGCACCAGCAGAAACGCGTCGAACCGGTCGAGCAGGCCGCCGTGGCCGGGCATGATGCTGCCCGAGTCCTTCACCCCCACGCTGCGCTTGAGCATGGACTCGGCCAAGTCGCCGAGCGGCGCGAACACGGCCACCACGCCGGCCGCTACCAGCCGGTGCGCCAGCGGCATATCGGGCAGCATAAAGCCCACGGCCCAGCCCACCACCAGCGTGAGCACGAAGCCGCCGGCCCAGCCTTCCCAGGTTTTGCCGGGCGAGATTTGGGGCGCCATTTTGTGTTTACCGAAGGTTTTGCCAGCCGCGTACGCGCCGATGTCGGAAGCCCAGATGAGGAAGAGCAAGGCGAAGATGCGACGATAGTCGTAGCCGTGGCTCTCGCTCTGGCTTATGGATACCAACAAAGTCATCGGTAAACTGATGTAGAATATTCCCATCAGGATGGCTGCTGCATTACCAAATGGATTCGAGTAACGCGGCCACAGCACCATTTCACGAATAAGCAGAACAACCGGCGTTAGTACAGCTAAACTACCCCAGAATATTTGGGCGATAAATGAGGATACCACTTCCCAAACAGCCTTATCGGAGAAGTCGAAGGAAACGGGCTTGACTCCGTTTGAATAAGGCGATAACTGAGCAGAATAGAATGTTCCGGCAAACAATAATAATCCAATTGTAATCCCAATCCACGTAGCCGGCGCGTAGCCGCCCGCCCGCATCATGCGGTAGAACTCCCATAACATCACGGCCTGCACGGCGGCGAAGAACAGCCCAAATGTCCAGGGGCTGAACCAGACGCTGCCCAGCAGCATGGCCGCCCCGATGAGGCCGTAGATAATGCGCAGGCGCAAGTTGCTGGGGCCGGTGGGGATAGCGGCGGCGGCTTCGGAAGAAACGGGGGTAGTCGGAGGTGTAGCGTCGGCCAAGTTGGGCGGGGTGTAGAGACGCATCCTTGCGTCTCGTCGTTGAACGGAATCGTTGTTGGTTGGGCGGTTACGGACGTTTTCGATTAGTCGTTCGCCGGCAAGGGTGGGCGGCGCTCACGCCGGGACGCAAGGATGCGTCTCTACGCCGTTCTCTTTACCCCTTCGCTGCCGATGGTCAGCATTTGAGTAGGTGCGGCGATAGTCATGCGGCGGTGCAGGACGTAGAGCAGGCCGGCCGTGAGCAGCACCGAGGGCAGCACCAGCGTGAGGGGCAGCGCGTCGGTCGCGTCGGGGTCGAAGCCCCAGCCGAACTGGCCGCGCTGGGTGAGGTAGAGGATGAGCAGCTGTAAGGCATTCTGGGTGAAGTGCGCCGCCATGCTCACCAGGATATTGCCGCTCCAGAGGTACAGATAGCCCAGCACCAGCCCCAGCACGAAGCGCGGTACGAACCCAAAAAACTGGAAGTGAATGGCCGAAAACAGCGCCGCCCCCAGCCACACGCCCACGTGCGGCGAAAACCAGCGCACCAGATTTTTCTGAATCACGCCGCGAAACACCAACTCCTCGGCCACGGCCGGCACCAGCGCAATCACGCCCACGCCCACGGCGAAGCGGGCCCCGGAATTGAACTTGGTGAGAAATCTGGTGAGCACGGCGGCGCGGTCTTCGCTGGCGCGGGCCCACACCTCAAAATCGTGCAGCGCGCCCGGGAAGTGCGCGCCCGCGTTCCAGGCGATGATGACGGACATCAGCGGCAGAATGACCACGATGAGCGCGGCGGCCGCCAGCAGCCACCAGCCCGCCCCCAGCCGGCGCGGGCTGAAATACTCGGCCCAGCCATAGCCCAGTGCCGAAGCCAGGGCCAGCGCCCCGCCCCCAAATACCAGCCCCAGTGTCACGCCCTGCACCATCATCAGCACCTTCCAGCCCTCGGGCGTAGCCGTAGGATTTTGCATGGCCCCCATCATCTGGCCCACCGACAGGCCGAAACCACCCATCCCCCAGGCAAATATTACGGCGTAAGCCACGCAGAGACACAAGGCCATCAGGCCCAGCAGCAGCAGCAGCTGGAGGCCAGGGTGTAGCGTGCGGGACAGGAAACCTTTCATAGCGGGGCGCAAGTTGGGAAGGGCGTAAATTTACCGCAGTTTTTAACTTAGGCCCATCTGTCATCCTGAGCGGAGCGAAGGACCTTATCACGGCTGGACTGTTTGTAGTATATCTAACGGCGCAAACGTGATAAGGTCCTTCGCTCTGCTCAGGATGACAGACGACGTACAGCGTTCCAATAAAATAACTATCCTCCGTGGTCAACATCGGTCCCAACATCTCGCTTCCCGACTTCCCGCTCCTGCTCGCGCCCATGGAGGACGTGAGCGACCCGCCCTTCCGCGCCGTGTGCAAAGCCAACGGGGCCGACCTCATGTACACCGAGTTCATCTCCTCCGAAGGCCTGATTCGGGCCGCCGCCAAGAGCCGTAAGAAGCTCGATATTTTCGACTATGAGCGGCCCATCGGTATCCAGCTCTTCGGCTCCGATATTGAGACGATGGGCGAGTGCGCGGCCATCAGCACCGAGGCCGGCCCCGATTTGATTGACATCAACTACGGCTGCCCGGTGAAGCAGGTGGCCTGCCGGGGCGCGGGCGCGGCCCTGCTCCAGGACATCCCCAAAATGGTGGCCATGACGGCCTCGGTGATAAAGCACACCCACCTGCCTGTGACCGTGAAAACCCGCCTGGGCTGGGACGAAGGCACCATAAAAGTTGAGGAAGTAGCCGAGCGCCTGCAAGACATCGGCATCGCCGCCCTCACGGTGCATGGCCGCACCCGCGCCCAGCTCTATAAGGGCGACGCCGACTGGCGGCTCATCGCGAGCATCAAAAACAACCCGCGCATCAAAATCCCCATTTTCGGCAACGGCGACATCGACTCGCCCCAGAAAGCCGTGGAATATAAAAACCGCTACGGCGTGGACGGCGTGATGATTGGCCGGGCCAGCATCGGCTACCCCTGGATTTTCCGGGAGGTGAAGCACTTCGTGGCCACCGGCGAGCTGCTCGCGCCGCCCACGCTGGAAGAGCGCGTGGCCGCCTGCCAGATGCACTTCGACCGTAGCATTGAGTGGAAGGGGCCGAAAGTGGGCATCTTCGAGATGCGCCGGCACTACGCCCACTATTTCCGGGGCCTGGAGGGGGCCAAAGCCTGGCGCACCAGCCTGGTGAACGCCGAAACTGCCGCCGACGTGCTGGAGATTCTGCAGGAGATTGCCGCCTCCGATGCCGTGCTGGTGGGGTAGCACCGTAGCGGGGAATATTTTTTTGTCGGGAGCGCCCCCGGAAAAAAAATAAAAAACAAATTAGTTAAGATTAAACAAAA
>JANNDE010000467.1:0-20108 GCA_031387395.1 Hymenobacter sp.
GTCCCATGATGGCCGATAGCTGCGGGACCACGCCCGAAGCCAAGGTGTTCTTGTAGAAGATGTCGGCGTAGCCGCCCAGGCTCACCACACCTTCCTGAATGCGGGCGCCGCCCGAGTCATTCAGGCCGATAACGGGCGCACCGTTCTTCATGGCAAGGTCCATGATTTTCACGATTTTCTCGGCGTGGGTTTCGCTCAACGAGCCACCGAAAACCGTGAAATCCTGCGAGAAAACGTACACCAGGCGGCCATTCACGGTACCGTAGCCGGTTATCACGCCATCGCCGAGGTAATGCTCCTTGTCGAGGCCGAAGTCCTTAGAGCGGTGCATTACAAACTTGCCGATTTCCTCGAACGAGCCTTCGTCCATCAGCAAGTCCACCCGTTCGCGGGCCGTGAGCTTGCCTTTTTTGTGTTGGGCATCGATGCGGGCCTGGCCGCCCCCGAGGAGGGCTTCTTCGTTTTTGCGGGCCAGCAATTCGGTTTTGGAGAGGTGGGCGTGGGCGTGCGGGTCGGGCATGAGCAGGGCTAAGCGCGCGGGTGGAATGAATGCGCGGGAAGTGAAGCCCAAAGGTAGGGTACGGGTAGATTATGGAGCGTTGGGCTTTTGAAGGGAACGAAACAGACAGAACGGCATGTCGAGCGCAGCCGAGGCATCTCGCGTGCCATAGTAAACCCATTTGATTGAGTTACTACCCCACACGCCAGATGCTTCGGCTGCGCTCAACATGACGTTATTCATATCAGCCAACTAATGCCGATTACAGCGTCTTGCCCATCAGCAGCAGCAGAAACGCGTATTGCCGCGCCGTATCGTCAATCGATTTGAAGCGGCCCGAGGCCCCGCCGTGGCCAGCCGCCATGTCGGTGTGCAGCAGCACCAGGTTTTTATCGGTTTTGGTGGCGCGTAGCTTGGCCACCCACTTGGCGGGCTCGAAGTACTGCACCTGCGAGTCGTGCAGGCCGGTGGTCACCAGCAGGTTGGGGTAGGCCTGCTTTTCCACGTTGTCGTAGGGCGAATACGAGAGCATGTACTTGAATTCTTCCTCGTTGGCGGGGTTGCCCCACTGGTCGTACTCGCTGGTGGTGAGCGGAATGCTGGGGTCCGACATGGTTGTGACCACGTCCACGAAGGGCACGGCCGCAATCACGCCCTTATACAGGTCGGGTCGCATGTTCACCACCGCGCCCATCAGCAGGCCGCCGGCGCTGCCGCCCATGGCAAACAGCTTATCCTTGGCCGTGAATTGCTTTTTGACGGTCGCATTGCCCACCCGCACCTCCTGCATGTGGGTGAGGTATTCCGAGCAGTCGACGAAGTCGTTGAAGCTGTTGGTTTTGTGGTTCATGCGACCATCCTCGAACCATTGCCGCCCCATTTCCTGGCCGCCCCGGATGTTGCACAGCGCATACACAAACCCGCGGTTGAGCAGGCTCAGCCGCGCCGCGCTGAAGGTGGGGTCCTGCGAGAAGCCGTAGGAGCCGTAGGCATACTGCAGCAGCGGGGCGCTGCCGTCGAGCCTGGTGCCCTTTTTATACACCAAGGCCATGGGAATGAACTTGTTGTCGCGTGACTTTACGAATACGCGCTCCGTTACGTAGTCGAATTTATTATAGTTGCCCAGCACCGGCTGCTCCTTCACCAGCGTGTTGGTGCGGGTGCCCATGTCGTATTCAAAAATAGAAGCCGGCGTAGCGAGCGAAGTGTAGTTGTAGCGCAGCACCTGCGTGTCCAGTTCGGCATTCATCCCGATGGTGGCCGTGTAGGCAGCCTCCTCAAACTGAATGTAGTGCTCCTGCTTGTCCTTCAGGCTCACCACTTTCAGCTGGCGCAGGCCGCCCTTGCGCTCGTTCAGTACCACGTGGTTGCTGAACAGCTCGAAGCCGTCGAGGAAGATTTCGGGGTGGCGGGTGAGGGCATCGGCCCAGGCCGATTTGCCGGTGGCCGTCACGGGCGTTACCATCAGGCGGTAGTTGGGCGCGCCCAGGTTGGTGCGGATGTAGAACTTATCGCCCAGGTGCTCCACGTCGTAGAGGTGGTCCTTCTCGCGGCGCTGAAACACCTTGGGCTGCTCGGTCGGCAGGGTCGCATCGAGGTAGCGGTACTCCGACGACAACGAGCTGACCAGGTTCAGCCCAACGTATTTCTTTGATTTCGAACGACTCACATGTACATTAAAGGTGTTATCCTTCTCCTCATACACGAGCGCATCGTTCTTGGGGTCGGTGCCTAGCACGTGGCGGTACACCTGGTAGGGCAGCAGCGTCGTCACATCCTTGCGGGTATAGAACACGGTTTTGTTATCGGCCGCCCAGGCCATTTCGCCGCCGGTGTTCTGAATCCGCTCCGGGTAGTCCGTGCCCGTGTCCAGGTTGCGGAAGCGCAGCGTGTAGAGCCGGCGGCTCACCGTATCGGTCGAGAAAGCCAGCAGCTGGTTGTTGTCGCTCACGGCCAGGTCGCCAATCTGGAAGTAGGCTTGGCCGGTGCCCATCTCGTCGCCGTTCAGCAGGATTTCCTCGGTGCCAATCGCGCTGCCCTTCTTGCGGCAGTAAATGGGGTACTCGCGCCCGAACTCGAAGCGCGAGTAGTAATAATAGCCGTTATCGCGGTAAGGCTCGGTAGCGTCCTCCTGCTTGATGCGGTTCTTGATTTCCTGGGCCAGCTTCTTCTGCAGGGGCACGGTGGTGGCCATCTGCTGGTCGTAGTAGTCGTTTTCGGCATTCAGGTACTTCAGGACGGCTGGGTCGGCGGGCTTGTTCAGCCAGTAGTAGTTGTCGGTGCGCTGCACCCCAAAATCAGTGAAAACCCTGGGTTTAATGGGCGCTACCGGCGGGGCCACCGGTGCCGTCTGGGCAAATGCCCCACCACCGGCTAAAGCCGCCCCTGCCCCCGCAAGGGCCATTCGTTGCAGAAAATTCATAAGAAGAAGGCGGGAAGTACCGCGCGTGCCGTTAGGATGGTCTAAATCAGGTAGCAAGTAGCAAGGTAATGCTTTGGCGCAAAAAAGCCGGCCCTTTTCGGGAGCCGGCTGTTTTTGGAGGTGTCTTTTGCGGTTATCGCTGCGGCACGCTGGCCACTTTCACGCTACCCGTAGCCGTATCAACTTCGGCAAAGGTGCGCTCGCCCACGGTCACGAGAATGGCTGCCGGACCCAGCAGCACTCTGCTGATTTTTCGCGGGCCGATAACGGAAGGGCAGGACCCAACCACGTCGGCCTTCCAGGCCAGGCGGTTGCCCTGGTACGCCAGCAGCTGCTTGTTATCGGTCGACACCAGGTAGACTTTGCCATCCGCAAGGGCCTTCATACCCCGCACCTGGGGCGAAGGCACAAACGAGGGGCTGCCCTGCCCAATCTCGGGCTGGCGAACAATAAGCTGGGCGTTATACGGGGCTTCGGGTTTTTGGTCCTGGGCGCCAGCGGCCAGCGGCATGGCCAGCAGTAGACCAGTGGCCAGCGGAGAAAAAACTGTTTTGAACATGGTGAAAGAGCGTTGAATGAAAGAACAGGCACAAAGAAAAGGGCTGGCTCCCTTGCGGAAGCCAGCCCTCTAACGTCTGCTAGCTAGCACTTATTTCTTCGCATCCGTATCCGGCGCTTCCGGCTTGTCGGCCGGGCGCTCGTCGCTGGCCAGGTTTTGCACCTCGCCGCTCTTGGTCACGGCGAAGGTCAGCTCCTCCGCGCCTTCGGTGTAGTCGGCCGTGATAACGTCGCCGTGCACCACCTGGGCCTTGAGGATTTCCTCGGCAATCGGGTCTTCGATGTACTTCTGGATGGCCCGGTTCAGGGGGCGGGCACCGTATTTGGGGTCGTAGCCCTTATCCGACACAAAATCCTTGGCCGCTTCGGTCAGCTCGACGCGGTAGCCCAAGGCCTGCACCCGCGAGAGGAGCTTGGCCAGGCTGATGTCGATGATTTTGTGAATGTCCTTTTTGTCCAGCGAGTTGAAGACGATAACGTCATCCAAGCGGTTGAGGAATTCGGGCGAGAACGTCTTCTTCAGGGCGTTGGTGATGGTGCCCTTGGTCAGCTCGTCCAAGTTGTCCTGGCGGGCCTTGGTGCCGAAGCCGATGCCCGCGCCGAAATCCTGCAAGTCCCGCGCCCCGATGTTCGAGGTCATGATGATGATGGTGTTGCGGAAGTCCACCTTGCGGCCGAGGCCGTCGGTCAGAATACCATCGTCCAGCACCTGCAGCAGCAGGTTGTACACGTCCGGGTGCGCCTTCTCGATTTCATCGAGCAGGATAACCGAGTATGGCTTGCGGCGGATTTTCTCCGTCAGCTGGCCGCCCTCTTCGTAGCCTACGTAGCCGGGAGGCGCGCCCACCAGGCGCGACACGCTGAATTTCTCCATGTACTCGCTCATGTCAACACGAACGAGGGCATCTTCTTTGTCGAAGAGGTAAGTGGCGAGCACCTTGGCCAGCTCCGTTTTGCCCACGCCCGTCGGGCCGAGGAACACGAACGAGCCAATCGGCTTCTTGGGGTCTTTCAGGCCCACGCGGGTGCGCTGAATGGCCTTCACCAGCTGCTTGATGGCTTTGTCCTGGCCAATTACTTTGCCTTGCAGCTCCTCGTTCATGTTGAGGAGCTTCTGGCTTTCGTTCTGGGCCACGCGCGAAACGGGGATGCCGGTCATCATGGCTATAACCTCGGCCACGTTCTCCTCTTTCACCGTGTAGCGCTTCTTCTTGGTCTCCTCTTCCCACGACTTTTTAGCCGTTTCGAGTTGGTCCAGCAGCTTCTTCTCAGTGTCGCGGAGCTTGGCGGCTTCCTCGTATTTCTGCGATTTCACCACGCGGTTTTTCTCGCCTTTGATGTTCTCAATCTGCTCTTCGAGCGTGAGAATGTCCTCGGGCACCACGATGTTGTTGATGTGCACGCGGGCCCCGGCCTCATCGAGAATGTCGATGGCCTTGTCCGGCAGGAAACGGTCGGACATATACCGGTCGCTCAGCAATACGCACTGCTCAATGGCCTTATCAGTGTACACCACGTGGTGGTGGTCCTGATACTTGTCCTTGATGTTGTGCAGGATTTCGATGGTTTCCTCGGGCGTGGTGGGGTCCACCATCACCATCTGAAAACGACGGGCCAAAGCACCATCCTTCTCGATGTACTGGCGGTACTCGTCCAGCGTAGTAGCACCGATGCATTGAATCTCGCCCCGGGCCAGGGCCGGCTTGAACATGTTCGAAGCGTCGAGCGAGCCCGAAGCGCCGCCAGCGCCCACGATGGTGTGCAGCTCGTCAATGAACAGAATCACGTCGGGCGACTTTTCCAGCTCGTTCATCACGGCCTTCATACGCTCTTCGAACTGGCCGCGGTACTTGGTGCCAGCTACCAGCGAAGCCAAATCGAGGGTCACCACGCGCTTGTTGAAAAGCACGCGGCTCACCTTTTTCTGGATGATGCGCAGGGCGAGGCCTTCGGCGATGGCCGTTTTGCCCACGCCGGGCTCCCCGATAAGGATAGGGTTGTTTTTCTTACGACGGCTCAGGATTTGGGCTACGCGCTCAATCTCCTTTTCGCGGCCCACGATGGGGTCGAGCTTGTCGTCCTCCGCCAGTTTGGTGAGGTCGCGGCCGAAGTTGTCGAGCACCGGGGTGCGCGATTTTTCGCCGGGCTTTTTGGCTCCCGCGCCAGCGCCGGTGCCGGCACCGCGCCCACCGGGGCCCGACGAGCCAAAGAGTTTGTCGTTGTCGTCGTCGTCCGTATCGGGCGTGCGGCTTTGCGGGGCCGCGCCGGCATTACCGTGGTAATCCAGCGAGTCGCGCACAGTTTCGTAGTTCACGTTGAATTTGCTGAGAATTTGGGAAGAAATGTTGTCTTCGTCCCGTAGGATGGACAACAGGAGGTGTTCGGTGCCAATGATTTCAGATTTGAAGATTTTAGCCTCCAAATAAGTTATTTTCAACACCTTCTCGGTCTGCTTGGTGAGCGGAATCGAGCCGGTGATGCTGGTGCCTTGCGTGGCGGTATTGCGGGTGGCTTGCTCCAATGAGAATTTAAGCTCATCAATGCTCACGCCCAACTTGCGCAGCAGGCCGAGGGCGGTGCCTTCGGCTTCGCGAATCATACCGAGCAAGAGGTGCTCGGTGCCGATGTAGTCGTGGCCGAGACGGATGGCTTCCTCCCGGCTGAGGGAAATCACCTCCTTGACGCGGTTTGAGAATTTAGCTTCCATGCCAATAAACGTAGTGAAAAATCTGATAAGCCCCGCGTCGGGCGTGTAACACGAATAACGGGTTGGGCCGGGTTGGCTTGGAAACAAGCCGGTTCGGGCGAAGGTTCGGGCAGCGCAGCCCATGTTTTGAGCATGCGCCTGATTAAAAAAATAGCGGAACAAGCTAACGTCTGTTCTACACGATAAAAAAACTGCCGGCGGCGGGGCCTTGCGAAAACAGCAGGTCCAGCACGCTCAGGCCGGGCTCAAAACCTGGGCCAAACACCTGCGGATAGGGCCGCACCAGCGCCGAGGCTGTCGGAGTGTCATGTTTGGACATAAGCGAGGCAGCTTTAGGTGTCAGCAAGTCGCGCCGGTCGAGGATGGGGTCAGCGGGTGGGAGGGTAAGAGGGGAGGCGTTAGTGGGGTATTCGGCGTGGTATTCGGTGGTGAGGGCCAGCGGCAGCGTGAGGCGGAAACATTTCAGCAATAAACGCAGAAATTGTATATTTAAGTCGAACAGCAATGCCGGCTTGCTTACGTAGATGTCGTGCAGGTAGTCGGCGTAATATTCGAAATACGGGCTGTTGCCGTACGCGGTTTGCAGGGTGCGCCAGTGGCGGTGAATCCAATTCTGACGATAGTCAATCGCAATTTCAGAAATGCTGACCTTTCCGGCCCGGTTGCCATCGAGCACCGGCACGGTAAGGGGCTGCACACCTTGGGCGGTGCGGATAAGGCAGCGGTTGCGGAAGGTTTGCTTGCGGTAGTGCTCGTGGGCTTCGAGCAGCAGGCCATCGGCGTGCAGGAGGGCCGCGAAAAGGGCTGCGGGCGGGTGGTAGTGCAGTTCGGTGAGGAGAATCATGGAGGATAGGGATTGCCTGAGGCAACTTAACAAAAGAACGTCATGCAGAGCGCAGCGAAGCATCTTTACCGCCGCCGTCACTAATCCTGTCGATTGGTTTAGTATTGTGGTAAATATGCTTCGCTGCGCTCTGCATGACGCGCTTTTTTCGTTTAAGACTTCTCCGCCTATTCGTCGCCGCCCTGGCCTTTGCTGCGCTCGGCATCCAGAAAATAGGCTCCTTTCAGCACCAAATGCGTGGTATCGGCCAGCTTATCGAGCGGGCGGATGGCGACCTGGCCCTGGTCGGTAGCGCCGGGGCGCAGGCTGAAGCGGCGGAAGGTGCTGCCTTTAGCATCGGATTTCACCTGGTAGTAGGCGTAGCTGACTTCGCCGCCGGGCACGAGGGCGTCCTCCGGCAGGGTGCGCTGGGGCGTGCGGCCGGTAATGATGCGGGCACTGACGTATTGGCCGGGCAGCAGGGTGGCGGTGGCGGCGGCATCGGGGCCGGTGTCGTGCAGGTGGGCGTGCACGCTCACGGTGCGGCCGTCGTTGTCGAAGGCTTTGCCGACCAGGAAGACGGTGGCGGGCAGCGGCCGGGTGCCCGCGCCCTGGGCTGGTACGGTGAACAGGATATCCTGATTCACTTTCACCTTGGCGATATCGCGCTCGAAAACCTTTAATTCAAGGTGCAAATCGGAGCGGTCGACCAGCTCGATGAGCACGTCCTGCGGGTTCACGAACTGGCCGGGGTTCACGAGCACGGCCTTCACGTAGCCGCCGATGGGCGCGATGAGCGGCACGCTGGGCCGGATGCTGGTGGCGCTGATAGACTCCGGGTTCAGGCCGATGAGGCGAAGCTGGGCGGCAAGGCTACCGGCGGCGGCCTGCTCGGTGCGCAGCTCGGAAGTGGCCTGCTGGAGTTTGCGGCGGGCGCCTACGTCTTCATCGTTGAGAATTTGCTGGCGGGCGGTTTCCTGCTTTAGAAATACGATGCGGGCCTGACTTTGCAGGTAATCCTGCTGGAGCTTGAGGTAGTCGGGGCTGCGCAGGGTGGCGAGCACGCTGCCGCGCCGCACGAACTGGCCGGGTAGGATAGGAAGCTGCTGCACGTAGCCGCCCATGATGGCCGTGACGGACACGCGATGGCTGGGCGGCACGTCAATCTGGCCGGTGGCCTGCACCTCGGTGCCAAGGTCGCGCCGGCTGAAAGTGCCCAACTCGATGCCGGCGGCCTGCATCTGGGCTTTGGAGAGGAATACTTCGTTGGGCGCGCGGGGCGGGGGCGGGGCGGCGGGTTTGTCGGCGGCTTCGCCGGCCTTTTTGCCGCAGGCGATGAGGAAGGGGAGGAGCAGGAGGTAAGGCAGGGCTTTCATGGTGGTTCTAAAGGTTAGGCTCGCACAGAGTGTCACAGAGTTAAAGGAGTTTGAAAAACTCTGTGACACTCCGTGAACTCTGTGCGAAGAAAAAATTATTCAGCCCCGGCCAGCGCCTGGGTGTTAGCCACCAGCTCGTTGTATTGGCGTAGCTGCTCGTAGTACGCTTCCTGAATCTGCCAGGCGGGCTGGGTGTTCACCACGTATTCCACGTATTCGATATCGCCGGCGCGTCGGCTTTTTTCGGCCGTGTCGAGGATGAGGCGGGCCTGGGGCAGCGCGTAGTTTTCGTAGTAGAGCAGCGAGGCCTGGGCGCGCGCCAGCTGCTGCCGAAACGTGCTGAGCTGGGTGCCGAATTGCGTGTTGGCATAAGCCAGCTGCACCTGGGCGGCTTCCTCGCCGATTTTGGCGGCGGCGATGCGGGCACGCTGGGCCCCACCCAACAGCGGCACCGCGATACCAGCCTGCGCTACCTGGAAGCCTCGCTCCTTATTAATGCTTTGGTTGAAGTAGCCGGCGCGCAGGTCGGGCAGGCGGCGGAGCTTTTCGAGGCGGCTTTGCTGCTGGCTGAGGGTAAGTTGCTGTTGGTAGAGGGCCAGCGTGGGGTTGGTGACGGGCGTGAGGGCAGCCGTATCGGCGGCGAGCAGGCTGGCGCGGGGGCTGGCCGTGGTGTCGATGGCTGCCAGGCCGGGCTGGCCCAGCAACAGGGCCAGCTGGCGGCGCTGCACCAGCAGCTCGGAGCGCAGGGTGGCGAGGCGGTTTTGCAGCTCGCGCGAGCGGGCTTCGGCCGAAACCTGCTCCAGGCGGTTGGTTTCGCCCACCTGGTAGCGGATGCGGGCCGCCCGGGCGGCGCGCTGGTAGAGGCTGTCCTGGCGGCGCAGCAGGGCCGCGAGGCGGTAGGTCACCAGCAGATTATAGTAGGCCGAGCGGATGCTGCGGGCTAGCTCGCGGCGCTGGGCGCGGGCCCGGATGGTGCCGGCCTCGGCCGTGGTTTGCAGCACCTGGCGCTGGGCCCCGTACACGGTGGGGAAGGCCGACTGTTGCAGCACGTTGAAGCTGTGGTCGTTGAGCGGGCCCGAAATTTGGCCGTACTGATAGTCGATTACCAGGCGGGGCAGGTCGAAGCCGGTGCGGGCCAGGGCGGCCTGCTGCTGGGCCTGCAGGTTGGCCGACTGCACCAGCGGGCTCTGGGCCAGGCCGGTGCTCAGGGCCTGCGCGATGCTGAGGGGTGCATCGGTCGGGGCCTTCTGGGCGCGGGCGGTGGCGGGCAGCAGGGCGGCCAGGGCCACCAGCAGTAAGGCGACAGCTGCCGCTGTGCCGGAACGTCCGGTTGCTCTAGTAGCTCCTGCCGCGTCCGAATCTTTAGCGGCAGGCTCTATACCGGTTTCCTCTTTGATTCTCGCCGCTTCGGCTTCCTCGGCGGCTACTTCGGGGCTGGGCTCGTCGTCTTTCATAAAGAAGGTATAAAGCACCGGTAGTACCACCAGCGTGAGCAGCGTGGCCGTAATCAGCCCGCCAATAACCACGGTGGCCAGCGGCTTCTGCACCTCCGCGCCGGCCGAGCCCGATAAGGCCATCGGCAGGAAGCCCAGCGAAGCCACCGCCGCCGTGAGCAGCACCGGCCGGAACCGCTCCTCGGTGGCGCGCAGCACCCGCTCGCGGATTTTGCGCACGCCGGCCGTGGCCAATTCATTCAGGCTGGCCACCAGTACAATACCATTCAAGACGGCCACCCCAAACAGCGCGATAAAGCCCACGCCGGCCGAAATGCTGAACGGCATTCCCCGGATGCCCAGCGCCAGCACGCCGCCAATGGCCGCCAACGGAATACCCGTGAAAATCAGCAGCGCCTCTTTCACCGAGCGGAAGGCCAGGAAGAGCAGCATGAAAATGAGCAGCAGCGAAACCGGCACGGCCACCGCCAGCCGGTCTTTGGCGTGGTTCAGGTTTTCGAACTGGCCACCGTACACGATGCTGTAGCCGGCGGGCAGGCGCAGGCCGGTTTTCAGCTTGCCCTGGATGTCCTGCACGAGGCTCTGCACGTCGCGGCCCCGCACGTTCACACCGATGTTGACGCGGCGGCGGGCATCGTCGCGCGAAATCTGAGCGGGGGCCGGTTTCAGGGCCACGGTGGCCACGGCGCTGAGCGGAATCTGGCTGCCGCCGGGCAGGGCCACGAGAAGCTGGTTGAGGTCGTCGGGGCCGCGGCGGTGCAGCGAATCAAGGCGTAGCACGAGGTCGAAGCGGCGCTCGCCCTCGTACACCTGGCCGGTGGTCTGGCCCGCGAAAGCGGTTTGCAGCAGGGTGTTGAGGTCCATCACGCGCAGGCCGTACTGGGCCAGCCTGGCGCGGTCGTAAGTGACGCGCAACTGGGGCAGGCCGATAATCTGCTCCACTTTAATGTCGCCCACGCCGGCCAGCGGGCGGATGAGGGCAGCCGCCTCGTCGGCCTTGGCCCGGAGCACGTCCAGGTCGTCGCCGTAAATCTTCACCGATACGTCCGACTTCACGCCCGAAATCAACTCGTTAAACCGCATTTGGATGGGCTGCTGAAACTCCAGGCTCACGCCGGGCACGCCGGCCAGGGCCGCCTGCATCTGGTTGGCCAGCTCCTCGCGGCTGCTGGCGCTGGTCCAGTCGGCGCGGTCTTTCAGGATAATCATCTGGTCGGAGTCTTCCAGCGACATCGGGTCGGTGGGGATTTCGGAGGTGCCGATTTTGCCAACTACCTGAATGACTTCCGGGAATTTGCTCTTCAGAATACGCTGAATCCGAGAGGTCAGCAGGATGCTTTCCTCCAAAGAAGAGCCCGGGGCCAGCGTCACGTTCATGGCGAAGTCGCCCTCGTCGAGCTGCGGAATAAACTCGCCGCCCAACCGCGAAAACACGAAGCCGCCCAGCGCCAGCAGCCCCACGGCCCCGCCCAACACCAGCCAGCGCGCCCCCAGCGCCGCCCGGATAATGGGGTCATAAAGCTTGTGCAGCGCGCCCACGATGCGGTCGGCCAGGTTGGGTTTTTCGCTGACATTTTTCTTGAGCGCCCAGGCCGTGACGGCCGGCACGTAGGTGAGGCACATAATCATGGCTCCGAAAATGGCGAAGCTCACCGTGAGGGCCATGGGCCGGAACATCTTGCCCTCAATGCCTGTGAGCGACAAAATGGGCAGGTACACAATCAGAATAATGAGCTGGCCGAACAGGGCCGATTTCATGAGCCGGTTGGTGACGCCCTCGGTGATGTCGTCCATGGTTTCGTGGGCGGCCTTGGCGCGTTCCAGCACGAGGTGAGCGATGACGGCCTCCACGATAATCACGGCCCCGTCCACGATGAGGCCGAAGTCCAACGCCCCAAGGCTCATCAGGTTAGCCGATACGCCGAAGGTGCGCATCATGCCCAGCGCGAAGAGCATGCACAGCGGAATCATGCCCGCCACTACCAGCCCGGCCCGCAGGTTGCCGAGCAGCAGCAGCAGCACCAGCACCACGATAACGCCGCCCTCAATCAGGTTTTTGACGACGGTGTGAATGGCGCGGTCCACCAGCTTGGTGCGGTCCAGAAACGAGTCAATTTCGAGGCCTTTGGGCAGCGTTTGCTGAATTTCGGCCACCCGCGCCTTCACGTTTTTGATGGTGGCTTCCGACGACGCGCCCTTCAGCATGAGCACCACGCCGCCCACGGTTTCGCCGCGGCCGTCGCGGTCCATGGCCCCGTAGCGCACGGCGTGGCCGAAGCGTACGGCCGCCACGTC
Source organism: Hymenobacter sp. (assembly GCA_031387395.1). Classification (GTDB taxonomy): domain Bacteria; phylum Bacteroidota; class Bacteroidia; order Cytophagales; family Hymenobacteraceae; genus Hymenobacter. Next base: position 12,135 of record JANNDE010000467.1, read on the forward strand.
GCGCACCAGCAGCGGCGCGCCGCCCTGGCCGGGCCGGGCCACGGGCTTCACCACGATGTTGCCGATGTCCTGCAGCGACGTAGCCCGGCCCTCGCCCCGAATGAAAAACGCGCGCGGGCCGCGCTCCAGGTAGCTGCCGCCGGCGTTACCGTTGTTGGCTTGCAGGGCTTCGTAGAGCTCGGCCATGCTCACGCCCGCGCCCGCCAGCCGCGCCGGGTCCACGCTCACTTCGTACTGCCGCACGTAGCCGCCGAAGCTGCTCACGTCCACCACGCCGGTCACGCCGGCCAGGCGGCGCTTCACCAGCCAGTCCTGGATTTCGCGCAGCCGGGCCAGCCCGTACTGCTTCTCGTAGCCGGGTTTTACCTTGATGGTGTACTGGTAAATCTCGCCCAGGCCGGTGGTGATGGGGGCCATGCCCGGCGCGCCAATGCCCTGGCCGAGGTCGGCTTCGGTCACTTTCAGCTTTTCGGCCACTAGCTGCCGGGTGTGGTAGGTGTCCACGTCCTCCTCAAACACCACGGTAATCACCGACAGCCCGAAGCGGGAAATCGAGCGGATTTCCGTCACGCCCGGGATGGTGCGGAGCTGCAATTCGAGTGGCACGGTGATGAGCTGCTCGACTTCCTGCGCGGCCAGCGCCGGGCTTTGGGTGATGACCTGCACCTGGTTGTTGGTGACGTCCGGAATGGCGTCGAGCGGCAGGCTGGCGGCCGAAAACACGCCCCAGGCCACCAGCCCGGCCAGCATCAGGCCCACCAGCAGCTTGTTACGAATGCTGAAATTAATAATTGCCGAAATCATGCGAATACGGTACAAGGTCGCCTGCGCCGGCCGCAGCTAAATAGCCGGCCCGGGAGGCGCCAAAAATCCAATAAGAAAGGGGGAGGGGCCGGGATTGGCGGGCCGCGCCTGGTTCGGGCGGGGCACACTGCGTCCGGGGGCGCGGGCGGATTAGGCTCGGGGCGGCTGGCCCAGCGAGGCACTAAAGCGGAAGGTGTAGCACGGCGCGGCGGCGGCGCGGTAGGCCCGCACCACGGCCGTTGCCGGCCGGGCTACGAAAGCGACCCGCGTGGCCGCTGCCACCACAAAATGCAGCAGTACGCAGCCGTGGTGGCAGCGCAGGGGCAGGTTGTGGTGGTCGTGCTGATGGCGCGGCGAGAGCGTGCACCCGGCGTAGTGCTTCGTGCCCGCGCCGTAGTGCTCGGCAATGAACTGGCCGAAATTCAGCCCGCCGCCCGCCGCCGAATGGTGGTACTCGTAGTGCTCGACCAGCTGCGGCAGCTTGGCCAGCTCGCCCAAATCATTCTCGGGCACGAAGCTGCCCAGCAGCATCAGAATTCCCAGAAAGAAGGCGAGAGGTGCACGCATAACGGGGCAGGAACGGCCGGGCCGGGCGAAGGTTTACGGCAATCAGCCGAATTAAGTGAATCTTAAGCCGCTTCCAGGGGCGTTCGGAGTGCAAAGAACGGCACGGTTCCGCACATGGTGGTTCTGCCGTCGTGCTTCGGCAACGCGCGCCAGCATACGCTTTCCCCTGACAGCCGTTTGATAATCTCTCCCTTTCCGCCACCGTACTTTTGCCCTATGCGCTACCTCCTGGCTTTACTCGTCGCCCTCACCACGCTGGCTGCCCAGGCCCGCCCGCCTCAGCTGCTGCTCGACGTGGCCCGCTTCCGAAACCTCGATAAAGTGGTGAAAGGGGCCGAAGTTGAAATCTACGTAACCGTGCCCACTCAGCCGCTTACCTACCGGCAGCGGGCGCCCAAGTCGTTCCAGTCGGCGGCCGTGGTCACGCTCGACATTCTGAAAGCCGACGGCAAAGCCGTTTACCATGAGGTCATTACCCTGAAGCCGCCGGTGCTGAACGACACCACCATCGCCATTAAAAACCCGCAGAGCTTCCTCAAGCGCGTGCTGCTGCCCGATGGCAGATACACCCTGCGCGGCACCGTGAAAGACCAGTACAAGAGCACCAACGGCGAAACCACCGTCGAGAAGCCACTGGTGCTGGAAACGCCGGCCGCCGGCCCGTTCCTTAGCGACGTAGTGCTGCTAGCGCGGCCGGCCGTGCGCGGGGCCAGCCCCGACAATTTTGGCCGGGGCGGCTACCGCCTCACCCGTGCCCCGGGCAGCCGCTACGCGCGCGGGACCGAAACCCTGTTCTTCTACACCGAGCTGCACAACGCCCCGGCCGGCCCGGCCCTGCGCGTGCACTACCACCTCACCACCCCCGACGGCTCGGCCGCCGATGCCGACGGCGAGCTCACGCCCCAGACCGGCCGGCCCACTACCGTGGTGGGTCAGCTGCCCTTCGGCCCGCTGCCCGATGGCCCGTTCACGCTGTTTGTGGAGGTATATGGCGGCCCGGGCAACCAGAAGCTCCTTACCGGCCACCGCGCCATCGGCGAGCGCGAAACGGCCGAATACGCGCCCGCCGGGGCCCCGTCCGCCCGCTAAGCATGGCCACGAAAGCAACCGGGGCTATTGCCGGCCGGCCATACGCCTGGTATTTCGAGCCGCTGCGCTGGCTGCTGCTGGGGCTGGCGCACCTGCCGCTGGCGGTGCTGTACCTGTTCGCAGAGGGTATTTATGTTATGCTGGCCTACGTGGTGCGCTACCGCTGGCGCGTCGTCACGGAGAATCTGCGCAACTCCTTCCCCGAGAAAACGTCGGCTGAAATCGAGCAGCTGGGCCGGGCGTTCTACCGGCACTTTGCCCAGGTGGTGGTAGAAATTCTGAAAGCCGCCGTCATCTCACCCGAAGAGCTGCGCCCTCGGGTGCGCTTCCTGAACCCCGAACTGATGACGAGCCATTTTGCCAACCAGCGGCTGGTGCTCGCGCTGGGCTCGCACATGGGCAATTGGGAATGGCTGCTGAACGGGGCGGCGCTGGAGTTTCCCGGCCGGGCCGCTGGAGTGTATAAGCCATTGAATAACACGTTTTTCGAGTGCTTCGTGCGCCGCCTGCGCACCCGCCTGGGAGCCGATGCCGTGCCCATGCTGGCCACGCTGCGCTACCTGGTGGCCCACCGGGGCGAAGGCCGCATCCTGAGCCTGCTCACCGACCAGGCCGCCGGCCCCGAAGACAAACCCTACTGGACGGATTTTTTGCACCAAGATACCAGCTTCTACACCAGCTCCGACCGCCTGGCCGCGCAGTTCGGCTGCGCGGTGGTTTTCATCGGCATCCGCCGCGTGCGGCGCGGCTACTACGAAGTCACCTTCAGCGAGCTGCCCGACGGCCGGGTGGCCAAGGCGGCTCCGGCCGGCACTTTCCCCGTCACCGAAGCCTTCGCCCGGCACTTGGAAGCAGAAATGCGCGCCTCGCCCGAGCAGTATTTGTGGACGCACCGGCGCTGGAAGCACAAGCGGTAGGGCAGATATAAAAGAAGAACGTCATACTTCGCCTGCGCTCAGCATGACGTTCTGATTAGAAGCGCCAACAGCCGGCTACAACCTACAAAAACGGCTCAATGTCGCCGGCACCTTCGCGCACGAGCTCAAATTCGTCGTTGGTGCAGTCGATGATGGTGCTGGGGACGTTGCCGCCGAAGCCACCATCAATCACGAGGTCTACCAGCAGGCGGTATTTCTCGAAAATCAGGTCCGGGTCGGTCACGTACTCATCGAGGGTTTCGGCGCTTTCGCGCACCGAGGTGCTCACGATGGGGTTGCCGAGCTCCTTCACCAGCTGGCGGATAATCTGGTTGTCGGGCACCCGGATGCCGACGGTTTTGCGCTTGGTGCCGCCGAAGCGGGGCGCGTTGGCGCTGGCCTCAAAAATGAACGTAAACGGGCCGGGCAGCGCCTTTTTAATGACTTTGTAAGTTTCCGTGGTGATGCCGTGGGCATAATCGGAAATGTGCGATAAATCGTAGCAGATAAAACTCAGGTTGGCCTTTTCGGGCAGTAGCTTTTTGATGCGGCACACCCGCTCCACGGCCTTGGCATTGGTCACGTCGCAGCCGATGCCATACACGGTATCGGTGGGGTAAATAATGACTCCGCCCTTGCGCAACACGTCGACGGCTTGCTGAATGCGGTTTTGGGGCGGATTCTCGGGATGAATGCGGAGCAGGGTGGCGGGCATAGAAAAAACGAAGATTGATGGTGAAACCAGCCGGGCAGGGGCCGCCGCGCGCCGGCCAAAACCGGCCTGGCGGCCCGGCGGGGCCAAAGGCGCGGGAAAGGTACTACCGCCCGCCGAAACGCGCCAACTTGCCGCGTCCGGCGGCCCGCCGTGGCGCGGCTTCGTACTTTTGGCACCGCTCTTCTGACCTCCGCTTTATTTCCCATGGCCAAACCCGCCTCCAAGTCCATCCTCGAACGCCGCGACGACGCCCTCAAACGCCGCAAGCGCTGGGGCGCCGTGAGTGTTGTTTTCACGCTCGCGCTGGTCTGTTTCTCCTATTACTTCTACCAGGTGTTCTTCACCGCCAACATCGAAACCAAGGGCAAGCCCACCTACGTCATCGTGCATCGCGGCGACGACTGGCAGGCGGCTCTGAAGACCATCGATGCCACCGGCGTGGTGGTCGATAAGCTTTCGCTGCACTTCGTGGCCAAGCTCATGAAGTACCCGCAGCACGTGAAGCCCGGCCGCTACGAGCTCAAAGACGGCTTCACCAACCGGCAGTTCGTGAATGTGCTGAAAGCCGGCTTGCAGTCGCCGCTCCGGCTCACGTTCACCAACGTGCGCCTGCGCCGCGAGCTGGCCGACAAGCTTTCGACCCAGATTGATGCTCGGCCCGCCACCATCGACTCGCTGCTGGCCAGCCCCGGCTACACCCGCAGCCTGGGTTTCGACACTACCACGGTGCTCAGCATGTTCATCCCCAACACCTACGAGCTGTACTGGAACACCACGGCCACCAACCTCATGCAGCGCATGAAGAAGGAATACGAGAAGTTCTGGACCCCCGCCCGCGACGCCGAGCGCGAGCAGCTGCACCTCACCCGCGCCCAGGTCAGCACCCTGGCCAGCATCGTGGAAGCCGAGCAGCAGCAGCACGCCGACGAGCGGCCCCGCATTGCGGGCGTGTACCTCAACCGCCTGAAACGCGGCATGAAGCTGCAGGCCGACCCCACCGTGGTGTATGCCAACCGCGACTTCACCATCAAGCGCGTGCTGAACGTGCACCTGCAAAAGGACTCGCCCTATAACACGTATAAATACGCCGGCCTGCCGCCCGGCCCCATCAACCTGCCCAGCATCGCCAGCATCGACGCCGTGCTGAAACCCGAGAGTAATAACTACCTGTATTTCTGCGCCAAGGAGGATTTCAGCGGCTACCATGCCTTCGCCACCAATGAGACGGAGCATATTGCCAACGCGCGGCGCTATCAGGCCGCGCTGAACCGGGCGGGGATTCGATGAAGGGTTGAGTTTTGAGGGTTGAATGTTGAGTTAGACTTTTCTGTTCGGTTTGATGAAAGTTGAAAACCCCATCGCTGAACGAAGCTTTGCCTTCGCCTTGCAAATTGTTGAAGTGTATAAAGTGCTGAGTAGCGAGCGGGATTATGTTTTGTCGAAGCAGCTGTTGAGAAGTGGCACCAGTATTGGGTCTAATGTAGCGGAGGCGACGGCAGCAATATCAAGGCGCGACTTTGCGGCTAAAATGTCTATTGCCTCGAAAGAAGCGCGGGAAACAAAGTATTGGCTGATGCTGCTTGAGCAGGGTGGGTTGACCCAAATTGATTTGAGTGCACCGTTAAACGAGGTAAATCACCTCATCAACATCCTCACGGCAATCGTAAAAACAGCTCAAGCCAATATCGACTAACGAAGAATAACTCAACATTCAACCCTCAAAACTCAACCCTTTATCCTTGTACACCTCCGACATCCAAATCCGCGTGCGCTACGCCGAAACCGACCAGATGGGCTACGTCTATCACGGCAACTACGCGGCGTATTTTGAAGTGGCCCGCACCGAGGCATTCCGCAAGCTCGGCATCAGCTACAAGGACATGGAGGCCGATGGCGTGGGCATGCCGGTGGGGGAACTGCGCACCAAATTCCGCCGCCCGGCCCGCTACGACGACCTGCTGACCGTGCGCCTGCTGCTGCGCCAGCCGCCCGAAGGTGCCCGCGTGCTGTTCGAGTATGAGATTTACAACGAAGCCGGCCAGCTGCTCACCGAGGGCCACACCCTCATGGTGTTCGTGAAAACCGCCACCGGCCGGCCCGTAGCCATGCCCGCCAACATTCAGGAGCGGCTAATGCCGTATTTTAGCGATGACGAATTCGATAGCCCCGTGCGGCCCACGCCCGGGGCCATCCCGCCCGACGCGCCCGCCCCGGCAGCGTTTCGTAAGTGAATTAAAAATTGATAATTAAAAATTAAAAATCGCGGTCTGACTTGTCGTTGGCCTCCGCACTCAGACTTTTAGTTTTTCACTTTTAATTTTTAATTAAAAAATGAAAGCCCCCGCCGCCATTCGCCGAGCCCGCCTGCCCGATGTGCGCCAGCAGCGCCACTACCGGCGGCTGATGGTGGGCCTCAAGCGGCTGCGCGTGGGCGGCGGTGGGGCCTCGCTCCACGACTTGCTCGCCCGCATTCTGCACGAGCTCCGGCTCGACTCGCTGGAGAAGCGCGCCGCCTACATGGCCTTCAACCTCACGGTGGCCCTGTTTCCAACCATTATTTTCCTGTTCACGCTCATTCCGTACATCCCCGTGCCGAATCTGAACGTGGACATCCTCCAGTTTCTGGCCGATTTTATGCCGCGCGAGCTGTATGCGGCCACGGCCAGCACCATCGAGGATATCGTGAACATCCCGCACGGCGGCTTGCTCTCCTTTGGTTTCGGTACGGCGCTGGTGCTCAGCTCCAACGGCATCATGGCGCTGCTCGATGCTTTTGAGAAGAAGTACCCGTGGTTTAAGCACCGCAGCTACCTGCGCAAGCGCCTGATTGCGACGGCCCTGACGTTTGTGCTGGCCCTGATTCTGCTACTGGCCATCGCGGGCATCTTCTTCGGCACGTACCTCATCGACGGGCTGGTGTTCTATGAAATCGTGCCCGAGCGGTTCACCGACCTGGTGCTCACGCTCATCCGCTACGGCTCGTTGATTGGGCTATTCCTGAGCACGACCTGCGTGATTTACTACTTCGTGCCACCCGTGCACGACAAGTGGCCGCTGCTCTCGGCCGGGGCCATCGTGGCCACGCTGCTCATCTTTTTGGTGTCATTCCTGTTCACGCTCTACGTGCGCGTTTTCAACTCCTACAACACGTTTTATGGCTCCATCGGGGCGCTGGTGGGCTTCATGGTGTGGCTGGAGTTTGTGTGCATGACGCTCATCATTGGCTTCGAGGTGAACGTGAGCATGGACGCTATCACCGGCCGCCGCCGCGAGATGATGCGCGAGCAGCTGGGCGTGCAGCACGTTATCAGCGTCGAAAAATGAGGCGCTGGCAGTCAGGCTGCTAGCAAAAATTTGCGTTTTTTTTCGCGCAGGGGGTTTTTCATTTCGGTTTCCTTTTTACTTTTGCACTCCCCAATCACTTGGGGGACTTCCAGAGAGGTGGCAGAGTGGTCGAATGCGACGGTTTCGAAAACCGTTATACCGGCAACGGTATCGGGGGTTCGAATCCCCCCTTCTCTACGTTCTCAATGAACAGTTATCAGTGAGCAATGAACAGTTAGCCTGTTTGCTTAGTGATAACTGTTCACTGTTAATTGACCCTAGAGAGCTGGCAGAGTGGTCGATTGCGGCGGTCTTGAAAACCGCTGACTGTAACAGGTCCGGGGGTTCGAATCCCTCGCTCTCTACATTGCAAAAACCCTGTTTCCGCCTTGGAAATGGGGTTTTTTCTTTTCGTGTCAGTTGCAGTGAGGAACTGTCGCGGCGTGCGGAGGCGAGGCCGGCAACGCGGGCCAGCGGTTTGCCGTTGACTCCCCACTTATGGCCGTGCTTACTTCGCCCACTTTCATGCTGCGCTCTTTTTCTCTGTTGCTGGCGCTG
>JANNDE010000470.1:0-17562 GCA_031387395.1 Hymenobacter sp.
CCATCTGGAAGCGGTTCCAGGGCCTGTTCCCGCCCGAAGGCTACCCGGAGCCGCGCGAAGTGCTCGCCCTGAGCGAGGACGAGCTGCGCGCCGCCGGCCTCTCGCGCCAGAAGGCCGGCTACCTCAAAGCCATTGCCGAGCACAACGAGCGCGGCCTGCTCGACTACGACCACCTCACCGGCCTTTCGGAAGAAGCCTTCACCCAGCACCTCACCGCCATTAAAGGCGTGGGCCGCTGGACCGCCCAGATGCTGCAACTGTTCGCCCTCGACCAGCCCGACGTGTTTGCCGAAGGCGACCTGGGCGTGCAGAACGCCATGCGCAAGCACTACGGCCTAGCCGAAACCGGCCGTGCCCTGCAAAAGCGCATGGTGGCTATTGCCGAGCCCTGGCGCCCCTACCGCTCGCTGGCCTGCAAGTACCTATGGCAGAGCCTCGACCAAGGCACGCAGATTCCCCCATCGGTGTAGGCCACGCAACGATAAGCAAGCCGCTACTTCAGCACGCAAGCGCCCAGCTCAAACACCTCTTCCTGCAAAAACAGGTCGCCCTGCTGGCGTAGGATGGCCAGGTTATTCACTTCAATTTTCAGGTTGTAGGTTTCTTCGTTGAGGAAACGCAGCACGGGACCCAGCAGGTCGGGGGTGGTATCGTGCAGGGCCAGCGAAATATGCGGCAGCCAGCAATCGGGGCCGCTGAATTTGTCGGTACGCAGGCACAGGGGCGCGGTGGCCGTGATGATGCGCTGGTGCAGGGCATTGAGGGCGTCGGAGCGCAGCACCGGGATGTAGATGACCGGCTGCTCGCCCGGAAACACGCCCAGGCCGGTAGTGAAGGCCGAAAATAGGGCGGTAGTGGCGGCCACGTCGGCCAGCACTTCTTTCAGAGCCGAGAGCTTCTGCACGCCGGCCAGCTGGTAGGTCAGATGCGGGTCGGGGGTGGCCTGCACGTCGTCGAGGCCGAATTTCTTCTCCAGCCTTTTGATAATGTTGTTGATGCGCGCGGCGTGCGGCGGGCTGAGCAGGGTGGTGATGGCGAGCATGTGGGGCGGGGGCCAATCGGTATTATCGGCGGGGCAGCTAGCCGAAAAACCAGGCTGGGTGCCCGGTACCTTGCTTACGGTGGGGCGCGAAAGTGGATGCACAGCAGCAGATTATTTACAGCCGTGCAGCTGCTGATTGAACTGCTGGCTTTGCCCGCGCGGGATACTCAGGGACTGAAAATCCTCGCCCCGCATCATTTTGGCCAGCTGCACCAGCTGCCCCACGTGCGAGGCGTAGTGGGCCACCTGCCGCTGCACGGCCTGCAGCACCGTGTGCGCCTCGCCCCGGATGCGCACGGGGCGCAGCAGGTCATCGGCCCGCAGCTCGTCGAGCAGCGTGAACAGGAGTTGCCAGGCAGTATGCCACTCGGCCTGCAGCACCGCGATGCCGGCGGCCGTGGCGGGCTCCTCAAATTCCTGGTCGCGCTGGCGGGTGGGCTTTTCGCCGTCGGCAGTCAGAAAATCGGTGAAGCGCGAGCGCAGGTTGCCCACCAGATGCTGCACGATGACGGCCACCGAGTTGCTGCCCGGCGCGGGCTGACGCAGCCACTCGGCGGGGCTGATTTGGGCCAGGGCGCGGTCGGCCAGGGCTTTGTACTGCGAGAAGTTGTGACGGAACGAAGCCAGCAGGGCCTCGCCCAAGGCGGCGGAATCGGAAGGAGCTTGCATGGGCCAAATGTACGGGTGGCGGGCAAAACCCGGGGCCGGCAATTGCCCAGGCGCGTCCTGATAATTAGCGCCGTGGCCGGGAGACTTTCCGGCTTTATCGACTTGGCTTCCGGCTACCACAACCCTGCCAGTGGCTTTCGCCGTTAAGCCAGCCAATTCCATACTTCCGTGCCCGCAACGCCCGCCAATCGCCCTGTTTCCTCCGTTTCCGTTTCGGCATCGCCGCGCCCCTGGCGGCGCGGCGGTTGGTGGCTGCTGAGCGGAGCGGTCCTGCTGCTGGGGCTCACGCTGGTGGCCCAACGCCTGCTCGACCCCTGGCTGCGCCGGCAACTGGAGCAGCAGGTAGCCACCCAAACGCACGGCCAGTACCACCTGCAAGTGGACGCATTGCGCACCAGCCTGTGGCAGCGCGCCATCCGGCTCAGCGGCTTGCGCCTGCGCCCCGCTGCTGCCGTAGCCGATACGCTGCCCCGCCTGCGGCTCGATGTGGCGCAGCTCCATATCACGGGTATTGGCCTGCTGGCCCTGCTGCGCAAAGGTGTGGTACCCGTTGATAGCGTGGTGCTGGATTCGGCGCGGCTTGAGGTGCTGGCCCTGGCCCAAAAGCCCACTCGCAACGCCAGCCAGCCGCTGCACGCCCAACTGCCGCTCAGGCTCGAAGGGCTGAATATTGGCTACTTCGGCCTGCTGCATACCCGGGCCAGCTACCAGCCCGGCGGCGCGGCAGCCGCGCCCGCCGCCCAATTCCGCCGCGCCGATTTGAGCGCGCAGGACCTGCTCATCAGCGCGGCTGGCGCGGCCGACTCGCAGCGCCTGGGCTACGCTACGGGCTGGAATTTGCGGCTGCGGCACGCGCAGGTGCAGGCGGCCGGCCACCAGCTGGAAATTGCCGGACTGACCATTTCGACCGCTGACCAGCGCCTCCAGCTCGACTCGGGGCGCGTGCGGCCGCTGGGTGCCGCCCGGGCCGGCCAGCCTTGCATCGAGCTGCTGCTGCCGCGCCTGCGCCTCGTGGGGCTGCGGGCGGCAGCCTTGCAGCACCAGCACCGCTTGCGCGCCGATTCGCTGCTGATTTGGCAGCCGCAGCTTGTGGCCAGCCTGCCAGCCCAGAGCTCGGATAAAAAGGCGAAGTCGGCCCCCGGTTACCTCAAAAGCTTCGATTTGGCGCACCTGGCCGTGCAACACGGCGACGTGCGGGTGCGGGGCGCGGCGGCCAACCCCATTATTCACGGGCTGGAAGTAGCGGGCACGGCCATCCATCTCGATTCGGCCAACGCGCCCGACGCGCGGCGCGTATTCTTCGCCAAAGCCTGGGAAATGGCCTTGAGCCGCAGCCAGGCCACCGTGGCGGCGCACGCGCTGGCGCTGGGCAGCCTGCGTTTATCGACCGCGAAAGGCACGTTCGACCTACGCGCGGTGCGCATTCGGCCGCCCGGGCCGGGCCAGGGCCAGCCCGGCGGCGTGCGCGTCGACCTCACGCTGCCCAGCCTGGCGTTGGTCGGGCTCGATATGAAAGCGCTGCAGCAACGACACTTTAAAGCCCGGCGCCTGGTACTGGACCGGCCCGACCTGCGCTTCACCCCACCCGCGCAGCCGCCCCCGCCCCTCTGGAAATTGCTGGCGAAGCAGCTGCGGCGCTCCGAGCTGGCCGAGGTGCGCGTGCACCACGCCAACGTATGCATTGGCCGCTGGCGGCACGCTCCCCAGGTGCACGACCTGACTGCCACGGGCCGGGCCATCCGCATCGACTCGGCGGCCAATGCCGACCCGCGCCGCATTGCCTACGCCCGCGCCTGGCAGCTGCATACCGGCCGGCTGGTAGCCCCATTCGACCCGCCCTATTACCGGGCCAGTAGCGCGCATGTGCACCTCGACACCGACGCGCACCTGTTGCGCTTTAGCGACCTGCGGCTGCGGCCCCGGTTCTCGCCCGTGAGCATGAACCTGCACAAGGGCTACCAGGCCCCGGCCGTCACCATCAACATACCGCGCCTCTCGCTGGCCGGGATGAATTTCGCGGACCTGGTGAACCACGGCAACTTCCGGCTGCGGCGCGCCACCGTGCACAACCCGGTTGTCATCATCGCCTCCGATGGACGCGGCCCTCTCAACCCCAACCGCTCCAGAATCTCGCCCGAGGAAATGCTGCACCTGGGCGTCATCGTCGACGTGGCCCGGCTCGACCTCGTGAACGGCAACGTGTACACGACCTACCGCAGCCCGCTCACGCCCCTCACCGGCACCATGAATATTAACCGGTTCAACGGCACGTTCCTGAACCTGAGCAACGACCGCCGGCACCAGACGGCCACCCGGCCCCTCACCGGCCGGGCCACCACCTACCTCCAGAACCAGTGCCGGCTCGATGCCCAGGTATCGATGTATCTGCTCGACCCGCTGGGCCGCCACCGCATCTGGGGCGCGTTTGGGCCCGGCCCGTTTGCCATGCTCAACTCGATGACCGTACCCACCAAGCTGGTCGAGTTCAAGCGCGGCGACGTGCAGCGCATCCGCTTCGCTATGCGGGCCGACCGCCAAGGCACCACCGGCACCATGTGGACCGAATACACCGGGCTGCAACTGAAGCTGCTGGGTTACCAGGACGAGAAAGTCAGGAAAACCCTTCTCAAAAATGCCATCTCCAAAGCCGCTAACGTCGTGGTCATTCGCGACCAGAACCCCCGCAAGCGCGGCCAACTGGCCACCGGCGAGATGAGAAGCCGCCGCGAGCCGCGCTTTTCGGTGTTCGCGCTCTGGCGGCAGGGCGTCATCAGCGGCCTGTTCAACAACGTGGGCGTGCCCCAGAAAATCGCTCAGAAGCTGAGTGAAGCCCAGGATAAAGCCCCCCTGCCCCGGTAGCCCCGCCGGACGGCTTCAGGCCTGGCGGTCCCATTCGGGAGTTGCGCAATCAGGTAACGCGGTTTTTTAGCCGGCGGCCCATTCATGAGCCGTACCTTTGCACCCGAATACCCCGCGACCCCATGATAAGCATTTCCGACCTCGACTTCCACTTCGGCTCCCGTGCGCTGTACGACAACGCCAGCCTGCACATCAAGCCCAAGGATAAAATCGGCCTCATCGGCCTCAACGGCACCGGTAAGTCGACGCTGCTGCGCCTGCTCGTGGGCGAGTATAAGGCCGACGGCGGCTCGATTTCGATGAGCAAGGAAGTGAGCCTGGGCTTCCTGAACCAGGATTTGCTCAGCTACGACACCCACGAAAGCATCCTGCACGTGGCCATGCAGGCCTTTGAGGAGGCACTGGAGCTGCAGAAGAAAATCGATGACATCCTGGTGCTCTTCGAAACCGATTACTCGGACGACCTCATCGACAAGCTGGCCACCATGCAGGAGCGGTTTGAGGCGCTGGGCGGCTACACCATGCAGGCCCGCGCCGAGGAAATTCTCGAAGGCCTGGGCTTCTCGACCGAAGAGCTGCAGAAGCCGCTGAAAAGCTTCTCGGGCGGCTGGCGCATGCGCGTGATGCTGGCCAAAATCCTGCTGCAACAGCCTTCCCTGCTGCTCCTCGACGAACCCACCAACCACCTGGACCTGCCCAGTATCAAGTGGATTGAGAACTACCTGGCCGACTACGAAGGCGCCGTCATCATCGTGAGCCACGACCGGGCCTTCCTCGACCGCACCACCAACACCACGGTAGAGGTAATCGGCGGCAAACTGGTGCACTACGCCGGCAACTACAGCTATTATCTGGAGGAGAAAGTTGAGCGCAACCTCATCCAGAAAGGCGCTTTTGAAAACCAGCAGGCCCAGATTCGGCAGGCTGAGCGATTCATCGAGCGCTTCAAGGCCAAGGCCAGCAAGGCCAAGCAGGCCCAAAGCCGCGTAAAGGCCCTGGATAAGTTGGAGCGCATCGATGACGTGGCCGGCGACGCCGCCAAAATCAACATGAAGTTCACCTTCAAGGTGGAGCCCGGCCGCCACATCCTCCGCATGGAGCACGTGACGAAGAAATACGACCAGAAGCTGATTTTCCGCGACACCAACGTGCACATCGAGCGGGGCGACAAAATCGCGCTCATCGGGGCCAACGGCAAGGGCAAATCGACGCTCATGCGCCTCGTGGCCGGCACCGAAGCGCCCACCAACGGCAAGCACCAGCTGGGCCACAACGTGATTATGTCGTTCTACGCCCAGCACCAGCTGGAGTCGCTGACGCTGGACAACGAGATTTTGCAGGAGATGAGCGAGGCCGGCTCGAAGCGCAACGACATGGAGCTGCGCTCGGTGCTGGGCTCGTTTCTGTTCACGGGCGAAGAGGTTTTCAAGAAAATCAAGGTCCTGAGCGGCGGTGAGAAAAGCCGCGTGGCCCTGGCTAAAACCCTGATTTCAGAAGCCAACTTCCTGCTGCTCGACGAACCCACCAACCACCTCGACATGGTGTCGGTCAACATCCTGATTCAGGCCCTGGAACAGTACCAGGGCACGTTTATCGTGATTAGCCACGACCGGTTCTTCGTGGAGAACGTGGCCACCAAAATCTGGTACATCGAAGATTTCCAGCTGAAGGAATACCCCGGCACCTACAACGAGTACGAAACCTGGATGGAGGACCGCGAAAAGGCCGCCAAGAAAGCCGGCCTGCCCAGCCCTTCGGCCTCCAAAGCTCAGCCCAAGGAGGAGAAAAAGGCTGAAACCACGCCCGCCAAAACTTCCTCGCCCGACCAGAAAAAAGCCTTGAAAGAGCTGGCCGAAGTAGAAGTCAAAATCGACACGCTGGAAAAGGAGCTGGCCGGCTACGAAAAGCAGCTGGCCGACCCCAAAATCTACGAAAACTCGGCGCAGCTGAAAGACGCGACCATGAAATTTGAGCAGGTGAAAAAGGAGCTGGCCCAGCTGAACGACCGATGGGCAATGCTGGCCGAGGTGTAGTCGGACGCAGCGTAAAAACGAAAAGCCTCTCTGGAAGCAATTGCTTCTGGAGAGGCTTTTTTATAGCTAACGGTTATGGCTTACTGCTGTGCTGGAGTTTATAATGTCGAGCCCGGAGCCGAAGCCGATTGAAAAACTGAAGAGGAAGATAGCACCAAAAGACCTAATAGACTTGCGTCAGCCGAATCTTAGATGATAGTAGTGCAAAAACTGATTATTATTCCGACAGCCAGCATAGCAAAAACCCCCATCTTGTACGCTACATTTCATTTGCCGGTGAATTCCATTTTTTTTGTTTTGTAATCTATGATGAAAGGTCGTCTTATACTGGGGCAACACCTTCCATCCGTTTCTTTATATTCATAGTAAGTTCCGAAGAATGTTCCATATGATGCCTTTTTAATACTGAACCAGCCTTTCTTGAAACGGCTTTCAATTTTATCTATGTATGTGTCATCTGCGATGTATGTCATGCCGTTTGATAGTATAAGAATTCTTATTTGAGCATTCATTAAGGCATTGCCTCCGTCACATTGACTTGGATTGAACATTACAATAGCATCGAGCTTATTGTCGTTATTAATATCGGTAAAGGAAATGTCAACGTCGTTTGGAATGCCCATTGTCGGGCCGGTATAGCTGTCTTTTGTAACGGTGCCGAGATTACATTTTTTCTCGGTCGCATAAATTCCTTTTTTGAATTGAATGGATTTCCATTGTTCGAACTTGTTGATTATTTGAAGATACTCGCTTTTTGATTGAGCCGCCAATTTATTGGATAGTCCAAGCAAGATAAGAATACATGTAATAATTGGGGTGATGATTTTAAGCATAAGGTTCAAGTAGCGTACTACGGCTACGGCTTGGCTATGTGGCGGTATTTGAAAATCATCAGCCTGTAACTGCTGCTGAATAAAGTTACAAAAGTTGAAGTTAGACCTCTTTCATAAATAAGCATGACTTTTTTAATATTCAGGTTTACCAGACCGCATATAATTAGCAAAATTTGGGCAGTGTGGTTTAATCGGTTTCGATAGGTTTCCTTGACGATTCGAAAGCATTTACACAGGCGATTGACGTGCTCTATCTTGACCCTTTTGCTCCCGAAAGCTTTGTTTTGCTTTTTTTCTTTTGGGCTAGTTCGCCATTTTTTGGTTTCCTATGCGGTGTTTAGCTCCGGGCATATGTTTTAGCAATTCCCATATACCCTAAATCCCCCTTCACCTTAATTTTCCGATGAATCACCAGCGGTGATTCCTGAAAAATACGGATGTCCGATTTACGACCTTGTAACTCTACCCGACAATGCTTGATGACATCAGTCTTCTGACAGCTAATTGTTTGCGATTTAATAACATATTTTTTTGACCCGTTGTAATAGAGTTGCTGGTCTTTTTGGGGTCGTTCACTCGGTTGTACGGTCACATCGATAATCACTGTTTTTACCTCTCTATACGTTAGCTGTTCCGGGTTTTTCAGTCCGGCAACTTCGGCTAGCACGGCCCGCATTTTGTGGCAATAGCTTTCGGATATGCCATACGAAAATCCCAGGCTCAGAAAAGTGGGATACTGCCGTAAATATTCGAATGTCAGCAATAATTGATTCGGAATACTGAGTTCGGCATTAATTCCGCGTTTCGACAAGGAATTTTCTGCCAAATACTGGGCTATTCTGTTTTGCACTTTGGCTGGCACGTCTTCCCATTGAACAAAATCAATTCCAAAAAGCCGTTTGCAAACTTGTGATTTAGTCTGGAGTAATTTATATTTATCGTTCATAACTAGCAGGTTATGCATGATTCTTAACTTGCTCTACAAATGCAAGAAGGAAAGAGGTCTAATGTCAGTACCGACTTGCCAAAAACCCATTTCGGCGGTAGTGCTTATTTGTCGTCAGGTTTGACTAATTCTAACATATTGTAAACTGTCTTTGTGCTGTCAATTACTGAATTACCTCTAAACTTGTCCGCTAAACTAATATCAAGTAGTTGCTGCTCAAATTTCATATCGTCTTCGCCTTGAATGTCTGCTCGTACAAATAATTTATCGTTCTTTTGAAAGAAATGAAAATTATAGTAGTGCTGATGTCTGCGATTAAATTTAAACTGTCTGAATGACATATAATATTTGTTGTCGTATGTAATCAAAAAATCATTTTCTCCGTAGTCGTTTATCATACTCTCCTTTGTCTTTCCGTCATAAAGCACAAAGTATTTTGCTCTGTTTTTGAAAAGGTCTAAGTCTGTCGAACGGTTAATAGTGTTAACGCTGATTCCAAATTCAATTTTTACTTTGTCAGTTGTCAGAGGTTTATCAGTTGTTACATTTATAGAGTTACTGTTCCATAAAAGCAAAAAATCCTTATTCAATTCCCAAAGTCCAATTCCACCCAAAAGCAATAAAAGCATTCCTGAAAGTATTAGAGTTCGCTTTTTCATTGATGTTTGATTTTTTTAGCAATTAGTGTGTACGCACTTAATCAATTTTCTTAAAAAACATATTTTTATATTTGGTTGAATAAATAACAACTCTAAAATCATGAGAATTTAAGAGTAATGAAGGATTTATTCTTAACATATGATGGTTCAATGAGTCATTTACTAATTTAAAATCTCTTGCTGTCTGTACCAAGCTATCCTCTTTTGAATGGTAGTAACGCTCTTTTGTTTTGTGTTTGATGAAGTAGTCAGCCGAGTAGTCATCATGAAAAGTAAAAAATGACCTATTTTGAACTTCAACATTTATAATTTTCTTTTGAAATTCCCCGATAATACGATTTTCATTTAGAATTATTAATTTCAAAGAATCGTCACCAATTTCTAAGTTGTAGTGTGAGTGTTGCCAATTAGCATTTTCACCTCTAAAATATAGCGTATCAATTTCATATAATCCTTTGAGTTCACGGTTGGTTACACTAGTTGGTGAATAATTGTACCAATGAACTACATGATAAATGAAGTTTATAGTCCACACGATGAGTACTCCAACAATTGAAAACTTTGCTATTATTTTTACAATTTCTTGGTAAGTCAAATCAATAGAATTGAATAACCTAAAAATAGACAAAATAATCCCAAAACCTAATACAACAATAATAGCAATAGCTGAAAAAAATAGCACAATCTCGTTGTTCGTTATGTTTGGTACGCCTAAAATTATCATATTTTTTTCAGTAGTTTTTTGAGTTGTGGTTAGGTGTTTGATTTTTTTAGCATTACCGCCAACGAATAGGGCTTGGCGTTGTTGGGGAATTTGAAATTCTTCCGCCCGGAACTAAAGCCCAATAATGATACTAAATTTGAAGATAACAACAAAAAGCCAAATTGGAAAACGTCTGCCGGAACTGAAGCTGAATTATGAAAAAATGTTCATTATTGTTCCTTCTGCCCCAATAACGCCACCCCCCCCTGTTAGCGGTAGTTTTATTTGGTAATTGTAAATTCATCAATCTTTCACCCATTCTTTGTTTTAATTATATTGAAATCTAACTTGTAATTTTCTTTATTACTTGTAGAATATTTTATTTCCCAAATGTCGTTTATTATAACTGCGCCGGCGGAAAATTTGCCACTACCACTTACAAGTTGTACATAATCTATCTGATTGCTTAACGTAGATAATGCTTGTATATTGTTCACCAATTTATTTGTACAATAATCTTTTGCGTCATCAAATTGTTTATGCCGAAGAGCGTACACAAAATCGGTCGCCGTCTCTCTTGCACTTAATTTGGAAATAAAACCAATAGCATTGCTATCTTTGATGAATTTGCAAATGATAATTCCATTTTGGCTTTTTACGGTTACGCTATTGCTATCGTAAGCCGCTTCAATAACTGCCTCTGCATTCTCTTTCTTATTTTCATATTCTGTTCTTTCAATTATTTTAACAACCCTGTTATTTTGGTCAAAAATGTCGGTAATACTTTCGGTTTCATAAAGCTTGTCTTTGAAAAAAGTCTTTTTTTCATAATAAATTACAAAGCCTTTTAAGTTAAAAACGGTGTTTATTTCTTTTTTCATCCCGTATTGACTTACAGAATACTTATCGTGCTGTGTCATTGTGCTGTCAATGTATGAATAGCGGTACGGATTTATTGTGTACTTTTCTGCTGGAATTCTGTAAGTGGCGGTGTTTTCTTTTTCTATTTTTGCCCAATTTTTTTTGTATCCAAAATAATTATTTAAATCAGTTTTTTAAAAAAATTTGTCCTTCTATAGTTTCGATTAAAGAATCTCGGTTTTTAAAGTCTAAAAACTTATTGGCTTTAAAAACCGAATAAGCATCTGCCGATAATAATTCATTGTTAGATAATAATGGTGGTACCATTGGTGGCGCTTGTCCAAATGAGGATTCGGTTGAAAGCAACAGTAAAAAAAGTGCAAAATATTTCATTGATAAATGTTGATGAGTTTTAGTGTCGTTCGCAAAATTGCCACCAACGAACAGGACTTGTGGTCAGGTGGGGAATTTGAAACTCTTCCGCCCGAACGTCTGTCGATACAAATTACTGATATTGAGTTACTTACAAAAGTTTATTAAGTTTCCGTCTGCCGAAACAAAAGTACAAAAGCGTTCTAAAAGTTGAAGTTTATTCCGTCTGCCCCACTTGACACAAACCCATGTTGGTGGCTGGACTTTTTTGTCAATAGAATTCAGCAACAATCTGAACTCTGTCTCCAAATACCCTTGCTGTTTTCAGTATTCCTATAAATATGCCAAATGAATTCTCAAAGCCTAAATATTCACTAATTTGCCTCTTTTTTCTTTTGTCTTTTTCCTCAACATTGATGTCTAATGAGTCAATTTTAGACAGGTCATTGTTTAGGGCTTCGTTTTTGACTCTGTAAATTTTTCTGTAAATTTTGTCAAATGTTTTAAGTGCCAAATCTGTATCAATAATTCCTGAATAGGACATCATTTCTTCGTCTTCGTCTTGCTGTAATTTGAATATTTCAAACTCGTTTTCCGATATTTCTTTACATATGTCAAACTTTATTGTTGTATATGAAATTTCATCGTTATAAAATAAACTCCCAAGCGAGTTATCTTGTTCAGAAACTTCAACTTCTTTGTAATTGTCTGAATTATTTTGAAAAATTCTGACCTTAATTCCTGTATCAACTCCCATTTAAATATGATTTTTAGTTTTAAATTCATTATTCTGTTTGTGTGCAGCGTCTCTTAGCCTTGTTACCAACGAACAGGGCTTTGTGCAGGCAAGGCATTATTGATTGTCCAGCCCGGAACTGAAGCCCAATAAAGAAATAAAAGTACAAGTTAAAAACTAAAAGCCCAACAGAATTCCGTCCAGCCCGAACCAAAGTACAGCGATGCAAACAGCCGAAGTTTGAACGTCAAGCCCTGCTTGCACAAAACCCCATGTTATGTGCCGTTTTGTTGGTCGTCTACATAATTGTCTGACGTGTAAGTTACCCTTGCAAAGTTTTTAGTTATCAATTTTGTTTCAATAATTTTTCCGCTTTGAAATTTCAGAATTTTCTCTCGCCAAATTTCATTCTTTCGATAAAATTGTCCGTCTATTTTTAAAAACTGATGTTCTTTTTCAATAACGTGGTAAGCGTACTCAAGTTCTGTGTCAACTCGAAGTTCTCCTTCTAAACACTTGTCGGTAAACCAAAGATTAATTTGAAAAATATGGTCTGTGTTGTTTGTAAATTGATAGTCCCGATAATTATAAAAAACTGTCGCTCCACTTCCAAATGGTAAAACTCGTCCATCGTCAGGGAATGGGTCGAATGAATGATGATAACGTTCTGTAACTGTCAGAGGACTATGAATTACTAACCAATGAATGAGGTTTGAAATCTGACAAATGCCGCCACCAATTCCTGCCCTTGCTTCGCCAAATGTCAACTCCATTCCAAGCAAATAACCTTTTTTTTTGGTCGGTAAACCAACAAGTTTACAAAACGAAAATGTTTCTCCCGGCTTTATAATGATACCATTTATTCGTTCTGCCGCAATTTTTAGATTTGTCATTTTGTTAATCTGCAATTGCTCGTTGTTGTCACCAAGTTTTTTTAAGTAAAACAGATTGATGCTTTTTAATTCTAAAATCAAGTTTGTTATATGTTCTTTTTTTTGAGTATTCTTTATTGTCAAAAATCCATTCCAAATTTCGTTTTAGCCGTCTTGTCCAAACTGCTAAAAAATATAAATATGGATGTCGCTGACTTAGTAGTTTTCTTTGTTTCACGGTGTCTGTCTAAAATGGCACATTAACGAAAAAGGCTTGGCGTTTGTTGGGGAATTAGAATTCCCTCAGCCGATAACCGAAGTTGATAATTGCAATATTGCTGATGTTTTATTCATAAGCCAAATTTATAACGTCAAGCCCGAACTGAAGTACAATAAAGAACAAATGCTGAGGCTATATTCGTCAAGCCCCAATAATGCCAAACCTAATGTTGCCTGCAGGTGTTTTTATACTTTAGCTGTAAATCAAATGTTTGGTGTAAAAAATTGTGTCTAATGTGTTTATGGTAAAGTCATTTGGCAATTCATTTTTATTGCATTTTACAAATCCGTTCTTTTCGTAAAATCTTTGTCCTGCTGTAAATTGTGTCATTGTCCCAAGGTAAATTTGTTTGTATTTGTTTTGTATTACCCAATTTATCAAATTTTCTAAAAGAAAATTACTAATACCTTTTCCACGGTACATTTTGTCTACGAACATTGATTTTAGAACAATATTTTCATTCGTTAGTTTTAACGTTCCAATTGTCCCAACCACTTTGTTGCTATCTATTGCAACCCAAAATTTGTTATATGGCATCGAATAAACATCAATTATTTTTTTTGATTTTTCAGTAAATATTGGTTCTTTAAATTCTAATGCAATATTTTCCATCATTGCATTTATATCATTTTGATGTTCTATTTGAAAAGGTAATATTCTGATTTTTGAGTTCATAATTTGTTTATGACAATGTCTATTATCTACTTTTTTTCAGTTGCTGCTATTTGTCAAGTTCTTATCAGTTGTGAGTTTCGTTACGCTTGCAGGCAACATTCGGGTTAACGCAACCCGCAGCCCTTGCAAATTGCGTTAAGCATTCCACAGTACGCAAGTAAGTTACGGGATACTGACTAAATTGGCGTGCTTAACGCAACTAGCTTGTCATAAGCCAAGATTATCGAGGGGAGAGAGTGGGCGGGCGCGTTGGGCGACATGCGTATAGATTTCGGTAGTTTTGATGCTGCTGTGGCCCAGTAAATCCTGAATGATGCGGGTGTCGGTGCCGGCTTCCATGAGATGGGTGGCGTAGGAGTGGCGCAGCATGTGCAGCGAAACCGGGCACAGGATGCCGGCTCGGCTGGCGGCCTGCTTCACCACCATTTGCAGGCTGCGCTCGCTATAGGGTTCGCCGGGGTGCTGGCCCTCGAATAAATAAATGACCGGGCGATGCTCGCGGAACTGCTCGCGGAGCAGCAGCAGCAAAGATTCGGGCAAGGGCAGGTCGCGGTCTTTTTTGCCCTTGCCGCCGCGCACGTACAGCACCATGCGCCAGCTGTCGATATCGGCTGGTGTGAGAGCCAGCACTTCGCCCAGGCGCAGGCCCAGGCCGTAGGCGAGCATGAGCATGGTGCGGTGCTTGAGGTTTTCGGTGCCTTGCAGCAAGGATTTTACTTCTCCTTGGGCCAGCACCTTGGGGTTTTGATGGGCGCGTTTGGGACGTGGAATGGCGTAGTATTGGCGGGGCTGCCCCTCCACTTGCTCGTAATAAAACTTGATGGCGTTGATAAGCAGATTTTGGTAGGTTTCGGAAATGCCGCCCGCTACCCGCCCGGCCAAGTAGTCGAGCACGTCTTGCTTGGTGAGGTCGAGCGGCAACCGGGGGGCGCAGTGGGCCAGGAAAAGTACGAACGCCGCCCGGTAGCTTTTCAGGGTGTTGGGGCTGTAGCGCTTGAGGGTGATGAATTGGCAGTAGCGCGAGAGGAGGGCCGCGTGCGGGGTGGGCGGCGGCAGCTCGCCGGCCAGGACGGGCGTGGGCGGCACCAGCAACGCAAGGCTGAGCTGCTGGCAGGCAGCTTGCACCTGCGCCACCACTTCGGAGCTGGCGGGCAATATATAGCCTTTGGCGCTGGGCTCGTAGCGCACACCGGCGGCCAGCAGGGCGTTGCGTACCGCGGCATTAGAAAAGGGGAAGAACACCAGAAACTCGGTGCGGCATGGGCGGAGGCGGAGCGAAACGGCGGCTTTCATGCCTCGGGCGGGGAAGCTTCGCCCGTTTTCTTGTCCAGCAATAGCAGTTGCTCGCCCACTATTGCGGTCATGTAGCGGCGCTGGCCGGTGGCGGGGTCGTCGTAATGGCGGGTTTTGAGTTTGCCTTCGATGTATACCAGGCTTCCTTTGTGCAGGTAGGCCTGGGCCAGCTCGGCCAGGCCGCGCCAGAGTACCACGGTGTGCCAGTCGGTGCTGCTCTGCAACTGGCCGCTTTTGTCGCGCCAAGTTTCAGTGGTGGCCAGCGAAAACTTCGCCACCGGCAGGTTGCCGTCGAGCACGCTGATTTCGGGGTCTTTGCCCAGGTTGCCAATGAGGGTGACTTTGTTGAGGCCGCGCATGCGACCAAGGTAGCACGCATTTGGCGCAAGCAGCCGGCATGGGCGTACTTTCGCTCCATGCGCTTGCTCCCCTTCGCTTCCCTCCTGCTCCTCGCCATCGCCTGCGTGCCGCTCGGCACGCCCATCACCAGCACCGCGCCGGCCGCGCCTAGCACCCAGCGTCCCCCCGAATACTACGCCGATAAAACCCTGCGCTACCAGGACTACACCTACTCGCCCGACGTGCGCAGCGTGCAGTGCTACGTGGCCACGGGCCAGCCCAACGAGGTGTTTCAGCCGCCGGTGGTGCCGCTGGGGCAGTCGGCGGCCATTACGATGGATTTCGACGTGCTCGGCGACCAGAGCCAGCGCTTCGTGGCCAAGCTCATTCATTGCGACGTGGACTGGCAGCCCTC
Source organism: Hymenobacter sp. (assembly GCA_031387395.1). Classification (GTDB taxonomy): domain Bacteria; phylum Bacteroidota; class Bacteroidia; order Cytophagales; family Hymenobacteraceae; genus Hymenobacter. The sequence goes on from JANNDE010000470.1 coordinate 15,588, forward strand.
GGTGCTGACCGACATGCAGTTTCTGACGGAAATCAACGAGTTCACCGTGACCGACTACCGCATCGGCACCGGCACCAAAGCGCCCTACTTTCACTACCGCCTGCGCGCCCCCAACGTGCGCCTGAGCGGCAACTACCTGTGGGTGGTGCAAACGGCGGCCGGCGTGCCGCTGGTGTCGCGCCGCCTGCTGGTATACGAAAACCGCGTGAACGTGAGCCTGCGGCCGGGCATCGTGATTGGCGGCACCGAGCGGTTCACGCTGCAGCAGCTCGATTTTGCGGTGAACTACGGCAGCGTGGAGCTGGTGAACCCGGCCGTGGAAGTAAAAACCGTGCTGCGCCAGAACTTTCGTTGGGATAATGCCAGGTACAACCTGCGCCCCACCTTCGTGCGCGACGCCGACCGCCGCCTCGAATACCAGTATTTCAACTTTGAAAACGCCTTCCCCGGCCTCAGCGAGTACCGCTTCTTCGATACCCGCTCGCTGCTGAGCTTGGGCATCGGCGTGCTGCACGTCGACCCGCGCGCCGCGCCCGTGAGCACCGTACTGCTACAGCCCGAAGTATCGCGCAGCGGCACGGCCTACAACCAATACGTCGATGCCAACGGCCAACGCGTGTTCGAGAGCCGCGAGTATGGCAGCGGAGCCACCAACGGCGACTACGCCGACGTGACCTTCCAGCTGCGAGCCGCGCAGCCCGCGCCGGGCCCGGTATACGTGTTCGGGGCCCTCACCGACTGGCAGCTGAAGGACGAATTCCGGCTAACGTACGATGAGGCCAAGCAACTCTACACCGGCCACGCGCTGCTGAAGCAGGGCTACTACAACTATGATTTTGCCGTAGCCGGGGCGCGCGGCACCGCCCCCAACGAAGCCTACTTCGAAGGCACCCACTACGAAACCGAAAACCAGTACGACCTGCTGGTGTACTACCGCCCGCCCGGCACCCGCGCCGACCTGCTCATTGGGTACCAGGCCGTGGATATGAATTCACGGCAGTAGGTTTTTTAGAGTGGTTTCTCTGTCAGTGTACAGAGTTAAAAGTGGAGAGTTAAAATTTAAATTATTCACCATCTGATTTTTAACTTTTAACGCTCCACTTTTAACTTCTTTAAAAAGTGTACACCAACCGGAAAACCGCTGTAGTGTAGGACTTACGCAAAGGTTGATTTTTTAGCCCCAGCGGGGAGACATATCGGTAGTAAATCCCTGGTAGTGAGAACAAAGCTTCAGCGGGGTCCTACCCGGAGGGCGACATTCGTCAGATGGATGCCAACGAGTGTCGCCCTCCGGGTAGGACCCCGCTGGGACTTTGTTCTCACTACCAGGGATTTACTACCGATATGTCGCCCCGCTGGGGCTAAAAAAACAAACCTTTGCGTAAGTCCTAAACTTAAACAACTTCTAAGCAGTCGTGCATTGGTAACCGTGTAAACCAGCCTGTCAGGCTCCCCCTCTTTTTTGGAGAGGGGCCGTGCCCGACAGGGGCCGGCCCCGCAGGGGTCTCGTGAGGTTGCCCAGCGCGGCAAATGCCCGATTACTTATGCGGGAGTACTCAACACAGTTCATGCTGAGCTTGTCGAAGCATGACCATTTGAAAGCAGTTTGTGAAACCGGCTACGGCAGGGCCGTGAACTGGCTGGCGGCCACCGGAGCCTGGCCCGGCCGCCACACCTGCGCCTGCCCGCCCTGCGCCACCACGGCAGCCCGGGCCAGCCCCAGAAACAGGCCGTGCTCGACCATGCCGGGGATAATAATGAGCTGCGCGGCCAGCGCGGCGGGGTTTTCAATCTGCTGAAAATGACAGTCGACAAGCAGGTTGCCCTGGTCGGAGCGGGCGGATTCCTGCGAATTGGCCCTGCTCAGGCGCAGTACGGGCGCGCCGCCGAGGGCCTCCACGGCATCCATCACCCAGGGCAGGGCGAAGGGCACTACTTCGAGCGGCAGCGGGAAGCGGCCGAGCTGGCCCACGGC
>JANNDE010000550.1:0-1907 GCA_031387395.1 Hymenobacter sp.
GCGGCGGCGCTCCTCGTCGAGGCGGCGGGCGGCCTGGGCTAGCTGGAAGTCGTAGGTAGCGCGCTTGCCGGGGTCGCCCAGAATGCCGTAGGCCACGGCCACGGCCTTGAACTGCTCTTCGTAGCGCACGTCGCCGCCGTGCTTGTCGGGGTGGTACTGCACCACCAGGCGGCGGTAGGCGCGCTTAATATCGGCCGCCGAAGCGGTGGCGGTCACGCCCAGGATTTGATAATGATTCTGACTCACGCTGGGCTGCAAACACGAACGACCCCACAAAAGTCAGCCGTGCCGCGCAATTTTCCGTAGACCCGGCACCGGCCGCCGCATCTTTGGGCTGCGCCCCGCAGGCCGCCGGGTCACCTTATTCTTCTCGCCACTTCTATTTCGCGCCGTATGTTTTCCGACGACGACTCTTCTAAAACGCCCCGCAATGACAGCCTGATTGGCAACCTGACTGGCTACCTCGATACCCGCATCGACCTCGTGAAGCTGGAGCTTCAGCAAAAGGCCTCCACCGTGCTCGTAAGTACCGTGCACGGCGCGGCCCTGGCCATGCTGGGCCTGCTGTTTGTCATTTTTGTGAGCATCTTCGCCGGCCTGGCCCTCAATTCGGCCCTCGACAGCCCGTACTGGGGCTTCGGCATCGTGGCTGGCGTGTACCTCGTGCTGCTGGTGCTCGTGCTGGTGGGCGTCGACAAAGCCGCCTTCCAGGGCATTGCCAACAAGGCGCTCAAGGACACTATCTATAAATCTGACAAACGCCAAGCCTAAGCCCACCTGCTATGAGTGAGTTGCACAATCCCCTCTTCGACGAAGAAAAAGAATTTCTCGAGCGTAAAAAGCTTGAGTACGAGCGCGCCCTGCGCGGCGACGTCGAGCACATCAAGGAGCAGTCGGCCACGCTGGGCAAGGTCGCCTTGGTTGGGGCCGGCCTGGCCGGCACCATCTGGCTCATCAGCAAAGCTTTCGGCGGCAAAAAATCCCGTCCTAATGGCCGCGCTGTACACAACGGCAAGGGCAAAGAGAAAGAACAGCCTAAAAACAAGCGAAAATCGGCCGCCGCCTCGGCCATGGTTTTTATGGACCATTTTGAGGACGGTGACCACCACTCTGCCAGCGGTTCTGTCCGGCCAGATTCCACCCCGAAGTCGGCTTCCCTGGCAGCCCAGCCGGTTGGCGCGCTGGGCAAGGCCGTAGCGCAGCCCGCCGCGCAGGCCCCGGCTCCCAAAACCGCCGGCCCGCCGGCTGCGCCCGCGCCCATAAAACCCGCTGGTGCCGACGAGGACCCCTTCCAGGATTTGCCCTACGACGATAGCCGCCGGCTGCCTACCAGCCGCGCCTTCGATGACGAGGCCAAGGTGCCCAAAGGAGCACCCACGCCCGCCCTGGCGGCTACCCCGCGCAGCTCCATGGCGCGGGTAGTCGGCTCGGTGCTGCAGCAGTTTCTGCAGTCGGATACCGGCAAGGTGCTGGTATCGCAGGCGGGCGCGCTGGCGCTGGCCGCCGTGACAAAAAAGGCAGGTCAGTTTTTCCCAGCCGACAAAAATGCCGACCTTGCGGACTCCTCCGACGTGACCAAGGCCCCAGTGGCCGCGTCGCCCGTTGCTTCGTCTGCTCCTTCTGCCTCCCCGGATGCGTCTAAATCACCTCAGTCTGTATGATGCGCTGCTAACCCGTCGGGCGCACGGCCGTAAGGCGCTGGCCGTACTGCTCGACCCCGATAACCTGGATGAAGCCCGCCTGACGCACCTGCTCGCCCTGAGCCAAACGCACCCGGTCGACTACTTTTTCGTGGGGGGCAGCTTGGTGCTTAGTAAGCACCAGGCTGCCCTTATCACATTAATTAAGGCACATTCTGACGTGCCGGTGCTGCTTTTCCCCAGCCACAGCATGCACCTCGACGGCCC
>JANNDE010000575.1:0-3304 GCA_031387395.1 Hymenobacter sp.
GATTACTGGGTCCTTATCCGTCGTTGGAATGAGCCGGTTTTTGACACATACCTACTAACCAGCACGGGCATTGCGCTCATGAATTCCCAGCGCATTGGGCCAATACAGCCGTTTCGACCCTCAAACTACCTCGGTTTTCTGAAGGCTTCCCCCGATGGCAAGAAATTAGTCTATCTGGTAAGCGATTATCCCCGGATAAGCCTATTCGATTTCAATACTGACACGGGCACAATGAGCCACTACATCAGTCTGGGTAATTTGCTCTCACCCGGAGGAGTATCTTTCTCACCGGATAACTCCAAGCTTTATGTGCAAAACTACAGTCAGACGCCCAGCCCAAATTATGTTGGAGGCCGGGCTTATAATGTCATCAGCCAATACGATGTAGCAGCGGGCAGCGATGCGGCAGTTATTGCCTCCGGGATGAGCATTCTCGTGGATAATCCAACCACGAACATTCGGGTTGACAATCAAACATCGGCAGGCGACTATACCATGCAGCTCGGGATTGATGGAAAGCTGTACGCCAACAGCTACTACCTCGACCCAACCATCGGGCAGGTAACCGGGCAGTCTAACTTCTACGTTATCAATTTTCCGAATCGCCGGGGCTTTGCCTGCGACGTGCAATATCAGACCTTTGTGTTTGATGGGGCTGGTAATACCTGTTGTGGCCTACCCAACTTCGTACAGCACTACTTTAATAATCTGGAAAGCAAAGGGCCGACAACGGAGCCGTGCGAATCTTCGACCATCAGCCCGTTTCCTAATCCTACGACCGGCAGTTTTCAGCTACAATTACCTGCCGGTTGCTTTAAGCCCTACCAGGTTATTTTATATGATGCGCTCGGACGACGGGTTTTTCAACAAGCCGTTTCTACCGCGCTCTCCCAAAGGTTGACAATTGACTCGTTAGCTCCCGGGCTTTACTATCTAGAAGCGCAATTCTCAGATAAAACGCTCAGAACAAAGCTTACCAAGCTGTGATAGTGTAATCTGGCACCGTCGCTACCCGAAAACAGGTTGGTTGATTACGTGCGCAATTTAGATTGACTATTGTAATAAACCTGTTTCCCCAGGCTCAGCATGATGCAAATTCAATCCGCTTATTACCACTACACGATTACGTAATATGACAAATCGATTTTCACGGTGAAAGCCTCGGTTCTGCCCAGAATCGGGGCTTTTGCTATTGTCAGGTGTCGCGCTCAAGGAGAATGAATTCGCTACGCTGACCTTCGGTTACCGCTCTGCACTGCATTCTCCTCCTGATGATAAACCCCTACTCCAGTATGGCCGCCGCTACTGTTTCGGGGGCTTCGAGAGGCAGCAGGTGGCCGGCCCCGGGCACCACGGTGCAGGCCGAGCCCGCGGGCAGGTGCGGCAGGGTAAGGCACCGCTGAGCCGCTGGCGTAATAGCCCGGTCGAGGGCCCCCACCAGCAGGCGGCAGGGCATGGCCAGCGTGGCGAGTTCGGCGGTAATGTCTTCGCGGCTGCCGTGGTCGAGCCAGGCGTTCCAGGCGGGCTGGCGGCTGCGCAGGTTGTCGGCTACCACGGCCGCGTGGGCAGCGGGCGGTAGCGGGCGGGCGGTTATCTTATAGAAGGTTTTTTCGGCGGCTTTGGGGTCGCCCCAGGCCTGGCGGGCGGCCGCGCGGGCGGCCTCCGTCATGGGCTCGCCCGTGGGCGGCGAGGGCGAAAGCAGCAACAGCCGCCGCAGGCCGGGCGGGCGGCGGGCGGCCAGCAGCAAAGCCATTTTACCGGCCATGCTGTGGCCCAGCAGCGTGAAGGCACTCACGCCGTGCCCGGCCAGGTAGGCAGCCACCCAGTCGGCGTAGGCCCGCACCGAGTAGTCGAAATGCAGCGGCGCGGGCTGCTGCCCGAAACCGGGCAGGTCGGGAGCCAGCAGCTGAACGTCGGCAGGCAGCAGGGGGCGCAGGGTATCGAACTCGCGGCCGGCCCCGGCCCAGTAATGCAGGGCGACAATGGTATGCGACATATGGAAATGAAAAGCGTTAAATAACAGTTTTTTATTCAAGCATTTAACTACCAAATTATGACTGTCTTACTCCCTGATGTTACGCACACGGGACGAGATGACGCGGGGCCGTATGCGTAACATCGGTACTTAAATCAACTATCTAAGCCCTCCTCCTCCTACCGCGGGCACTCCTCCCGCGTCAGGCTTTCGTTGATGACGATGGCAGCGCGGTTGCCATCGGCGGCGGCCAGCAGGGCCTGCTGAGTGCCGGGCGTGGTGTCGCCGGCAGCGTAGAGGCCGCGCACCGATGTTTCCAGCCCCGAATCGACCCGTACGGCTCCCTTGCTGGTGAGGCGCGCTCCAATGTCGGTAGCCAGCGTGGTGCGCTGGTGCTGCGGGGCGTGCAGAAACAGGGCGGCCCGCTCCAGCTCGCTGCCATCGGCGAACTGCAGGCAGCGCAGCTCGCCCGCCGTGGTGCCAATGAGCCGGGCCAATGGCTCTTCGCGAATGGCTATCTTCTCGCGGCGCAGGCGGCGGCGGGCGTTGGGCGTGAGGTGGCCGGGGCCATCGGTCACCACCACCACATCGCGGCTCCAGCGGCTCACCAGCAGCGCCAGGCCTGTTACGGTGCGGCCCTGCCCGTACACGGCCAGCGGCTGGTCGCGCACCTCCCAGCCGTGGCAGTACGGGCAGTGCAGCACGCCCCGCCCCCACAGCTCGCGGAAGCCCGGCAGCGGCGGCAGAATATCGCTGACGCCGGTGGCCAGCAGCACCCGCCGCGCGGTGATGGTCGTGGGCGCATCATCGGCGGTACCGTGACCGGTGGCCCGAAACCCCTTGCCCACGCGCACCAGCTCATCGATATGCAGGCACTGAGTGCTTACCGTTTCGTACGGTTTCAACTGCTCGTGGCCCAGACGCAGCAGCTCGGCCGGGCGAATGCCATCGCGGGTCAGAAAGCCGTGCACGCCCGGCGAAGCCGCATTGCGGGGCGGGCCACCATCGGCCACCAGCACCCGGCGCAGGCAGCGCCCTAGCGTGAGGGCCGCCGACAGCCCGGCGCTGCCCGCCCCGATGACGAGAACGTCGTAGTCAAAATCCATACTCAGGCAAAAAATATGATGCGGTGGCTGGTTTAACCGGCTACGCCGGGCCGGGGTTACGCTGCCCCCCTATCGATACCACAAAAAAGGCCCTCCCCGCTTGGGGAAGGCCTTTTTGGCTACCGAGAAAAGCCGGTAAGCTATTCCTTGATGAGGCGCCTGGTCAGGTTCACCACCTGCCCGCCGTGGACCCCGCGCACCAGCAGCACGTAGCTGCCGCGGG
>JANNDE010000577.1:0-3779 GCA_031387395.1 Hymenobacter sp.
CCCCGGGGGTGGGGCACAAAAAAGCACCAGCCGGTGGGCTGAAGCTTTTTTTTGCCGGCCGCGCACGAGGGCGGCGTCAGCCCACCCTTTTCATTTTTCCGCCGTGCACATTGAGGTGCTCGGCGCGTTTGGCTTGCAGCCGGGCAAACTGCTCGGGCGTGAGCACGGCCTTCAGCTGGCCGTCGTATTTGGCGCGGGCCGCCTTCATGGCGGGCGACAGGCCGTGGGTGCCGGCTGCTTTGGTGTGCAGTGCCTGCATTTCCTGGTTTTCGGCGAGCAGAATCTGCTCGACTTTGTTTTCCTGGTCGGCATTCAGGCTTAGCTCCCGGGCCATTTTGGCGGCTTTGTGGTCGGCTTTCTGGGCGGGTGTTTTGGGGGCCTTCTTGCCGGGCTGGTCGGCCTTGGCCATCAGCTGTTCGGGCACGGCCGTTTGTTTGGCATCGGAGCCGGTTGCTTTAACGGGGGCCGGGGTCTGGGCGTGGGTGAGGCCGGTGGTGGCCAGGGCCAGGGCGATGAGCAGCAGGGATTTTTTCATGGGTTCTGAAAAGACAGGATGAAGTAGTATAAGCCGCGGGCCCGAAGCCGGCGGCATTGCCGCTACAGGCAAGGGTGGTGCCAATGGCAGAGGTTGCCGGCCCGGAGGCCCGTTATTCCGTTGGGGCCGGGGTGGCCGCGCGTGCGCCGGGGCGCACTGGCCGCCGGCCGCCGGGCAGCTTGCCGGCCTGCTCCACTTTCATTTGGGTGTATTTGGCAAACTGCTCGGGCGTAAACACGGTTTTCAGCTGCTCGTCGAATTTTACCTCGGCGGCCTTCATATCCTGCGGCGAGCCGTAGCGGCGGCCGTTGGTGAGGCGGCCTTCGCGCAGGGTTTGCAGCTGTGCGCGCTGGGCCAGCAGAATGGGCTGGAGCCGGGTTTGCTGGTCGGCACTCAGGGCCAGCTCCTGGCCAAGGTACTGCACGCGGCGGGCCACCATCTGCTCGGGGGTTTGCTGGATGCCGCCGGCCGGCGGCACGGTGCGCACGACGGTGCCGGGCGGGGTGGTCGCGGCGGGCGTTTGGGCCAGGGCGGCCGAGGTGGTGGCCCCGCCCATGGCGAGGAGTAGAAATAGTTTTTTCATGGAGCTAGTGAGGAATAAAAGGGGGAGAAGCCAACGGCGGCGCGGGCCACCGGGCGGCAATATCGACGGTGGCAAGCAAGGAGCGGGCCAGCCGCCCCGGCGGCCCCGGCGGGAAGCGGAGCCAAATTGCTGCCTATATTTCGGCCCCGCTGCCATGAACAGCCCATTTTTTGGGTCTGTACACGTTCTTCGGACTCGTCTTTATCTCATCATTCCCACTTTTTTCTTTCTCATTCACACCATTACACATGGCAAGTATTTTCGCCAAAAAACCTCTGGCCGTGCTGCTGGGCGAGGCTAACTCGACCGGGCACGGCACCCTGCAACGGACGCTGGGCGCGGGCAACCTCGTGGCCCTGGGCGTGGGCGCTATCATCGGGGCAGGCCTGTTTGTGCGCACCGCCGCGGCCGCCGCGCAGGCCTCCGGGCCGGGCGTGACGCTGGCCTTCATTCTGGCCGCTTTCGGCTGCGTGTTTGCCGGCCTGTGCTACGCCGAGTTCGCGGCCATGATTCCGATTGCCGGCTCGGCCTACACCTACGCCTACACCACCATGGGTGAGTTCGTGGCCTGGGTTATCGGCTGGGCCCTGATTATGGAATACGCCCTAGGCGCGGCCACCGTCAGCATCGCCTGGAGCGAGTACCTCAACAAGCTGCTGGAAGTATTCGGCACCAGTATACCGTATAATCTCAGCCATTCCCCTTTCGAGCACGCCATTATCAATGGCGTGGAGCAGCACGGGATAATGAACCTGCCGGCGCTGTTCATCATCGTGATGCTCAGCCTGCTGCTGGTGAAGGGTACGCAGGAGTCGGCCATGTTCAACGCCGTGATTGTGGTGCTGAAAGTGCTGATTGTGGTGGTGTTTATCGTCGTGGGCTGGCAGTTCATCAACCCGGCCAACCACACGCCCTACCTCATTCCGGCCGATGCCGTGGTGAAAAACGCGGCCGGCGAAGCAGTGCGCACCTATGAAGGGTTCTTTAAGCACGGCCTGGGCGGCATCATCGGCGGAGCCGGCATCGTGTTCTTCGCCTTCATCGGTTTCGATGCCGTGAGCACGGCCGCGCAGGAGGCTAAAAACCCCAAGCGCGACATGCCCATCGGCATTCTGGGCTCGCTGGCTATTTGCACGGTGCTCTACATCTTGTTCGGCCACGTGCTGACGGGCGTTGCCAACTGGCGCGAATTTGCCGACCCGGCCCTGGGCGGCGAGGCTAGCGTAGCTTATGCAATCAGAGCGCACATGCCCGGCTACGGCTGGCTGGCCACGGGCGTAACGGTGGGCATTCTGCTCGGCTTCACGTCGGTTATCCTGGTGATGCTCATGGGCCAGAGCCGCGTGTTCTTCTCGATGGCGAAGGACGGCCTCATGCCTAAAGCTTTCTCCGAGCTGCACCCGCGCTTCAACACACCCTACAAGTCGAACCTGATGCTGATGGTGTTCGTGGGCCTGTTTGCGGCCTTCGTACCCGGCTCGCTGGCCGGCGACCTCACCTCGTTTGGTACCCTGCTGGCCTTCGTGCTGGTAAGCATTGGCGTGTGGATTATGCGTAAGTCGGACCCCAACCAGCCGCGGCCTTTCCGCGCGCCACTCTCGTCGCCCAGCTTCCCGCTGGTGCCCATCATGGGGGCGCTGGTGTGCACGCTGCTCATCGTGGGCCTCGATTCGTTCACGCTGCAGGTGGCCGTGGGCTGGATGCTGCTGGGCTTCGTCGTGTACTTCCTCTACGGCAACAGAAACTCCATGCTCCAGAAGGGCGTGGTGGTGGTGCCTACCGAGATGGACGAGGAAGCCTTCATCAAGCCCGACCCGCACAACCGGTAGCCTCCGGCTGAACTGCTGATTGAGAAAGCCCCGCTGGCGCATGCCGGCGGGGCTTTTTGGTTGGGCCCGCCCGCCCGCGGGCAGCCCGGGTGGGTGCAGGGGCCCGCCGCAACGGCAGCGGCAGCGCCGCTAGGGGGCGGGCAGCACGGTGCGGTAGGAGGCCAGCCAGGCCAGGGCCTCGCCCTCGTCGGTGAACCAGTTGGCCCGGAAGGTGCCGGCAATAACGATGGGCGGGGCAAAGCTGCGGGCGCGCAGGGCATCCCAGAAATCGGGCCGCGCAATAAAAGCCAGTGTCGGCACGCGGTCCAGTACGCGGTGCACGCGCGGCAGGAATTCATCGATGAGCCACTCATATACATCGAGCGGGCGGGAGTCGGCATCGGCGCGGCCATCGAGCAGCCAGTAGGGGCAGCGGTGCCGCCGGGCGGCGGCCAGCAGCATTTCGCAGGCCTCGGTGAACTCGAGCGGGGAGAGCGGCCGCCGCACCGTGCCGCGCAGCAGGGCGGGCGCGGGCTGGTAGCGCACCGCATAAAACGGTGGATAAAGTGTTGACATAGCGCGAAAGGGAAGAGCAGGAGCCAGGCATTCGCCCCGGTATCAGGCATCAGCACCGTAAGCAGCGAAAGCAGTTCTAAGCCAGCACTATGCGAAAGAAATAGGGGAATGCCGGGCAAAGGTACACCAGCGGGCGAGCGCTACGCGGCGGCTACACGCGTCAGCCCGCGGGTTTCACTTCGCTCTTGAGCTTGAGGACGCGGTGGCCATTGTCCTGCACGATGACGAAGGCGGGGTCGTCCGGCGAGCCGTTGCGGTGGATTTCGGCCCCCTTGAT
>JANNDE010000584.1:0-1527 GCA_031387395.1 Hymenobacter sp.
ACCTGGCCCTTAGCCACCAGTCGCCGGAGCTGCTGTCGGTGCACATCATCAACCACACCGACCGGGACGTACTCTACACCTACGGCGAGGAAACCCAGGGCCGCTACCGCGCCCTGCGCGCCGATAAGCTGGGCGCCAAAGCCGTGAGCGGCGCACTGGGCCACCTTCACCTCAAGGACTTCGACCAATGGCCGGCATCCGTGGTGCAGCTGCTGCCCCACCAGATCAACTCCGACACGGCCTACGAGCTGCTCACCAAGCGCACCCAGTTCAAGGCCACCAGCTTCTACAGCAGCCGCCGTGAGGCGCCGGTGTTGGGCCGGGAGGCCTACTTGTTTCAGCTGGATGAGAAACCGGCCGCGCCCGTAGCCCCCGAGAAGCTGGCTGAAAACCTGCAAGCCCAGCTTTCTGGCAATGCCCCGGCCAAACCGGCCGCCGTGGCGCCCGCTCCGGAGCCGGCCAAAGCCATCAAGGCCCCGCCGCATGAGGTGGACCTGCACCTGGAGGCCCTGCGCCCCGAAGGCGGCCAAGACCTCAGCAACACGGCCATCCTGAAGCTGCAGTTGGAAGTATTTGAGGATACGCTGAGCCGCGCGCTAGCCACCAACATGCACGAAATTGTGTTCATCCACGGCTCCGGCAGCGGTACGCTCCGCAAGGAGGTTCATAAGCTGCTCAGCCGCAACAAGGACATCAAGTTCTTCGAGGACTCGCAGAAGGAGAAGTTCGGCTATGGCGCCACGCTGGTGCGGCTGAAGTAGCCCGCTGTCATTGCGAGGACGCAGGACGAAGCAATCCGTCCTCTAAAAGATGTGAGCGTCAATTCACAGACAAGCCTTCTGGCGTTAGATTACTAATCTACCGCCAGAGGGCTTTGCGCTTAGGGATGCTCGTCTCACAGAGAGGACGGATTGCTTCGCGCTGCTCGCAATGACAGCGCTACTTGCATTGATAACTGCCTCACTACCTTGCCGCCTCCAACCCAACCGTCCCGCCCTTGCTCGCTCCCGACTCCCGCCCCGAAACCGCCGTTCTCGTTATCTATACCGGCGGCACGGCCGGCATGGCCTACAACAAGCGTGGCGAGCTGGTGCCCATGAACTTCGACCAGATCCGGCGCAAGATGCCCGAGCTGCGCCAGCTCAACATGCGGGTGGAAGTGCAGAGCCTCGGCGAGCCGATTGATTCCAGCAACGTCAGCATCGAGGACTGGCTGCGTATTGCGGCTGTCATTGAGGAAAACTACGCCCGCTACGACGGTTTTGTGGTGCTGCACGGCACCGACACCATGGCGTATTCGGCGGCGGCGCTGAGCTTTTTGCTGGAAAATCTGGGCAAAACGGTGGTCTTTACCGGCGCGCAGGTGCCCGTGGGCCGCATCCGCACCGACGCCCGCCGCAACCTGGTTACGGCCCTGGAGTTTGCCGTGGCCCGCCACCCGATGGCCGGCACGGTGCGCGTGCCGGAAGTGTGCCTGTTCTTCAACGACGTGCTGATTCGGGGCAACCGGGCCAAGAAGGTGGAAAG
>JANNDE010000644.1:0-22197 GCA_031387395.1 Hymenobacter sp.
CCACCCCGTGCGCGTGTTCATCGACAACGCCGGGCCGGAGCTGAACTCGGCCGGCTCGGACTACGGCCCGGTGGTGTCGGCCGACGAGGCCACCATCCTCATCACCTCGCGGCGCACGGGCTCGACCGGCGGCAAGAAGGACCCGGCCACCGACAACTACTTCGAAGATATCTACCAGGCCAGCTGGCGCGGCAAGGCCTGGAGCCCGGCCGAAAACCTGGGCCCGCCCGTGAACACCGACGACCACAACGCCACCGTAGGCCTCGCGCCCGATGGCCAGCGCATGCTGGTGTATGCGGGCAGCAACGGCGGCGACCTGCTCGAAACCACCCTGGGCGGCCGCACCTGGGAGAAGCCCCACCGCCTGGGCACGCGCATCAATACCAGCGCCCACGAAAGCTCGGCCAGTTACTCGCCCGATGGGCGCACGCTGTATTTCGTGAGCGACCGGCCGGGCGGGGCGGGCAGCTCCGACATTTACCGGGTGAGCCTGGAGGGCAGCGCGCCGCCCGAAAACCTGGGCCCGGCCATCAACACGGTGGGCGGCGAAGAGGGCGCGTTTATGGCCCCGGATGGCAAGACACTGTATTTTTCGTCGGAAGGCCACAACTCGATGGGCGGCTACGACATCTTTAAATCGGTGCTGGAAAACGGCAAGTGGAGCCCGCCCGAAAACCTGGGCTGGCCCATCAACACACCCGATGATGACGTATTTTTTGTGACGTCGGCCTCGGGCCGGCACGGTTATTACAGCAGCGAGCGGCCCGGCGGCCTCGGCGCGAAAGACATCTACCGCATCACCTTCCTGGGCCCCGAAAAGCCGCCCGTGCTCAGCGAAGAAGACCAGCTGCTGGCCTCGCGCCTGGCCCCCATCAAGCAAACCGTGCTGGCCCCGGCGGTGATGGTGGCCACGGCCCAGGTCACGATTCTGAAGGGCACCGTGACCGACGACGCGACCAAGCAGCCGCTCGATGCGGCCATCGACCTCGTCAACAACACCAGCGGGCAAACCATTGCTACTTTCCGCAGCAACGCCGTGTCGGGCCGCTACCTCGTGAGCCTGCCTTCGGGCACCAACTACGGCATTGTGGTGCGGCAGGACGGCTACCTGTTTCACTCCGAAAACTTCGACCTGCCCGCCGGCGCGGCCTTCGCCGAAGTCACGAAGAACATTCCACTTAAGCGCCTGGAAGTGGGCACGGTCATCGTGCTGCGCAATATTTTCTTCGATACCGGCAAAGCCACCCTGCGCCCCGAAAGCACCGCCGAGCTCGAACGCCTGCAGAAACTCCTCACCGAAACCCCGGCCCTGAAGCTGGAAATGGCCGGCCATACCGACAACGTGGGCGAAGCCGCCAAAAACCAGGACCTGAGCCAGCGCCGCGCCCAGGCCGTGGTCGCCTACCTCACCCAGCATGGCATTGCCGCCGCCCGCCTCAGCGCCGCTGGCTATGGCGAAACCCAGCCCGTGGCCCCCAACACCACCAAGCTCAGCCGCCAGCTCAACCGCCGCACCGAGTTCAAGGTAACGGCGAAGTAGAGAAGGTTGAGGGCGGGGGAATAACGTCATGCCGAGGATTCCCCCGCTTTCAACCCGCCGCACTACCAGCCAATCGGAAACCGAACCCGCACCGTTCCACCCGGTTCTATCTTACGGCTCCGATTTATCTCACTGGCTCCAGTCCGGCTTGAAACTTCTACTCCGCCTTCTCTCCGCGTGCCGTTTAGGCCTGCCACTGCTCGGGCTGCTATTGCTGCTGGCCCGGCCGGCGCGGGCGCAGCAGGTATTTCTGCGGCAGTTTGGGCCGACTGAGGGCTTGCGCGCGCCGTTCATCTACGCGCTGGCGCAGGACCGGCAGGGCTACCTCTGGCTGGGCACCGGCGAAGGCCTGGTGCGCTACGACGGCAGCCGTTTCGTGGCCCTCACCCAGAAAGACGGCCTGGCCGAGGATTTTGTGGTCAGCCTGCGCGAAGACCCCGCCACCGGCGCGCTCTGGGTGGGCCACTATCAGGGCGGTATTTCGGTGAAGACAACCACCGGCGGCCCTTTTCAGAAAACCGCCCGGGCCGCCGTGCCGCCCGGCCTGGCCCTGCCCGCCAACGGCCCGCCGCCCGCCGATACCGCCGCCATTGGCCGCTACCTGCGCCGCTACCGCCTGCGCCTGCCCGCCGGCACCGCCATCAGCTGCCTGCTCGAAGACCGCGAAGGCAACGCCTGGCTGGGCACCGCCGGCCAGGGCCTGTGGCGGCATTCGGACCGGCAGTTGCGGCTGGAGCCGTACCCGGCCAGCGCGGCAGGCCAGTTGCCGGGCCTGACTACCACCTATCCCGACAAAGCCGCGGAAGCCTGGGCGGCTTTTGGCGGCAACTGTTTCTTTCAGCTACAGCTCAATCGCCCCACCCAGGTTCAGAACGGTGGCTTTGTTGCCTCCAGGCTGGCAGGAAGGCCGGTGCAGGCTTTGCTATCGCGCCCGGCGGCAATGGGCGGCGGTTTCTGGCTGGGTACGGCGGCCAGCCTGTATAGCATAACGGCTCCCGGCCAGATTGCGCAGCCCGTGCCCGGCTTATCGAATAACTTTAATATCAGCGTCACCGCCCTGGCCTACGCCCCCACTTCCGGCCTGTGGGTGGGCACCGCCGCCGATGGCCTCTACAACATTCCCAACGGCCCGGCCCGGCCGCCGCGCCACTTCACCACCGCCGAAGGCCTGCTCCACAACACCGTAAGTGCCCTGCTGGCCGACCGCACCGGCCGTATCTGGGTAGGCAGCCACGATACTGGCCTGGCCGCCTTCGAGCCCGCCACCCAGAAATTCGCCGCCTACCGCCTCACCCATACTGGCCTCGATATCAGCAGCTTCGCCGAAGACACCGACGGCCGCCTCTGGCTGGCCACCGAAGGCAACGGCTTGTTTTTCCGCGACCCCTCGAAAACCTGGCAGCCGCTAGCCGCCAGCCCCGCCGCCGAATACACCTACCACGTGCTGCCGCTGCCCGCTGGCCCGGCCGGCCCGCGGCTGCTGCTGGTGCATCGGCAGGGCCTGTCGCTGCTCGATTGCCGCACCCGCCGCCTCACCCCGCTGGCCGCCGAGGACGACCCGCTGGTGCGCGACCTGCTGGGTCCGGCCGCCCTCGCCACCGGCCCCCACGGCGCGGCCGTGGCCTGGCTCAGCACCCGCGCCGGCCTGCTGCGGCTCGATGTGGCCGCCCGCCGCCACCCCACCGCCCCCGCGCCCGGCTTGGCCCTCACCAACGCCGAAGTTGATGGCGAATACCGGCCGGCCCATGCGCTGGGCTGGCTTTCGGCCACCCGCCACCGGGTGGGTTTCACTTTTCAGGGTGTGAGTTTGAACCCCGGCGACCCTCTCAGCTACCAGCACCGCCTGCGCGGGCTGTCCGACGAGTGGAGCCGCCCCGGCCCCGCCGCCGAAGCCCAGTTCCCGGGCCTCGATGCCGGCCAGTACGTGTTTGAAGCGCGCGTGCGACGCGGCGCGGCCGGCCCGTGGAGCCCGATAGCCGCGGCCAGTTTTGGCGTGGCCACGCCCATCTGGCGCACCTGGTGGTTCCGGGTGCTGGCCGCGCTGGCGCTGGCCGGCCTGGGCTACGGGCTGCTGCGCTACCGCGAGCGCCAGCTGCGCCGCACCCAATACGTGCTGGAGCGCACCGTGCGTGAGCGCACCACCGAGCTGCGCCGGCAGAAGGCCCACATCGAGGACATCAATGCCGACCTGGTGGTGGCCCGCGACGCGGCCGAGGCCTCGCGCCGGGCCAAGGCGCAGTTTCTGGCCAACATGAGCCACGAAATCCGCACGCCGATGAATGCGGTTATCGGCCTCACCAACCTGTTGCAGGCCACCCGGCCCAATACCGAGCAGGCCGAATACCTCACGGCCATCGAGTCGTCGTCGCAAAACCTGCTGGTCATCATCAACGACATCCTCGACAGCTCGAAGATGGAGGCCGGCAAGCTCACGCTCGAGCAGGTGCCCTTCCGCCTGCCCGAGGCCGTGCGCCGGCTATCAGCCCTGTTCAAGTTCGCCACCGAGAGCAAGGGCGTTTTTTTGCAGGTAAACGTGGCCCCCGACGTACCCGCCGCCGTGGTGGGCGACTCGGTGCGCCTGAACCAGATTCTGGTGAACCTCGTGGGCAACGCCATCAAGTTCACCCGCGCCGGCGGCGTCACTGTGACGGCCGAAGTGGTGCCCACGCCTGCCCATTCAGCTATTCAGCCATTCAGCCATTCAACCATTCGGTTTGCCGTGCGCGATACCGGCATTGGCATTCCGGCCGATAAGCTGGGGGCCATTTTCGAGGATTTCTCGCAGGCCAACACCTCCACCACGCGCGAGTTTGGTGGCACGGGCCTGGGCCTGAGCATTGCCCGCAACCTCGTGCAGCTGCACGGCGGCCAGCTGGGCGTAACCAGCGAAGAGGGCATTGGCTCGGTGTTTTTTTTCGAGCTGCCCTACGAGGTGGCCGATGCCCGCGCCGCCCAGCCCGACGCTCACCCCGGCCTGCTCACGCCCTTCGAACCCGCCCTGCGCGTGCTGGTGGCCGAGGATAACGCCCTCAACCAGCTCGTGGCCCGTAAAACCCTCGAAGCCTGGAACATACAGGTCGTCATCGCCGAAAACGGCCGCCTCGCCGTGGAGGCCGTGGCCGACGCCACCCAACCCTACCACGCCATTCTCATGGACGTGCAGATGCCCGAGCTCGACGGCTACGAGGCCTCCCGCCGCATCCGCCTGCTCTATCCCGATGCCAGCCAGCTGCCCATTATCGGCCTCACCGCCTCGGTGCTGCCCGAAGACCGCGCCCTGGCCCTGGCCGCCGGCATGAACGACACCCTGGCCAAGCCCTTCGAGCCCGCCGTGCTCTATGCCCGCCTGGCCCATTTCACCGGCCGCAATTCAGGGTACGAGGGTAAGAAAGCAGGAGGGCCAGAGGGGAAAAATGGGCTGCGGGAAATAGGGAATGAGGAATACGAGGAGCAGAAGGACGGTATCACCCTGGTAAACCCGCCCACAAACCTGACTCCTACCCTCCTGCCCTCCCACCCGCCTACCCTCATCAAGCCCGACTGGCACCTGCTCGAAGAGCTGGCCGGTGGCAACGAAAGCTTCCTGCGCCAGATTGTGAGCACCTTCCTCCGCGAAGCGCCCGCCCTCGAAGCCCTGCTGGCCAATGCCGGTGCCCACGATACCGAAACCCTGGCCCGCACCGCCCACAAGCTGAAGGGCCAGGTCGCGTACTTCGGGGTGCCGGTGCTGCACACCCAGCTCGACGAGCTGGAACGCGCCGCCCGGCACCCCGACTGCCCCTACTGCGAGCCCCTGGTCGGTGCCATTCGCCAGCAGCTGGCCGAGCTGTATCCGCAGCTGCAGGAACGCGCCGATACTTGAAAACCGCGCCATTGGCCCTACATTCGTCGGCCCAACTTCCTAATTTCGCGTGCTTATGTCTGATTCTACTTCCCCCCTGCGCTGCCTGGTGGTCGACGACGACCCGCTTTCGGTGCAGGTCGTGCTCAATTGCATTGCCAATACACCGTTTCTCACCGCCGTCGGCAGCTTCACCAATCCCGTCGAAGCGGCCGAGTCGCTGCGCACCGACCCCGTCGACCTGCTATTTCTGGATGTGGAAATGCCCGTCCTCTCGGGCATGGACCTGCTGCGGACCCTGCAACACCCGCCGCTGGTCGTGCTCATCACCGGCAGCAAGGACTACGCCGTTGAGGCGTTTGAACAGGCCGTGGTCGACTATCTAGTGAAGCCCGTGAGCTACCCGCGCTTCCTGCAGGCTTCCCAGAAAGTTCTCGAAACCCTGGAGCGCCAGGCCGCCACCAGCGCCGACGCCATCGAAGCTGCGGCCCCCGACGCCGACTACACCTTCGTAAAAGTGGATAACAAGCTGGTGCGCGTCAATTTCGATGATGTGCGCTACGTCGAGGCCCTCGGCGACTACGTACACGTCGTCACGGGCCAAAGCAAGCTCATCGTCTACAGCACCATGAAAGCCGTGGAGGAGAAATTCCCTACCAGCCGCTTCGTACGCGTGCACCGCTCCTTCATCGTCAACTTCAACCGCATTCAGGCCCTCGAAGACAACGCCGTCATTATCGAAGGCAAGCACATCCCCGTGGGCCAGACCTACCTGCGCGAGGTAATGCAGCGCCTCAACAAGTTTTAATTTCGGCCGGCCCGAAGGTACCGGGGGCCGTGCAGCCCAATGCTTTGATAAATATAATGCGCCTCTTCGCCGCCCGTTTCACCGCCAAAGCACCTTTGCTGGCCAGCCTGCTGCTGCTCGCCGGCCTGGCCGCCCACGCCCAGCAAGCCGGCGACACCACCAGCGTGGGCTGCGGGCCGCCCCTACCACGCCTGCTCTGCGTCGACCTCGACGGCCGCCCGTCCATCGACGAGCCCGCCGGCCCCTTCACTTACGAATGGCACATGGGCGACGGCACCACCCTCACCGGCACCACCGTGAGCTACTGCTATAAGGAGCGCAACAACTACGTGGTCCAGCTCGATGTCATCGTGGATAAAACCGGCGAGGTGCGCCGCGGCCAGAAGTACATCCCCGTCAACCTGCTGCAGCAGGACATCATCGATTTCACCGCCAGCACCACCACCGTGCGCGTGGGCCAGCCCGTGGCATTCGACTCGCCCGAAGCCCAGCTGCTGGAGTGCCACAACATACAGTATATCTGGGATTTTCGCGATGGCACCGTGGTGCAGGGCCGCACCGCCCAGCATACCTTCCGCCGGGCCGGCACTTACACCGTCCGCTTCAGCATGCGCGGCTACGGCTCCGAAGCCTGCGTGGCCAGCCACTGCGTTTCGCGCGCGATTGTGGTAGAGCCGTAGGGTTTGAAATGAGTGTGTTTCACCGTCTTTCATCCCAAACCTGCACACAACGACCAACAACAAAACACCGCCCCTCACTACCAATAGCTAGAGCGGTTTCCCATTCGATACCCCGAATTAAAAGGGAAGAGTTAAAAATTAAAACACAGATTATGTGGTTTTTATTTTTAACTCTTCCCTTTTAATTTTTCCGCAAACTGTACACCGAAACCGCTCTAATCCATTGCTACCGGCGGGCCTTCGCGCAACAGGCCCAGCACAATGCTCCACAGGTTTTCGTAGGGGATAATTTCGACTTCGGCAAACGCCTCGCCGGGGGGCGGCGTGTCGCGCAGCTGTTGCAGCAGTTTCTGGCCCCGGTCGGCCGCTTTCTGGGAGTCGAAGTTTTTTTCTACGATAATCTGCAGCAAACGTAGAAATAGCCGGCTGCGCAGCGTCGTCGCCTCCGTGAGATGGCGCTGCTGGTACTTGCGTAGGCGCTCAAGGCGCAGCAGCACCGGCTCCAGGTTTCGCTCGCGCAGAAAGTGCAGCAGCTGCAGCACCAGAATGGCCACGTTGTGCCCGCGCTTGTCGCGGCTGTATTCGGGCAGCAGCAGCATCTGCTGAGCCACCTGCCGCTGCCGCGCCGACAGCACCCGCGTGGCCGGCAGCACAAAGTTGAGGTAGGAGCGGTACAGGTCCCAGCGCTGCATCGCCGCATCGCGCTGCGCCAGAAACGCCGGGTTTTTGGCTACCGTGTCTAGCAGCTGCTGGGCCAGCTCGTAGCGGCTGGCGTGCAGTGCCAGCAGCAGGTAGTGCTCCTGAAAATAAAACCAGTTGTTCGACGACGGATGAAAGTCGCGGATGTAGCGTTCGGCCAGTAGCAGCCCACGCACCGGCTGCCGGCTGCGCAGGTACGCGTAAATACTCACGAAGTGATTGAACCGCAGGTCAAACCGGCGCGGATTCAGCTTGCCGTCCTGCAGGTGTCGTTCGGCTGCCGCCGCCACCCGAATCATTTCTTTAAAATGTCCCTGCAACTCTTCAAACGTGAGTCGGGCGCGGTACAGCGCGTTGTAAGTACTAAAACTGCGCTTCCGCTTGTACAGCGCCTCCAGCTGCGCGAGGTGGACGGGCATTGCGGCCAGCAGGTTGCGCCGGGCCGCCACCGTGCTGGTCACGGCCAGCTGAATATCGGCCTGCAGCTGCTCGGCCTCGTCTTCCCATTCCAGTTGCTGCTGGGCCTGCAGCAGCGTTTGGGTCGCTTTCTTATACGAAGCAGGCTTGCGCTGCTCGCCGTAGAGGTTGCGCAGCATGCGCGCGGCCTGCACCCGGTACTGCGTGAACTCGCCCACCTCGGCCAGCCGCAGGCAGCGCAGCAGCAACCGCTCGGCCAGCTTAAAGTCACGCTCGGCATACAGGATGCTCACTTTGTGCAGCAGGTCCAGGCATTCCAGCTCGTAGCGCCGCGACACCACCAGCCGCTGGTCAGAGTGGTCGAGGAAATACAATTGGTTCAGCAATTTGGTCTGCACCCGCGACTGCAGTTTCTGCAGAGCCTGCAGGTTGGCGGGCGTGGCTTTGCCATATACGGCCTTGGCTACCTGCAACTGCGTGGCTTCGGGGGCATTGCGTAGTATTTCCACGAATGAACGCTCCTTGCTCGGCTGCTTGCTACGCAGGTCGAGCATGGGCACTACTGTTACGGCTCGTGATGTCACAATTCGCACCAAATTCGCAACTTCGTTCACCATAAAATTAGCCTGAGCGTCAAATTTACAACTTTTTTACGTCAAATTCCCTGCAAAACCTATGTCATAAAACTGCCGCATGTTTCCTTTTTTCATTGCGTTCCTACACCGAGCTTTGTATATTCAATTATTATGCGCTTTTTAGACTGGTAATGTCATAAATAATACTGTTTTTTAATTCTCAGTTTGCATAGAAAGCGAGCGGTTAAGTAGCAGCCCATTTTGCCAATATTTTTATTAAAAACATGTTATTTTTTATAAATAAAGTCAACGTCTGATTCAAGGTCATAGTGTCCTTTTTATCGGTATTCATAGCGGTCAACTTTGTGTCATTCAATCACCTGACACACATTTCAACCAGCTACATACCATGTTTAACGTCCTCACTATCGCCGCATTCCAGGTCGCCAGCATTTTTGCCGGCACTACTCTTCAAACCGTTATTACGGCTGCTCCCAAAGCCTCCACCAGCCTTACACTTGACGGCGGCACCGGCGGCTGGACCGGCGACATCGCCTAATCAGGGCGCGCGAATGCAGTCTTGCCTATATTGCCTTTAACCCAGGCAATGGGCCGCTTCACTCCATCGCGTGCATACTGCTTTTTCTGTCCGAATTCTGATTTCTGTTAGCCTTCTGCTTTCAATCAGCTGCACGAAAAGACGTGACCCAACCGGGGCCATTCGCATCCGCTTGGCGCACGACCCCGAAACCCTGGCTCCCCTGGCGTTGCACAACCAGGCGGCTATGGATGCCAGCAATCTGCTTCACCTCAGCCTGCTGCAAGCCAACAGCCAGCCGCTGGCCCTTGTGCCAGCGCTGGCGGCACAGATGCCAATAGTGGGCCGGCGGGGCGATTCCCTCACCACGTTTCGCTACACCATCCGGCCTGCGGCAACCTGGGACGATGGCCGCCCCGTGCTGGCGGCCGACGTGGCCTGCACCCTTAAGCTGATGAGCTGCCCGGGCATTCCAAATGAAACCGCCCGCAACAACTACCAACGGATACGGCAAATTGAGGCCGACCCAGACAACCCCCGGCAATTTACCCTGGTCTGCCAGGGAGAGGAACAGGGGCTATTACTGACCTCGGGCGATTTTTTTGTATTGCCTGAAGCCGCCCTCGACCCGCAGCACCTGCTGCGCCACTACTCGCTGCCCGCACTACAGCGCTGGCCGGCCACGCAGGCCCCCGATTCGGCCCTGCGGGTGGTGGCCAGCCAGTACCTGGCAGCCGACCTGGCCAACCACCCCGAAAATGCCCCGGGCTGTGGCCCCTACCGGCTGGCTCGCTGGGAAAAAGACCGTTACCTGTCGTTTCGCCGCAAGGCCGGGTGGTGGGGCCACGCGGTGGCTGGCCTGCCGCTGGCCCTGCACGCCCGAGCCGCCCAGCTCGACTACCTGGTGATTCCCAACGTGAGCGCGGCTGCGCTGGCCCTGCGGCGTGGCGACCTGGATGTTTTCCCGCAGATTCCGGCGGCCGACTTCAAACGCTTCATTAGCAGCCCTTCCGGTGAGGTGCGCCTGTACCAGTCCGACTCGTACGACATTGCGCTGGCCGGCTTCAATACCCGGCGGCCGGCCCTGGCCGATGCCCTCACCCGCCTAGCCCTGAGCCGGCTGTTTGACTCCGCCGGCCTGCTGCACGGTACCCAGGTGGGCGGGGGGCACCGCACTGCCAGCCTGATACCGCCCTTCGACCGGGCCAGCTACAACGACAGCCTCCGCCCCGTGCCTTACGACCCAGCGGGCGCGCGGGCCCTGCTGCTACGCGCCGGCTGGCAGCCCCCCACCGCCGCGGGGGCCGGCTGGCGACGAGCCGGTCCCCGCGGCGAAGCGCGACTGCAGCTGGCCGTGTGCTACCGGGCCGATAATGAACTGTTTACCACTGTCGCCCTGCAATTTCGGGCGGCGGCCACCGGCCTGGGCATCGTGGTCGACCTGCGCCCCACCGAATCGGCCCGCTTCGGCCAGGCGCTGGCTGCTGGCGACTTCGATATTTTTCTGCGTACGCTGCACGGCAATCCGTTTGCCCCCAACCTCGCCCCGCTCCTGCATTCGGGCAGCTCAACCGAAACCAATGCCACCCGGTTCAGCAATCCGGCCTGCGACCACCTCCTGGATGCCATTGCCACTACCCGCGACCCCCACCGACGGATACGACAGCTACGCCAGCTGCAGGCGCTGCTGCAGGAGCAGGCCCCACTGGCTCCGCTTTTTTTCCTTCCCAACCGCGTAGCGGCCCGCCGCGACTGCCAGGGCCTGCACGTGAGCAGCCTCAAGCCCGGCTTCCTGGCGGCTACTATCGAACGAAAAGCCGCCACCCGCCAGCCATGACCCGACTCCTGCTCCGGCACCTGAGCCAGACCCTGCTGGCTACGTGGCTGCTGGCCTCGGCCGTATTTCTGCTGAGCCGGGCCGGAGGCGAGCAGGCCGTGCGCCTGGCCCAGCCCGAGACATTGGACCTTGCGGCCCCGGCCGCTTCGCCCGCGCAGACGCAGGCCACCCAGGTGGCCATTCGCCACCGGCTGGGGCTCGACCAGCCGCTGTTCTATATCGGCCGGTCGGCGGGGGGCACCTGGCAGTGGCGGGGCTGGCACAACCAGTACCACGAGTGGCTGCGGGCGCTGCGCCACGGCAACATGGGCACCTCGTTTCGCTCGGGCGAGCCGGTGGTGCGGCGGCTGGCCCGGGCGCTGGCGTTCACGCTGCCGCTCACGGGCACGGCGGGGGTACTGGCCGCCGTAGCGGCCCTGGCACTGGCCACGAGCCTGGCGGCCGCGCCGCGCTGGCAGCGTCCGGTGCGGGCGGCACTAGTGGCTCTGCATTCGCTGCCGCTGTTTATTATTGCTCTGGGGCTGCTGCTGCTTTTCGCCAACCCGGAGCTGCTGGAGTGGTTTCCGGCCTATGGGTTTGCCCCCGGAACCGATGATGCCACGGGCGGGCGGGCGCTCGATGCGCTGCCCCGGCTGGTGCTGCCGGTAGCCGCGCTGGTGCTGTCGGCCCTGCCCGAGCTCACCTTGCAGCTCGATGCGGCCCTGGCCCACGAGCTCCGCCAGCCATACATCCTCACGGCGCGGGCCAAGGGCCTGCGCGCCGCGGCCGTGGTGCGTAGCCACGCGCTTCGCAACGCCCTGCTGCCCACGCTGGCCCAGTTGACCGAACTGCTGCCCGCCATGGTGGCGGGGGCGGTGGTGGTGGAGGCCGTTTTTGCCCTGCCGGGCATGGGCCGCCTGCTGGCCGAAGCTGCGGCCGCCCGCGACTACCCCGTGCTGGTAGGTGGCGTGCTGTTGGTGGGCACGGCGCGCTTGTTTTCGCTGCTGCTCGCCGACTTAAGCTATTCCCGGGTCGACCCCCGCATCCGATGGCAGGCCTGAGCCCTTTTTTCCCCTGGGCGCACCGCCGGAGCGGTACCCTGGCCGGGGCCTGGCTGGCCGGACTGCTGCTGTTGGCCCTGCTGGCCCCGGCCCTGCCCCTGCCCTATGCCCCCGGTGTGCCCGACCTAGCGCATATGGCCGAAGCGCCATCGGGCACCAACCAACACTGGCTGGGCACCGACCCACGGGGCTGCGATGTGCTCAGCGGCCTGGTATTCGGGGCGCGCTCGGCCTTGCTGCTCACGGTGCCGGCTACCCTGCTGGCAGCCGGGCTGGCTGGGCTGGCTGGCGGGGCCGCCGGCTTTTGGGGCAACCGCCTGCCGGTAGCCGTGCCTTACTGGGGCTTGGGGGCCATCTTACTGGCTGGGGCGCTGGGCCTGCCACCGCTGGCCGGGGCCATTGGCGTGGCCGCGACCGGGGCGCTGTGGGCCGGGCGACGAATACTCCGGCGGCCCACAACCATTGCCATGCCGCTCGACTCGCTGGTGCTGGGGACCGCCGCCAGCCTCGACACCGTGCCCCGCCTGGTACTGGTGCTGGCGTTGGTAGCGCGCGGGGGCTTATCGACGGGCGGATTGGTGCTGGTGCTGGGGCTCACCTCCTGGGCGGGGCCGGCCCGCCTGGTCCGGGCCCGGATGCTAGCCGTGCGGGCCCTGCCGTTCGTCGAAGCCGCCCGGGCAAGCGGGTTTTCGACCTTTCGGGTGTGGTGGCATCATGCCCTGCCGCATGCGCTACGCCCGCTCCGAACGGCACTACCCCTGAGCATGGCCGGGCTGCTGGCCCTGGAAAGCACGCTCTCGTTTCTGGGGGTGGGGCTGCCGCCGGAAGTACCCAGCTGGGGCCAGCAGCTGGCGGCGGCCCGGCAGCAGCCCCAGGCGTGGTGGGCATTTATATTTCCGGCTATTATGCTGTTTATCAGCATTTTAAGCGCCAACGCAATAAACCCCACCCGAGCCGCAGCCCGCACCTGATTCGCGCGGGTGCCCCGCCACCAGCAAGGCATTTTCAGGCCCTAAGCATTCAAAAACAACTATTTATCTGATGTCAGGATATCTGCTTTTTTAGCGGTATCCGCGTTCGTTTTGTACGCTCAGATAACACCCAATCAGTTAAAAAAACTGATTTAATAGTTAAATCAGTTTTTTTAACTTGCATAGTTTTTAACTATACCTGTTTTTTATTAAATTTTTTTAATTATTACTGATGTCTTTCATTTACCCGAACTGTCCTTTTTTGAACGTTCGACTTGCTGGTAATATTGTATCACCTTTTGGGAATAAGCCCTTTAGCAACGCCCCGGCATTTCTGTTTTATCGCTATTGAGCTGTTATGTATTTGCTAGTTTATCCCTCCCTTGCTACCCCTCCCCGCGCCAAAAGTGCGCTCCAATCCCAGCGGCAGGCTGCCGTTGGTGTCGACTTCGTAACTCCCGACGGCATTATCGTACCCCGCGCTGCTGGTGAAGCAGCTTTATTGGGCCACACGGCCGTTCTGATTGGTGGCCTATTGGTAGGTTTCTGGTCATAATAAAGCGCCCTGCTTTATTCGCTTTTCTCTCCTTGCTCTCACATTTCTAACTACTCGTACCTAGTAAACTACCGGTCTGCCTTATCCAGTATCTACAAACTAGAATTCCTACTCTACCATTGCCGGCTACTCTGGCAAGGCAAAACCCGCCGTCTACCCCGGTGGGTTTTTTATGTCCTTTGGTCAACGGACTTTCCACTCCGGGCCGGCGCGGGGCTGGACCACTGGTTGGCCTCGTCGTGCTGGCGGCTCACCAGGGCAATGCCCTCGGCCAGGGAGTGGGGCTGGTAGCCCAGCTCGCGGCGGGCCTTATCGATGATAAAGCCCGTGCGGGCAGGCCGGCGGGCGGGCTGCGTAAAGGTGCTGGCATCGACGCGCTCAATCAGGCGGGCATCGAGGTTGAAGTGGGCAGCCACGCGCAGGGCCAGAGCATAGGGGGTCAGCATTTCGTCGCCGCTGAGGTGGTAAATGCCTTGGGCCGACTGCCGGGCCAGCAGCCAGCAGCCCTCGGCCAGGTCTTCGGCCAGGGTGGGCGTGCGCCACTGGTCGGCTACTACCTTAATTGCCTGGCCGGCGCGCAGCGAGTCGCGCACCCAGAGCACCAGGTTGGTGCGGCCATAGTCGTGGGCTACGCCGTACACCAGCACGGTGCGGGCAATGGCCCAGCGGCCGGCAATGGCCTGCACCGCGTGCTCGGCGGCAAGCTTGCTTTCGCCGTAGAAATTGACGGGCGCCGGCAGGGCATCTTCGGCCAGCGGACCGGCCGCGCCGCTGAACACGAAATCGGTGCTGAGGTGGGTGAGGTGAATATCGAGCGCGGCGCAGGCGGCGGCCAAGTGCTGCACGGCGCTCACGTTGTGCTGCCAGCAGGCGGCGCGGTGCAGCTCGCACTCGTCGGCATTGGTGAGGGCGGCGGCATGGATGACGTGGGTAGGCTGTTCGTGCGCCAACACCCCCCGCACCTGGACGGCACTGCTCACGTCGAGGGGCACGAAGCGCACGGCCGGATAATGGGCCGCCAGCTTATTAGCCCCGCGTGAGGTAGCCACCAACTCCACACCGGGCTGCTGACTTAGGCGGGCCACCAGCTTCTGGCCCAGCAGGCCGTTGGAACCGGTCAGCAGGATTTTCATGCGGCTTGGGATACATGAGCAAATGGCCCGAATCAGCCATTCGGGGTGCTCATTCTGAAGCAGGCTTATTCGTACTTATAGCCATAGAGCCCGACTATTTTCTTGCGCTTGAGCTTTTCTACTTTCATGGTCATTTTGGCGTCGACGGTGGGATGGTCGCGCTCGTCCTTGGGCAGCTTGGCAAGCTTATCAATCACGTCGAGGCCCTGAATAACCTGCCCGAACACGGTGTACTGCCCATCGAGGAAGTGCGCGCCGCCGTGGTTTTCAACCAAGTAAAACTGCGAGTAGCTGCTGGGCGTGCCGGCCGGCCCACCCATACGGGCGGCGGCCACCGAGCCGTAGAGGTGCGGATGACCGGGCCCGAGCTCGGCCGGAATAGTGGGCTCGTTGGCCCGGCCGAGCCCGTCGTTGCTGGGGTCGGCATCCTTGGAGTTGCTGTCGCCGCCCTGCACCATAAAGTTGTCGATGATGCGATGGAAGCTCGTGCCATCGTAGAAGCCGCCCTGGGCTTTTTGCAGGAAATTGGCCTTGTGCAGCGGGGTGTCATCGAACAGCACGAGGCGGATAATCCCCTGCGCGGTGGTGATGGTGACGACTTCATCTTTTTTGCTTTTTTTATGGGGTTTGCCGGGCTTAGCGGCGGCCAGGGCGGGGCCGGCCAGCCACAGCAGGGCCAGCAGCACCCAGCCAATACGGAACGAATGGAGCTTCATCATCGCGTGAAACAGGAAATTGAGCGGGTGTAAAATAACGTAAGATTAACAGGAAACCGAGCAGGCACGGGCCTAGCCCCGGTGCTCGCGGATGCTGGCCAGGATTTCGCGTCCGCCCCGGGCCAGCACGGTATCGGCCACGCGCACGCCCAGCGCGGTGGCGTCGGCCGCGTCGGCAGTCTGGATTTCCTCCACGTACTCTTCGCCACTCAGGCTGATGAGGCCGGCGTGCAGGCGCAGGCGGCCGCCCCCGAGCGTGGCCAGGGCGAACGAGGGGATGCTGCAGCCGCCCTCCATGGTGTGCAGGAAGGCACGCTCGGCCCGCAGGCAGGTGTGGGTATGGGCGTGGTCGAGGGCGGCTTTGAGGCGCGCTTTGAGGTCGGCCGGCAGGGCGGCGGCGCACTCGATGGCAATGCTGCCCTGGCCGGTGGCGGGCACAAACTGCGCCGTGGGCAGCGTGTGGCGCACGAGGTGCCCGTAGCCCATGCGGTGCACGCCGGCGAAGGCCAGCACCAGCGCATCGAACTGGCCCTCTTCGAGCTTACGCAGGCGGGTTTGCAGGTTGCCGCGGGCCTCGGCAGTTTCGGCGTGGGGGTAGAAGCGGCGCAGCTGGGCCTTGCGGCGGGTGCTGCTGGTGCCCAGCACGATGCCGGGCTTATCGAGCGAAAAATGCTCGTTGAAGCTCAGCACCACATCGTTCACCTGCTCGCGCTCGAGAAAGGCCAGCAGCTCCAGCTCGGGCGGGATGCTGCTTTGCACATCTTTGGCCGAGTGCACGGCCAGGTGGGTGTCGCCGCGCAGCAGGCTTTCCTCCAGCTCCTGCGTGAACACGCCCTTGGCCCCGATTTTGGCCAGGCCGCGGTCCTGCACGGCGTCGCCGATGGTTTGCATGGGCACAATTTCGGTTTCGAAACCGGCTTGTCGCAGCAAGTTAGCAACGTGCTCCGTTTGCCAAAGGGCAAGGCGACTGGCGCGGGTGGCGAGGCGGATTTTCATGCTGAGAGTTGAGTTTTGAATGTTGCGGGTTGAATGAAAATATTGAGTAATGAGCAGTGAAGCGCAACCTGACAGCAACTCAACCCCCAACATTCAAAACTCAAACCTTAAGAAATCCGCCCAGCCGCAACGAGCTGTCTACGAACACCATTTTGGCGTTGGCGTTGCGCTCGATGTGGTAGTGGGCGTCGGTTAGCTCTTTGGTTAACAAATCGGCGTTGCGCGGGGTCACAAATCTGGCGAAACCGGTCACGAACTGCTGCTCGCCAGTGGCGAGGTGGGGCACAAATTTCGGGTCGATGCCGAACAGCAGCACTTTGCGCAGCAGTCCCAGCGAATAGCTCAGCAGCTCCTTCTGGTTCTCCCGGCCCAGCTTTTGAAACTCCTCACTTAGCTTGAGAATGTCGGCTGCTTTCTGGCTGTAGCACTGGCGCATCCACTTGGCGAAAAACTCGAAGTAGTCGTGGTCGGCGTTGGCATCGCGGCTGGCGATGGCCGCACCCAGGCTACCTTCGGCCAATTGGGCCACCTGGCGGGCTTTCACCTCGGGCAGCTGGTACTGGTCGCGCAGGTAGGCCGTGATGTCATCTTCCGAAAACGGGCGCACCACTACCGGCTGCACCCGGCTGATGATGGTGGGCAGCAGCTGCTCGGGCGCGTGGCTGACAAGCAGGAAGATGGTGGCGGGCGGCGGCTCCTCCAGCAGTTTCAGCACGGCGTTGGCGGCGGCCGGGTGCATGAGCTCGGGCAACCAGAGAATCACGATTTTGAAGCGCGCCTCGAAGGCCTTCAGGCTCACCAGCTTCAGCATCTGCACGGCCTCGTCTTTGCTGATGTTGCCCTGCTTGTTTTCGGCCCCGATGTGCTGCATCCAGTCGTTGAGGCCCTGGTAGGGATTATCGAGGATGAAGGCCCGCCACTCGGCCATGAACTTGCTGCTCACCGCGTCCTTGGCCACCGCTTTGGTGATGGTCACGGGTATGATAAAGTTCAAATCGGGGTGCGCCAACTTGGCGGTTTTGATGCAGGCCGGGCAGCGGCCGCAGCTGTCCTCTGCATCAGCCGCCCGGGCTTCGCAGTTCAAAAACTGGGCGTAGGCGAGGGCCAGCGCCAGCGCCGCGCCCCCCTCCTGCCCCCGGAACAGCTGGGCATGCGCCACGTGCTGCCGCTGTACCGACTGGCGCAGCAGGGCCTTCACGGCGGACTGGTTGGGAATGTCGTTGAACTGCACGGCGGTTTCGATGGATGGATTATTTCGCACAGAGTTCACAGAGTTAAAGGAGTTTAAAACAGCCTCTGTGTACCTCTGTGAAATCTGTGCGAGCCGTTTTCGGTGCGGCTATTTCACCTTCTCCCAAACTCTGTCTTCAATAGTTTCTGCGAATACTTTTGCCATAATCCCTTGCTCCACCGCATTGTACGGCAAGTTGCGCCGGGCCATCACGCGCTCGGCTACCTCATTCACTTTGGGCAACTTGAAGGTTTCGAAGCCCGCCGCGCCGCCCCAGCTGAAGCTGGGAATGAACGTGCGCGGGAAGCCGGCCCCAAAAATATTGGCCCCCACGCCCACCACGGTGCCGGTGTTGAACATGGTGTTGATGCCGCACTTGCTGTGGTCGCCCATCATCAGGCCGCAGAAGGTCTGACCGGTGTTCACGAAGCGCTTCTCGACGTGGCTCCAGATTTTCACGGGGGCGTAGTTGTTTTTCAGGTTCGAGGTGTTGGTGTCGGCCCCCAGGTTGCACCACTCGCCGATGACGGAGTTGCCCAAGTAGCCGTCGTGGCCCTTATTGGCGTAGCCCAGCAGGATGCTGTTGCCCACTTCGCCGCCCACCTTCGAGAACGGGCCTACGGTATTGTCGCCGCGCATTTTGGCCCCGGCATTAATGTGCGAGCCCTCGCACAGCGCCAGCGGCCCCTTGATGATGGCCCCCTCGTGCACTTGCGAGTTCCGGCCCAGATAAATAGGGCCGTCCTCGGCGTTAAGAATGGCGGCGCGGATTTTCACGCCTTCTTCAATGAAGATATTCTCCGCGCCGTACACGATGGTGTGCGCGTCGTTCACCGGCTGCGAAGTACGACCCTTGGTAATAAGCACGAAATCGCGGCGAATTTCCACGCCATTACGCAGAAACAGCTGCCATGGCCGGTCAATCACGGTCACCGGCTCCAGTACCTGCTTTTCTTCCTTCAGGCCATCCTGCACCAGCTCGGCCACCAGCGAAGCATCGGCGAGGTGAGCGGCCACCAGCAGCTCGTCGCAGTACAGGCCCTGGCCCGGCTGCAAGGCCTGCACCTGGCGCACCAGCACCTCGTCGGGGCACACGGCACCGTTGATGACCAGGGCCGGGCCCGTCACCACGCCGTCGGCGCACACCGGAAACTTGGCCTGCAGATACGGCTGCGTGAGGTAGCCCACGGTAGGCGCGGCCAAGTGGCGCTGCCACTTCTCGGCAATGGTGAGGATGCCGCAGCGCAGCGCTGCCACGGGCCGCGTGAAGGTGAAGGGCAGCAGGTGCGGCCGGATGGCCGGGTCGTCGAAGAGGAGAATGTGCATGGCAGGAAGCTTCAGGCCGCAAGCTACAAGCCATAAGCTCGCAGCCGGGCCGGAATAACGAATGGACTGGACACGAATGACAAAAGAAAACTCCTGCCAGCTTACGCCAACAGGAGTTCTATCAAAAGCTTATGGCTTGCAGCCTGACACCGAAAGCCCGAATAAAAGCTATTCTTTGTTGGCGCTGGCCTGCTCTTTCTTAGCGTAGCGGCTGCGGAATTTCTCTACGCGGCCGGCCGTGTCGATGAACATGTTTTTGCCGGTGTAGAAAGGGTGCGAAGCAGAGCTTACTTCGATTTTCACCAGCGGGTACGTTTTGCCGTCTTCCATCGTGATGGTGTCGGTCGGCTTCATCGTAGAGCGGGTGATGAACTTAAAGTCCGAAGAGGAGTCCTGGAATACGACTTCCTGGTACTCGGGGTGGGTGTCCTTTTTCATATCGAGAGGTCGGTTTAACCGGTTGAACCCTGCCGATTTTGCGGAAGGGACTGCAAAAGTACAGCTTAGCTCCGAAATACCCAACCCCAACGCCAAACTTTTCGGCGCGCGCGGCAGACAGGCGTACCGGTTGCGCGGCGTGTTGTCGCTGCGAAAAGGTTGTACATTTGAATCGGCTCACCCTGCGGGCCGGCCCAGAGCCTGTGCTGAAATTCATCTTCATCTGCCGTTTGCGCTCCCGAGCGGGACTTCTGGCCGTGCTGCTCGTGCTAGTCAGCGTGGGGGCGGCGTACGCGGCCACGCTCACGCTCTTCACGGCGGCTTACTCGGGCACCGTGGTGAAGGTGGAGTGGGAAGTAGATACCGAGGCTGGCCTCACGGGCTTCGAGCTGGCGCGCAAGTCGGCCACCGAAAGTGCCTACACCGTTGTCAGCACCACGGCGGTCACCGGCCAGCGCCGCTACCAATATACCGACGCCAACGTGTACCGCGGCACGGCCGGCGGTGGCCCCTACACCTACCGCCTCAGCCTGCGCAGCCCCGCCGGCGACCAGAGCTACCTCACCGTGCTGGCCGGCACGCCCAGCGCCGTGCAGCGTTCGTGGGGCACCATCAAGTCGATGTTCCGGTAGACCGGCCTCATAAAGCACTTCCAATTAGGCAAGTAGCGAGCAGTAAGAATGTCAGGCGATAACAGTCAATTGCCTGAACAAAATCTTACTACTTGTTACTGCTGTCTTACTACTTAATTACTTGCGTGGCAGAGTTGCGTCGACAAGCGCAGCATGACATTCTTTCGTTGAAGCCATTCCCCAACCCGCCAATCCATCATTTCACCACCATGCGCCTCTGCTTCGCTTCCAACAATGCCCACAAGCTCGATGAAATCCGCCCGCTGCTTCCGCCCGGCTTCGAGCTGCTGAGCCTGGCCGACATTGGCTGCCACGAGGAGCTGCCCGAAACCCAGGACACCCTTGAAGGCAACGCCCGCCAGAAGGCCGAATACGTGCGCGAGCACTACGGCGTGGGCTGCTTCGCCGATGATACCGGCCTGGAAGTGACGGCCCTCGGCGGCGCGCCCGGCGTATACTCGGCCCGCTATGCCGGGCCCCAGCGCCTGGCCGCCGACAACGTGGCCAGGCTGCTGCAGGAGCTGCAGGGCCAGCCCGACCGCTCGGCCCGCTTCCGCACAGTGGTGGCGCTGGCCCCGGCCGATGGGCCGGTGCGGGAGTTTGCCGGGGAGGTGGCCGGCGCCATCGCCGGGGCCGGGCGCGGCACCCACGGCTTTGGCTACGACCCCGTGTTTGTGCCCACCGAGGGCGACGGCCGCACCTTTGCCGAGATGACCGGTGCCGAAAAAAACCGCATCAGCCACCGGGCGCGGGCCGTGGCCGGCCTGCTGGCCTTCCTGAATGGATAATGAGGAATTATTGCCGCCGCTGATTCCTGATTCCTGATTCTTCATTAAGCGCAGCGTTACCTTTGCCCGTTATGCAGACCCCCTACTTAATTGGTATTACCGGCGGCAGTGCCTCTGGCAAAACCACCTTCCTGCGTCGGCTGCTGGAAGCATTCCCGGAAGAGCAGATTTGCCTCATCTCGCAGGACAACTACTACCACCCGCGCGAAAAGCAGCTGCGCGACGACCAGGGGGTGGAAAACTTTGACCTGCCCGCCAGCATCGACGCTGCCGCCTATGCCGCCGACGTGCTCAGCATCAGCCAGGGCCGCGAGGTGCGGCGCCAGGAATACACCTTCAACAACGCTTCGGTGACGCCAAAGGAGCTGGTTTTCCGGCCCGCGCCCATTGTGGTGGTGGAGGGCATTTTCGTGTTTCACTTTGAAGAGATTGCCAAGCTGCTCAACCTGAAAGTATATATCGATGCCCAGGAGCATGTGAAGCTGCACCGCCGCATTATCCGCGACCGCGACGAGCGCGGCTACGACCTGGCCGATGTGCTGTACCGCTACACCCACCACGTAGCGCCTACTTACGAGCAATTCATCGCGCCCTACAAGCACTACGCCGACATTGTTATCCCCAACAACCGCCACTTCGAGCGCGGCCTGGAGGTGCTGGTCGGCTACCTGAAAGCTCATATTGGGGCACCAGCGGGCAAGCATTCCGCGCAGCAGTAGCGGAAACCCTGTGCGCTAAAATTTTGTAGGCGATTTCAATTGCTGCCGGCTGGCCGCCGTCGCAATGGTCCTGAATCGTCCTACTTATTGCTGGCCGCTATGGTACGCCCGACTGCCCGCTGCTTGGCCCTTGCCCTGGTAAACGGGCTGCTGGAACTGGCCGGCTGCCATAAAAATGGCCAGACCAGGGCATTGCGGCATCCGGCCGGCAACGCCGCCCGGCGTGCCGTGGTCATGCCCGACAAGGCCTGCAACGCCACCTTCGATAAGCTGAACGAGGAGCACTACCTCATCATTATCAAGGCTGAGCGCGGCAGGGTGTTCACGGTGCACACCGGCCCGCTGCCAACCACGCCATCTGCTTCGCCAGCGTCAGGAACGAAGGCTTCCAGGAATGCGAGGAGGAATATTGCCACCACATCGGCGAAGTGGCCATTCAGAGCAACGAAACCGGCTGGTGGGCCACTCCTTTGTAATTATGAGTTTTGAATTATGAATTGGTCCAAGTAGCCCATCCACGAATTCATAACTCATAATTTTCAATTCATCATTCACCTAATGTATAGCAAAGCGGAAGTGACCCAGCTGCGCCAGGCTTTCTGGACGGCCTTTGGGCAGTATATGGCCCCCGTGCCCTCGGCCGAGGGCGATACCACCAATTGGATAAATTACAAGACGGGGCTCAAGAACGTGTATTTCCGGATGCAGGCGGATAA
>JANNDE010000657.1:0-5774 GCA_031387395.1 Hymenobacter sp.
CGAAAGGTCAAAGTCTACCGAGTCGCCGGGCTGCAGGAAATGTTGGTCGGGAGCGTCGGAAGCGGGAGTATCAGTAGTAGCCACAGAAGAGAAGCAAATGCGAATAAAACGGCGGACAGCCGCCAAAAGTACCGGAATCAGCGCGGAGCGCAGCAAGTCACAATTCGGAGGCCGGCCGGAAAGTTTCCAATTTTATTAGCGAACATTCTGCGGCCAACCCAGGCTTTTTTGGCAAAAACATGGTCCGGAAGCTCAAATTTCGGGAATTCAATCACCAAATGCAAGCTAAATAAACTAGCCTTCCGGCCCATCCTTCGGGTTGGCAAAAACCCGGAAGCCCGCCGGAAACCCCGGACAAGAAAAAAGCCCGAGCCAAGGGCTCGGGCTTTTCCGTGGAATATGTCGACTAGTCTACCCCTAGCCGACGTTGCAAACCTACGCAATATTTCAAATATAACTTTCACCTGCCGCGAAAAATATTTATTCGTCAGGCCCGGTTTTTTGCAATAACTACCTGTCAGCGTATTATTTCTACCCAGCCTTTACGGTTGATGCCGCAGGCAGGCTGGATGAGCTGGTAGTAATAAATGCCCGCGGGCAGGCCCGCGCCATCCCAGTTGCCCCCGTAGGCCGCCGTTTCGTATACCAGCCGGCCCCAGCGGTTAAATACCTGAAAAGCAGGGCTCCCGTAAGAAGCCGGTATCCGAAAAAAAGCATTTTGCTGGTCGCCGTTAGCCGTAAGAATGTTGGGCAGCGGAAACAGGTGGCTAAGCCGGACGTCGTACTCAATCACGACCGGGCAGAAGCGGCCCTGCTCAATTTCGAGGCGGTAGCGGCCGGGCATAGTCACGGCCAGCGTGGACGTCTGAGCCCCCGTGCTCCACTTAAATACGGTGCCCACCGGCCGGAGCGTGAGGCGGGCGGGGTCGAGCACGAGCAGGTTGCCGCAGCCCAGCGAGTCGCGCACGATGCGCACGGGGGGCGGGGCCAGGTCCTTCACCACAAACTCGACGGCTACCGGGCAGGGCTGGCCCTGGGCGACCTCGACGCGGTAGCGGCCGGGAGTAGTCACGGCCAGCGTAGGGGTGCGCGCGCCGGTGCTCCAGGTGTAGGCACTGCCGCTCAGGGGCGGCCGCAGGCGGGCGGGGTCGAGCACCAGCAAGCGGCCGCACCCCAGCGAGTCGGGCACGAGGCGCGCCGGCGCGGGGGCCACCACCACCACCGGAACGGCCAGCGCCACCGAGGCCGGCCCGCACCCGGCACCCAAGCGTGTAGCCACCAAACGGGCCATGTAGGAGCCCGGCCGCACGTAGATATGCGCAGGGGCCTTGGCGGTATCGAGGGGGCTGCCATCGCCAAAGTCCCAGCTGTAGGTGAGCTTGCTGGGGGTGGTATTCACGAACTGCACGGCGTAGGGCGCGCAGCCCGCGCCCGGCGCCGGCACTGCCAGTTCAATGCTGCCATTGCCCAGGGGCTGCAGGTTATACCTGAACGCCGCGCCATCATTTTCTGGGGTAAGACCGGCCGAATAGGCCCCGGGCGTGGTTGGGAAGGCCTTGCCAATGCTGCACGTGAGGTGGTAGAGCACGCCGCTGCGCGTTATCTGATTGGCCGCGGCAAAGTGCAGGTGCGTGCTGGGAGAAGGTGAACTGGAATTATTAAGCTCGCCGACGTAAGTGCCGTACAATAGCGCGGTGGCGTTCTCGGCCAGGCTGGCCAGGTACAGCGTGCGGGGCTGGGTAAACTGCGCGTCTGGCGTGAGGGGGCAGCCGGGGCGGGCGATGGCCCCGGCGTACGCGCTGAAATAGAGCCGGCCGCAGTCGTCGCGCCCAAAAGCAGTTACGATGTTCGAGCCATTGAAACTACTCAGCTGGCCCAGGCCCAATACGCTGATTTGGGTTGCGAACAACGTGGTGGCCAGAGATGCGCTGAGGCCGTGGATAAAGACGCCCGTGGTGGCCGGCACGTAAGCGCCGAAAGCGCCCCCCGAACGCGAATACTGCCCTTCGGAGGCCCCCGCTACCAGCACGTTGCCGGCCGCATCAAAATCCAGGAAGCGGGCAATGTCATCGCTGCTCGTACCGAGGAAGGTCCCCGCGAGCCGCGCGCCGGCCGCGCTGTAGCACAGCACAAAGCCGTTCTGGCCGCTGCCCACCGGGGCCGTGGCCAGCAGGCCCCCCAAACCCACCGGCAGGTTGGCGCTGGTGGTGGCCCCGCACACGTACACGTCGCCGTTGGGGGCCACTTGCACGTCGAAGGCTTTGTCCGTGCCGCTCCCGCCGATGTAGGTCGACCAGCGCAACGCCGTCAGGCCGGGGTTGAGGCGGGTGAGGAAGCCGTCCTGCGCCCCGCCAGAGGCGGCCTGCTGGGAGTTCGAGGTTGGAAAATCAGTCGAATTGGTGGTACCGGTGACCAGCACGTCGCCGTTGGGGTCGACGGCCAGCGCGGCCGGCACCAACGACAACTCACCCGCCTCCTCATTGCTGCCGCCGAGAAAAGTCGACGCCAGCAAGGCCGTACCAGTCGCGTTCAGGCGGGTAATGACCTGGTCGCGCGCCCCGAAGCTGCCGTTCCCGTTTCCCAGCGTCCGGTCGTAGGCCCCCACGGAGGTGGGGTAATCAGCCGACGACGACGACCCCAGAATAAGCAGCTCGCCGGCGGCGTTCACTGCTAAGTCCAGGGGGTACTCCTCGCCCCTGCCGCTCCCGCCCAGGTACGTGGCGTAGAGCAGGCTGTTACCCGAGGCCGCAAACTTGGCAATGCCCATGTTGCCGTAGCGGAAGCTCGATTTGAGAGCCCCCATGGTGACGGGGTAGCCCGTGCCCAGCACATAGCTGCCGGTGTACATATTGCCCTGCGCGTCGGCCACGGTCGTGTTGGCCGAAGCCCCACCCGGTGAGCCCGAGTACGTGGCAAAAACCAGTACGGGGTCGATAACCAGGCGTGCGGCGGGGTCATAGCCGGCCCCCAGCGCAAAGCCGACCTCGTGCCCATGCAGCACGAAGCGGCACGGCACGGCCCGCCGCGCCCCGTTGGCGGCCAGCTGCCAGGCCACGGGGGCCTGCTCGCGCAGCTCGCCCACGCTGGTGCGCAGCTGCAAGTGGCCTTCCGGCGTGAGGGCCAGCCCATCGAGGCCGTCGTAGCGCAGGCGGATGACGCCCGGACGCGTCCCCGGAGACACCTCAAAATCATATTCCAGCTGGGCCGCGCCCTGCTGGTGCCAGCGTACATCGACCCCGGGATAGACGCTCCGGTAGCGCACGCTGGCAAACAGCGGTACGTGGGCGGCCCACCGCCTGGGGTCGTTGCCCAGAAAGTAGTTGTGGTAGGTTTCCCGCACGCCTTCGCCGGCGATAGCGGGAGCCGCGGCGGCCCCCATCATGGTTACCCGAAAAGCGTGGCTGGGCATGGCAGCACGGGGCGCAGTGGCCGCCGGGCACGCCGGCGAGCTGGCAAATAAGTGGTAGGTGAAGCAGTTGCCTTCCAGGTAAAGCCGGCCGCCCGGAATACCGACCGCGTACTGAATCCGGGGCTCCCATTGCCCCTGGTTGGCAACAAAGGACAGCGGAGTAGCCCTGGGTGGTACGGCCGCTGACAGCGGGGCAGCATGAGTGGTTACCAAAACCAGGAGAAGCTGTAGTCCGGTAGAGAAACGCATAGCAACTGTGGAAATTGAATGAAGAGGAATTCGGGGGCTAAAGTTAGTGCAGAAAAGTGCGCGAAGCCGGCCAATCGAGGCCATTTCATGGCGTTGCCGCTCTCATTTTCAGCGTGCTGTATGTTCAGCGTGTGGCTGGTACCATGAGAAAGCCCGCAGCGGCGCGGCCTTGCATCCGCAGAGCGATTTCCAGGTCAATGTAAGTGCAGTGTAGAGGCGCGTTTTTGCGCATATTCATTGCACGCGTTGATGGTGAGCACACTAAACAACGACGAGACGCAATGATGCGTCACTACATCCTGTACACTAACTTAATCCCCTATAGCACAGGCTTTGGATAAGCCGACCGGCTGAGGAATCTTCATGAAAAAAGCCCTTCGGGCACATGGCCGGAAGGGCTTTTAATGGTTAGGGACGGCTTCCGAAACCGCCCTGCCTGCGGGCGCTAGGCCAAATCTTCCAGCGGCACCTCGGCGGCGGGCAGCACGTCGGAGGTGATGAGGTCCTTCTCCAGGCGCAGGTTTTCGATGATGAATTCCTGGCGGGCCGGCGTGTTTTTGCCCATGTAGTAGGTGAGCACCTGCTGAATGCTGCGGTCGGACTGCAGAATCACGGGCTCGAGTTTGATGTTGTCGCCGATGAACTTGCCAAACTCGTCGGGCGAAATCTCGCCGAGGCCCTTGAAGCGGGTGATTTCGGGGTTTTTGCCCAGCTTGCGCATGGCGGCCTGCTTCTCGCTTTCGTTGTAGCAGTAGATGGTTTCCTTTTTGTTGCGCACCCGAAACAGCGGCGTTTCGAGGATGAACACGTGGCCGTTGCGCACGAGGTCGGGGAAAAACTGCAGGAAGAACGTGAGCAGCAGCAGGCGAATGTGCATGCCGTCTACATCAGCATCGGTGGCAATCACTACGCGGTTATAGCGCAGGTGTTCAATACCTTCTTCGATGTTGAGGGCGTGCTGCAACAGGTTCAGCTCCTCGTTCTCGTACACGATTTTCTTCTTCAGCCCGAAGCAGTTCAGCGGCTTGCCGCGCAGG
Organism: Hymenobacter sp.; assembly: GCA_031387395.1. GTDB lineage: Bacteria > Bacteroidota > Bacteroidia > Cytophagales > Hymenobacteraceae > Hymenobacter. Next base: position 4,696 of record JANNDE010000657.1, read on the forward strand.
CTGAACACGGCCTCCAACTCCACGTTGCGGCTCTTGGTGATGCTGCCCGACGCGGAGTCGCCCTCGGTGATGAAGAGCGTGGTGAGCAGCTCCTTTTCGGCTCCGTCCTTGGCATTTTCGCCCAGGTGGAAGCGGCAGTCGCGCAGCTTGCGGTTGTGAAGGTTGGCTTTTTTCGCGCGGTCTTTAGCGAGTTTTTTTACGCCCGCCATATCCTTCCGCTCGCGCTCGCTCTGTTGAATACGCTTCAGGAGCGCATCGGCGATGAGCGGGTTTTTGTGCAGGTAATTGTCGAGGTGCTGCTGCACAAAATCACCCACTGCACCACGCACCGTCGGGCCATCGTGGCCCATATTGATGGAACCAAGCTTGGTTTTAGTTTGGCTTTCAAATACCGGCTCCTGCACGCGCACCGAAATGGCGGCAATAACCGACGCCCGAATATCAGAGGCGTCAAAATCTTTCTTATAAAAATCGCGCAGCGTTTTCACCACCGCCTCGCGGAAGGCTGCTAAGTGCGTCCCGCCCTGCGTCGTGTACTGGCCATTGACGAAAGAATAATATTCCTCGCCGTACTCGTCGCCGTGCGTCAGGGCGAACTCTACGTCTTCGCCCTTGATATGAATCACGGGGTAGCGTAGCGTCGAAGGATCGTTTTTGCGCTCCAACAAATCGCGCAGGCCGTTTTCGGAGTGGAACCGGCGACCGTTGAGCCAGAGCGTAAGGCCGGCGTTGAGGTACGCGTAGTTCCAGATCTGATTTTCCAGATATTCTGGGATGAACCGGTAATTACGAAAAATCGCCTCGTCGGGCGTAAACTGCATCAGCGTCCCCGTGCGCTGATTGGTTGGCTCCACGGGTTTATCGACAGTCAGTTCGCCGCCAGCAAACTCCGCCACTTTCATCTGACCGTCACGGACGCTCTGCACCAGAAAGTGCGTCGAGAGCGCGTTGACGGCCTTCGTGCCGACGCCATTCAGGCCGACTGATTTCTGAAACGCTTTGGAATCGTATTTCCCGCCGGTATTTATTTTCGATACGCAGTCGATGACTTTCCCGAGCGGAATGCCGCGCCCGTAATC